>CAXBSB010000219.1:0-12857 GCA_963977965.1 uncultured Schlesneria sp.
CACCGCGCGGGTCGAATGTACCACCTCAGCCCTTGTCACCTCACGAACGAACTGCGCAACAAAAGAGTCCGGTTCCTGGAGCAGCACCCGCCTCGGGCATTGAACTCCAGACTTACAAAGTCGAAGAGCCAATTCCACCAGCGAATCGCGGTTTGAAGGGTGGTCAGGTACCGGGTACTCCCAAGGCATCGGCTCCCGTTCGAAAGTCAGGCGCTGCGCCGGCCCTGTTACCTCCAATGAGTCGGTCATCCGAAAAGACTCTGGAGCCGTTTGGTATCGATTCGGGGCTGTCATCGCCGCTACCTGCACCTCCGCCAACAAAGCTGGTCAGCAATCCGAAAGGGTCACCATCCAGATTCGTTCCAGCGCCTGCGAAGGAAAATGTTCGTCCTGCCGTGATTGACGAGCCATCAAAATCGCCTAAGAAATTCAGCCTATGGCAGAAAAAGTGATGGTATCGGGGAATCACTGGAATTGAACAATATCGCAGGCAAACTGAAACATGGAATCAAACATGAAAGATGACCACGACTTTCCAGTTTCGCGGCGGATGCTTGGAATGGGCGTCTTGCTGTTCGGCTCGTCAACAGTACTGGCTGGAAACTTGTTTCCCTACCATCGGCGGGCGCAGGTTCGATGTGAATTACCGGCCTGCTATGATTTCCAGACTCGGAATCCCAGCAGCGCTGATGTCCGTGAAACGGCGGCAACGCTGTTTCTGGAGCAAGCGAACGCAGTTGCAAATTCTTCATTGGCAGCGAGCGTTCCACAGAGACGCCTGCGTGTCTGGCAAGTTGTCGACAAGAAACTATCTGTCGACCATTGCTCATTGTCGAATATTTCTGTCTGGATCGATGAAAATGGAAATGGGACCATTAATCTGGTCGCTGCACAAAAGCCATTTATCGAGAGTGAAACGGCTCGCCAGGCAACACCGGCAACCCGTTTTCTTCGCAACAAGTTCCATGTCGGGCTTCGCGCTTACGGTATGGCAAAGACCGCAGATCCGTTTCGTACCGCCAGCGTAGGGCAACCTGAGCTGTTCCAGTTCAATGTCCCCCCGTTCTGGGTCGAACGCGATACGAGTATCCGACACAGCGTCTCATTCAAATTGTCTGATGATCAATTACAACGTCTACCACTTGCAGATCGAATCGAAGTGGAATTTCGTTATGAATAGTACGCGTTGACGATGGACTTCGAAAACAGATTCACCCTACAGACTGTTGTAGTTCTGGAGAATGACTATGCCACGCTGTTTGGTTTCATTGCACACGATGTGCCTGGCATTTGTTGCGACAGCAACCCTGTGTGGGAACCAGATCGCAGTGGCTGGTGACCTTCTTCACCATTCACACACACGTGTGCAACCGAATGTTCCGCCCGCGGATGAGCTTGAGATTCTGGATCCTCGTGTTGATCCTGAAGGAAAGCCACGAGCCCTGGTGCTTCCTTCACCGGATGGAAGTCAGCAGATCGAGATCCCCCCGACCATCATCGTGCATCGGTACTATTATACGGGAGACCGCGACTTTCAGGCACCAATGCTCAAGGGGGGGCCAACCGTGCTGGCAGTTCAGAACCCTGCGACAGGAGAGCAGGCCTATGTGGACGTTCTGTTACCTCCAGGTTCTCCACGCATTCATTACCGCCGCGATCGAATCGTCTATGAATTTCGTACCGAATACATCACCGTCAAGTTCGGGCACCCGGGGCCACTTGGGATGGGAAAACTTGCAAAGCCGACAGTGGCCGTCACCCATCACTCGCCTGCAGCCAAAGATGCAATGAAACACTTAGAACAGAAGCACAAAGACACGGGTGAGTGGTTCGAAAGAACAGGAATTCCTCAGGCGGCAGCAACCGTGGTGAAAACAGGGCAGCAAGTTGCCAGTTCTTCAGCAGACACGGTCCACACAGTTGGAAGTCGTGTCACCGCCCCAGTCGTCGCTGCCTGGAAGGCAACCCCCCTCAGCAGTATCACATCGACGGGGCAGGTCAAGCAGCCAAAGTTTGAAGCCCCCAATTTTCGGTAACGGCTCCGCGAAAGCCCCCGGTGTTCGAATGCGACCATTGTGACTCGAAATCCGCTCGATCGCACAATAGAGAATTCATTTCAACGTCGTGGATTGCACGCTGGGGGGATTTCAACTGGGAAGAGATGGCCTCTGTCGGTAGAATTCCGGCATGATTCCATTCCCCGTTCGCATTGATGTTCAGACTCTTCCTGCATTGCTGGTGGGGGCGTTTCTGCTTGCCGCTGCGACGGTTCATATCCTTCGGCAGTGGTGGTGTCATCGGCAGTTGAACCTGAACCCGAAGATGGACGAGGCGGCATACGCGCACATGGATCGCCAGATCCGTTCCCGGTTGATGGTGGGCGTGCTGCTGTTTGCGCTGGGGATCGCGATTCCCCTGGGTGACCAGTTGGATTTCTTCTTTCGTGCACACCCTGGGCTGTTTTTCGTATACTGGATCGCCGTTCTTCTGGCTGTATTTGGTATGGTGATTCTGGCACTGACTGATGCTGCAATGACCGTTGCCTATGCCCGCGTGTCGCAGACGCGTTTGCGGCAAGAACGCCAGCAGATCGAGGATGAAATCAAGCGATATCGCGCCAGTAAAAACGGGTCTGCCGACCGTGAAGTGGAATCATGACGTCGAGAATCTTTCGAATTGCCAGGTTTCGTTTATCTTTTCTGATCCTTTTCGGCATCACGGTATTAACTGGGTGCCCTGCTGATACCAAGCCGAAACCGACTCAGACGGAAAAACCGTTTCGAGGGCAGGAAGTTGAACTTGTTATGCCCGCCTCGTTGAAGCTTCCCGCACTGTGGGAAGTGACTCTCAATGAGTGGATGGATGAAACCGGTGCAACGATTCGCTGGAGTGAGTATTCAGGAACTGAATCGGAATCACTGGAATCAAAGCTCGCAATCGCCCCGGAATCCGGTGGCCGGATCGTTTTGTTCCCACTGCAAAAGCTCGCCGAAATTGACCGTCACCTGGCCCCCATTGAATCGAATGGGTTTGACACGAAGGACATTTTCAAAGGACTTCGCGAGCATGTCGTCAAACGAAACCGTGTGCCGGCGGCGATTCCGATCTCGGCCCCTGTGCTTCATTGTTACTACCGGGCCGATCTGTTGAAGAAGGCGGGACGCAAGCCCCCGGAAACGTGGAAAGACTACCAGGATCTGATTGATACGCTCGAAACATGGGCTCCCGGTCTGACGGTTGTCGAACCGCACGCAGCCGATCATCGCGCGACGTTGTTTTTCGCTCGTTCGCTCGCTTTTACCAAGCATCCCGAGAATTACTCCGTCTGGTTTGATCTGGATTCGGGAAAGCCGACTCTGGATACCGCGGGGTTTATTGAGGCCACTGAGGTGGCCGTTCGAGCCTGGAAGAAGATGCCCGTCAGCATCGTGGAACTCACTCCCTTAGATTGTCGGGAACAGATTCTTCAAGGCCGAGCAGCTTTGGCAATCGGGATTGAGCCAATTGCGAATGTCAAGACGGCTGGAGATTCTCGTCCGGCGATGGAAGTTGGGATCTGTCGACTTCCTGGATCGAACAAAGTCTACAATCGAAACTCAAAACGGTGGGATTCACTCCAAACCGTCCATGCGCCGGGCATCTGCGGCTCAGACGGTTTGGCGATTGGGGTCAGTCTTCCGAAAGAGTCTCGCGATGCAGCCGCCTGGCATCTGCTGTCAAATCTGGTAGGCGAATCATTTGAATCCAATTGGGCGGCGTTGCCCAAATCGGTATGCCGGGAATCACAGACTTCGACAGCGACAAGCTGGTACGAAACGGGTTTGACTGTCGAAGAAATGAGCCGCTCGGTGGATGCCAGTGCACTGACGCTTCGAGACGGTCAACTTGTCGCCGACATTCCGGTTCCTGAAGCGGCTGAGTTCCGCAAGGTAACCTCGTCGGTGCTGGGAAAACTACTGGCTGCGGAACTGGATCCCGCCCAGATGTGCCAGCAGTTGCAGTCCGAGTTCGAGCAGATCGTGACTCGGATTGGCGCCGAAAAACTGAAGGCGGATTACCGCCGAGGTCTCGGTTTGCCGATTCTGGATCTTCCAGATTCATCCAAAGAATGACGAACTCGATCGTCACAGTCGCCGTTGTTCGTAGAACCGGCTGAGTGCTCGGACTCGATGAACTTGAAAGCTGGTGGCAGCACCAATCGTCAACAACGTGATTGATGCAAGGATTGGGTAGTGCCAGGGATCACGCAGGCTCGGTGTGTTGATAATCAGCAGCAAAAATGCCACTTCTGAAATCCCCGTCGACCACCACACGAGTTGCTCCTGGAACCACAGGCCTGACGCAACGATTAACAATGCGTAGACGATTACGAGCGTTCCATTCGTGTTATCCGCATGAAGGAATAACGCTGTCAGGATCGAAGAATCCGTCAGCATTGTTCCCACTCGTGAAGTCGTCGCGAGATTGCCTCGGTTCAAAAGCTGCTGCCAGATGATCGACATGATCGTCCAGAGCCCAAGTAATGACATCACCCGAAGGTGATACGCGAGGTCAGTCCCGCTTGCCTGATAGTACAGGTTGATAATCACAATACAGGCAGCCAGAACAGCGACGCGGCAGGCAAGGCTCGGTTGTCGGCGCACCCACCGCTGAGTCGCCTGGAACAGTCCACCTGCCTGCGCCTCCACAGGTTCCTGCCGTAGAAATCGCGCGAGATCATCCGCCAGTTCTGCAGCGGTCGCGTACCTTCGCTTCGGATCCTTTTCCAGGCACTTGAAGCAGATCAGTTCGAGTTCCTGCGGAATCGTGGCGACAAGATTACGCAGCAGAGTCGGTTCACCTTCGAGAACTTGAACGAGGGTGTCGAGTGGATTTTCTTCCCGAAACGGCGGGCGACCGGACAACATCTCATACAGCATGGCTCCAAGGCTGTAGATGTCGCTGCGTGCTGTCACCTGGGAATTCCGCCCCGATGCCTGCTCGGGTGACATGTAGCTGGGGGTTCCAAGAATCGCGCCAGTTCGAGTTCCGCCGCCATCGGTATCGAAGACCTTCGCTAGGCCGAAATCTGTGACCATCGGCTCATCGTCGGAATCGATCAGAATGTTCGATGGCTTCAAGTCGCGATGAATCAGCCCTTGAGAATGCAGGTGATCGACTGCTTTAGCGATGGAAATCATCCAGCGGGCAGCGCGATCGGGGGGAAGAGGTCGGTGAGCAATGATCTCTGACAGGTTCTGTCCTTCGACAAAATCCATGGCAAAGAAGTGCCGCCCCTGTTCCTGTCCAACATCGAAGATCCCGACAATATTTCGGTGCCTCAATCGTGCCGCAGCACGTGCTTCGGCTTGAAACCGCGTGATCTCTTCTGACGAAGCCCATTCACTCGCCAGAATCATTTTCAGAGCGACGACGCGATTCAGGTCACGTTGGCGAGCCTTGTAGACAACCCCCATTCCTCCGCGACCGATTTCTCCCAGCAGGTCATACTTACCAAATTTGCCGTTTTCGGATGGTGCCGTGCCAGATGTCGATGAAAGCCCATGTACGAGTGCAGGGGCGAACTCAGGCCCGACCTCGTTCGATCCGGTGGCGGCAGGACTGGTCACAAACACGTTCAGCGAATTCAGGCAGGCGACCCACGAATGAAGCTCAGGGTGTTCTCGGAGTAACTCATCACGTCGCGCAGCGTCATCGGATTGAATTGCGAGAAGCAATTCATCGAGACGTTCTGGATCGACGGCATTCTCGGATGGGTCACTCATTTTCTGATGAACTCTTTCACACGGGAAATCATAACGGATTTCGCGTATAACTGTCATGAAATGGAAAGCAGTCGCAGTGCGGTCTCGTGCATCAAACTGCACCAGGCCTTCTTGGTGTTACTTCAAACAACCGTCCATGAACGTGTTCAGGGCCGTCCGATGAAGTCGGGTATTCAGTGGATACTGCAGTTGGTATGGCCACGTTCGATGGACAGGATCGTCGTCGCGTTACTGATTCTCTTGCTGCTGTCGGTCGGAATTCCATCGATACTCATCAGGCGTGAGCAGGCACGTCGACTGCAGACGGATGCGCGAATCAGGCAGGTCGGCCTGGGCTTACATGCCTACCACGACACGTTTCGCAGCTTTCCGGTGAATCCCAACGTGGAACAACAAGTCGTCAAGCGGTCAAAACCAGTTCCGGCGAAGTCTATGCGAAAGGTTCCACCGAAGCCGACACCAGCGACAGATGTGATTTCGCCACTTTAGCCTGAATAGATTCACGATCGCAACGTGTTCATTCGTATCAACTTGCGACTTGCTGATGCTCATTGACAAAGGTCGCATAAACAGAGTACGATGAATCGTCGGATTTGTGCGGAATTCGGGCCAGTCTCCGCTGCTCGGCAAGGTAGAGTTTGCTTGTACGTTGAACGGGATTGTCCTTGAGCGGAAACGGCATGCACCGAACAGGATTTCAATATCTTCGAACTGCTGGATTGCTCCTCGTCGCAGCTCTGATGTTTGCTGGACAATTTGCCGGAGCACAGGAACGACCGGTCAGTTTCGTCAATGACGTAGTTCCGATCCTCACCAAGGCAGGCTGCAATGTTGGCGTTTGCCACGCCAAGGCGGGGGGAGGCCAGAACGGCTTTCAACTCTCGCTGCTTGGCTTTGAAATTCAGGAAGACTTTGAGCACCTGGTCAAGGAAGGGCGAGGCCGCAGGCTGTTTGCTGCCGTTCCTGAACGAAGTCTTTTGTTACTAAAAGGTTCCGGCCAGGTTCCTCACGGTGGGGGCGTGCGGCTGAGTCACACGTCGGAGAGCTACGCGCTGCTGAAAGAATGGATCCGCCAAGGGGCGAATAACGATTCCGACAAGGTTGCCAGGTTTGTTGATTTCGAAATCCAGCCTGACCGAAAAACGTTAAAGCGACACCAGGAACAGCAACTGAAAGTGATCGCTCGCTATTCCGACGGTTCCCAGCGCGACGTGACTCAACAGGCCCTCTACGAGTCAAACGACAAAGCCATGGCCGATGTCAGTGACAATGGTCTTGTCAAAGTGCAGGACATCACTGGCAAAGTCGCAATCATGGTACGTTACCAGGGGCGGATCTCTGTTTTTAATGTCGCGATCCCGCTGGGAGCACCCGTCGAACAGGTTCCGCCGTCGCGCAATTTTGTTGATGATGCGGTTTTCGCAAACCTGAAGGAACTGGGCATCCCGCCTTCACCGGTTTGTGATGACTCGACATTCTTGAGACGAGTGACACTCGATATCGGCGGCCGATTGCCTACGGCAGAAGAGACGGCGGCTTTTCTGGCCAGCAACTCGCCCGACAAGCGTGATCATGCCATCGACGAGTTGTTGAAGAGTCCCGATTACGCGGACTACTTTGCCAGCAAATGGACAAATCTGCTGAAGAATCGCCGCGACGATACCAGCGATATCGTTTCCAACTTCGCTTTCCACGCCTGGATTCGCGACAGCATCCTGGCGAACAAGCCGTACGATCAATTCGTCCGTGAACTACTCGCAGCGACCGGTACCGTCATCGATAACCCGCCGGTCGCCTGGTACAAGCGAGTCAAAGAGCCGAAGGACCAGATCGAAGATGTGGCCCAGTTGTTTCTGGGAGTACGAATGCAATGTGCACAATGTCATCACCATCCGTTCGAACGATGGAGTCAGAACGACTACTATTCTCTGGCCGCGTTCTTCAGCCAGGTGGGACGTAAACCCTCGTCGACACGTGGTGAAGACCTGATCTTCCATAAGCGAGGGATCGCTGCAGCAACCAACATCAAATCAGGGATTGCCCTGAAGCCTGCGGCATTGAGTGACGCGATTCCCGAGATTCCGGCAGACGTCGATCCACGTCTGAAACTGGCAGACTGGATGAGTTCACCGACGAATCCGTTCTTCGCCAAGTCACTGGTTAATCGGTATTGGAAGCACTTCTTCCAGCGAGGCTTGATTGAACCGGAAGATGACATTCGTGACTCGAATCCGCCGACCAACCCGGAATTGCTGGCCGCTCTCGAAAAGCACTTTATCACGAGCGGTTTCGATCTGAAGGAACTGGTTCGAGTGATCACGCGGTCGAATGCTTACCAGCTCAGCTCGACGCCCAACCAACACAACATTGTCGATCGTCAGAACTACTCGCGCTACTATCCGCGACGCCTACAGGCCGAAGTTTTACTGGATGCAATCGACTATCTGGCGACGACGCAAACAGACTTTGCGAACCTTCCGCCGGGAACTCGAGCCGTCGCACTGCCGGACAACAGCTATAATCGCTCAATTCCGTTCCTGCGAGTCTTCGGTCGACCGGAAGGGGAAAGCGTGTGCGAATGTGAGCGAGTACAATCCTCCAGCCTTGCTCAAAGTCTGCATCTGATTAATGCCGGGGATATCAAGGCCAAGCTCAGTCATCCGGCAGGTCGAGCGGAACGTCTGTCAAAAGAAGATCGACCGGCCGAAGCGAAGATTCGTGAACTCTACCTGGTCGCGTTTTCACGCGAACCGCGTGCTGAGGAACTGAAAACCTCGCTCAATTACCTGACCGAGCAGCGTCTGGATCTTGAAGGCAAGCCTGTCGATGCCCAGAAGGCGAGTCGAGAAAACATCCAGGATCTGATCTGGGCGTTGATCAATGCGAAAGAATTCCTGTTCAACCACTAGGCATATGATGACAACCTCGATTTTCAGTAACGATAATTCTGCGATTTCCCGCCGCGTACGAGCAGCAATTCGTCGTAGTTTGATTATCTGCAGCCTGTTTCTGGCAGCAGTGACGACCGACGTCTTTGCTCAATCCGTCTGCTTGCCCGCTCCACGGCTGCTGACGACGATGCCGATGGGTGGCAAGGCCGGGACTCAGTTTGAAATCACCATCAGCGGAGAAAACTTAGACGAACTCGGTGAACTGGCGTTTTCCGATCGTCGCATTACAACCGCTCAGAAACTGGATGCTGCCGGTCAGCCTGAACCGAACAAATACGTGATCACCATCCCGGCCGATTGCCCCGTTGGCCTTTATGAGGCACGCGCGATGACGCGACTCGGGATTTCTTCTTCCCGAGTTTTCTCGGTCGGATCGCTGACAGAAAACGTCCGAACGAAGCCAAATACAACACTGGCAACAGCGATGGAAATTGACGTCAATTCGGTAACGAATGCGTCCATGACAAACCGCGCCGTTGATCATTACATCTTCAACGCGAAGAAAGGCCAGCGTTTGATTGTCGACTGTGCCACTCGAGGAATCGACTCGAAGCTCGACGCGGTTGTCATCGTCGCAGATGCGGCCGGTCGCGATCTTCTAGTTGAGCGACGCGGTGGCGTCCTCGATTTTGCCGTACCTGATGACGGGCGTTACGTCCTTAAGGTTCATGAACTGACCTTCAAAGGTGGCGTCGAGTATTTCTATCGCCTCGGTCTGTGGGAGCTTCCCGCAGGGGCTCCAATCGTGCGCCAGCCTACCACGAAAACCGTCAATTCATTTTCGTGGCCGCCTCAAGGAGTTGCCGCTCAAGCGGAACTTGCAGAGGTTGAGCCCAATAACATTGGTGCCAAGGCACAAAAGATCACTCTTCCCTGTGACATCGCAGGAAGTTTCTTCCCGGCTGCTGACGTCGATCTATACGAATTCGAAGCCAAAAAGGGCGAAGAATGGTGGGTGGAAGTTGCATCCGAGCGATTTGGATTATCCACAGATCCTGCCGTTCTGGTTCAGCAGGTGGTGCGAACCGCAGACGGTGAAAAGCTGACCGATGTCGCAGAGTTCAGTGATATTCCGAGTCCTGTCAAAGTCTCGAGTAATGGTTACGCGTATGACGGCCCTCCGTACAACGCGGGAACGTCGGATGTGCTCGGTAAACTTGTGATCAAAGAGGATGGGGTTTATCGATTGCAGTTGACGGATCTTTTCGGGGGAACTCGCAGTAATCCTCGCAATATCTATCGCATGGTGATTCGCAAAGCAGCTCCCGACTTCGCACTGGTTTCGTGGGCGCTGCATATGGAATTGCGAAACGGTGACCGCAATGCCTTGTCGAAGCCCATTTCACTGCGGGGCGGGGCAACAATGGCTCTGGAAGTGATCGCCATGCGACGTGATGGATTTGATGGTGACATTGATCTTGTCATGGACGGACTTCCTGAGGGAGTGACGGCTCACGGTCTGAAGATTCCAGCCGGGCAGTCTCGCGGGCTGATGCTGATCTCGGCACATCAGAACGCGCCGCGAGCAATCGGAAGTGCGAACTTCCAGGGAAGGGCCGTCATTAACGGGTCCGCAGTTGTTCGTCCGTGCCGGCTGGCATCAATGTCCTGGCCAATTCCCGATGCATGGAACGAAGTTCCAGTCCCGCGATTGATGGCTGATGTTCCGGTTTCAGTGAGTGGGTTGGAGTTCACCCCGCTTTCAGTGGCTCCTGCATCGAAGGAAATGTTGCAGGTGACTGCCGGAGAAAAGCTGACAATTCCCCTGGCGATCACCCGACGTAGCGAGTTTTCAGGAGCCACCATGGAACTGCGAACCATCGGAGCAGGCTTTGATCGCAATCCTGCGTTCAACCTGCCGTTGACCGCCGATTCATCGCAGGCAGTTCTGGATCTGGCCGCACTGAAGACGCCACCTGGCGAATATCTGATCGCGTTCTATGGAGGTGCGGTTGCCAAGTATCGACATCGTCCCGATGCAGTCGTGTCGGCCGAAGAAGAGAAAAAGAAGGCCGAACAGGATGCTGCTGCAATTGACGCGGAACTGAAGCAACTTGTTGAAGCCGCAAAATCAGCGACATCGGAAAAGAAGCCCGAAGTGGATAAAGCTGTGGAAATGGCGACCGCACGTCAAAAAGTTGCCGCGGCGGCCGTGGCGGCTGCTGCCGATAAAGTGAAGAAGGCAACTCAAGTCGCCCAGCCGAGAGACATCGTCGACATTGTCGTATCAGAACCCATTGCGATTCGCGTTAATCCAGCGGAGAAGAAATGAGCCAATCTCACAACACACCTGCTCAGCACTGTCGTGGTCCATTCGATCTGGGGACCAGCCGACGTGCATTCCTCCGGACTGGTCTGGCGGGGTTTGCAACACTGAGCCTGCCCGGAATTCTACGACTGCGGGCTCAGCAGAGCGTGCTCGCAGGCGAATCCGCGAAAAGTTCTGAAAAGACGGCCGTCATCATGGTCTGGCAGCCGGGCGGGCTATCTCACATTGATTCCTACGATCCAAAGCCGAATGCAGGGAGCGAATACCGCGGGCCGTTCGGAATCATTCCAACCAAGGTTCCGGGGCTGAACTTCACCGAGTTGCTGCCTCGCCAGGCCGCGATTGCCGACAAGTTCACAGTGCTGCGGTCGATGCGGCAAGGAGCGGGGGGACATCCGGCGGGATCCATGCAGTTGCTGTCGGGCGACCCTGATACTCGCGATAAACCCAAACCTCGTTATCCCGACTGGATGACCGTCACCAATTACCTGCGGTCTCAAAACGGGCCGCGACAGTCACCGATTCCACCGTATGTCGGCATCAATCCGCCTCTGGAATACAACGGGCCAGCATACCTGGGTGATGCCTATTCTCCGTTTGTTGTTTCCGGAGATCCCAATCAGCCGTCGTTTACCGTCCCCAATATCGGATTGTCGGATGCGAACGAAGTACGACGCCTGGGACGTCGGTCTACGTTGCGGCAGAATCTGGATACCTTGGAACGAGCCTTCGACCAGCAAGGGGAACTGGCGGCTCTCGATGAGTTCGAAACTCAGGCGATGACGCTGCTCACCAACCCGCGGACAAAGGAAGCGTTCGACTTAACTCGCGAAGATCCTCGAGTTCGTGACCGTTACGGCCGAAATGCCTGGGGGCAGCAACTGCTGATGGCTCGCCGACTGGTCGAAGCGGGGGTCGAAGTGATGACGACCAGCCTGAGTGGACCATTGTGCGGTCGAGTTCAAAACTGGGACGACCATGCTGTTAACCACCACGTCTTCGACGCGATGAAGTTTCGAGCCGAGGCCTATGATCAGGCCGTCACGGCATTGATCGAAGATATCTACGAACGGGGTCTCGACAAGCGAGTGATGGTGGTGGTGACAGGTGAATTTGGTCGGACTCCGAAAATCAGCTACGCCGCGAGTACTGGGGAAGGCAACGCCAGTGCCCCAGCCGGAACAATGCAGCCAGGCCGAGATCACTGGCCGCGAGCGTTTTCCAACATCTGGGCCGGTGGCGGAATTGAGACTGGCCGGTTTATCGGTGCCACAGATAAGCGAGGCGAAGATTCGACCGAGCGGATCTGTAACGCGGGAGATTTCCTGGCAACGATTTATCATCACTTGGGAATCGACGCCGCACGGACCTTGATCAAGGACTTCAACGGTCGCCCGACTCCGGTTGTCGATCACGGCAAGCCAATCCCCGAACTGATGGGCTGATTGCAAGAATGAAGTTTTAAGCAACCCGCTCCCACCGAGATCAACTTGGTGTGTCTGAGTCTCATCTATTTTTCGTGAGTTGGCTATCATGTGACGCTGAAGGCGTCGCAGATCGTAGCCGGGAGTCAGAGCGAAGCTTCGACCCCCGGATCGAAGAACGTGCCAATGCAAAGCTTCCTGAAGGGATGCCAGATCGCGCCATACCGAACGGGTTCACAACATCAAGGGGTACACGTCGTTTTTTGATTGACTTCCCTCAAATCCCCGTTGAGCGAATTCTTGGGTTACATGCTACTTTATTAGCAGTGAAGTCGAGTTTTCTGGCATCCCTTCGGGATGCTTTTAATTAACAAGGCGATTCCGTTCCGGGGGTTTCCGCTTCGCTGCAACCCCCGGCTACGATCTGTGATCGCTTCGCGATCAAGAT
>CAXBSB010000220.1:0-12841 GCA_963977965.1 uncultured Schlesneria sp.
GCCTCGCCCTCCCATCAAATTGAACCCCCGTTTCAGCTTTGGCAAAACGCTAAACCTTTCTCAACTCGCTGAAGACCGCTTCTGCGGCCTGTAATGTCGCCTGCAGGTCCGATTCCGAATGGGCTGCGGAGACAAAGTTGGCCTCGTACTGGCTGCACGCCAGGTAGACTCCGCGTTCCAGCATCCCGTGAAAGTATTGGGCGAACCGCTTGGTATCGCTCTTCACTGCAATTGTGTAATTGGTGACGATCTCGGGGTTGAAGAACAGCGTGAACATGCTGCCAACCTGCGGTACCGTGTGGTCCAGACCCGCAGTCGTGGCGAGTTTCGACAGTTTTGATGTCAGTTCGCCAGTCACCTGCTCAAGCCGAGGGTACGGATTGGTCCCCTTCAAGGTTTTCAGTGTGGCAATACCGCTGGCCATGGCCACGGGATTTCCAGACAGCGTTCCTGCCTGGTACACCGGTCCAAGTGGTGAGACGACACTCATAATGTCACGCCGTCCCCCATACGCACCAACGGGCAGGCCACCGCCAATGATTTTTCCCAGAGTCGTCATATCGGGGCGGATCTGGAATCTCCCTTGAGCACCTCCGTAAGCAACTCGGAATCCCGTCATCACTTCGTCGAAGATCAGGACGGTCCCATGTCGATCGCACAATGAACGAAGCGTCGACAGAAATTCGCTCGTCGGGATCACCGTTCCCATATTGCCGACGACAGGTTCCAGAATGACACAGGCGATCTCGTTGCCGCGACGGGCAAAAAGATCCTGCAATTGCTGGCAATCGTTGTACTCAAGGCAAAGCGTATCGGCGGTGCATCCTGCAGGGATTCCCGGGCTGGAAGGAGTTCCAAGCGTCAACGCGGCACTACCCGCCTTGACCAGCAGGCTGTCGACGTGCCCGTGATAACACCCCGTGAATTTCACCAGGACACTTCGGCCGGTGAAGCCTCGAGCGACTCGAATGGCACTCATCGTTGCCTCGGTACCCGAGTTCACCATCCGGACCATTTCCATGGAGGGAACGGCGTCGATCACCAACTCGGCGAGTTCAGTTTCCAATTCACACGGGGCACCAAAACTCGTCCCTTTTTCGAGGGCCGCCTGAATCGCGCTGATCACCGCCGGATGGCGATGTCCCAGGATGTGTGGACCCCAGGAACCGATGTAATCGATAAAGCGATTGCCATCGATGTCGTACAAATAAGGGCCATCAGCCCGATCCATCACGACGGGAGTGCCTCCGACGCCGCCAAACGCCCGGGCAGGACTGTTGACGCCCCCCGGGATCACTTTCTGAGCACGAGCAAAATGAGCCTGACTGCGAGTTCGATCCAGTGCCATAACTTCGTCTACTCCTACATCCAAAAAAAAATCGCGGTTAGCCGGGTGTCAGCGGCCTGTCGTCCAGTTTTCCATTCATCAGCCGGAACATTCTTGTCCCCGGATCACATCTGATGATCTGAACGCAATTTCAGGCGGCGACGATGAGCTGGCCGACGTATGTGTCTAGGATTCGCGTGGCATGCGTCGACCGTTCGCGACCGCTGCCACGCTCCGCCGATCAATGTCCCCCTGCTGCCTCTTGACCGTGCATCCACTTCACCAGCAGTGGTGAGAGAATGAAGAGGACAAGAGCCGAAACGCAGCCCGCAATTGCCATGAAAGCGAAGACGTCGCCATAAACATGAACAGATTCGATTGGCAAAGGAAAAACAGCTTCCTCACCCTCTTCTCCGACACCTGTCCATGACGCGATCATTCCTCCCAGAAAGTTTGCCAGTGCGGAAGCCAGGAACCAACCGCCCATGACTGTGCTGACCATACGTTGAGGAGAGAGTTTTGTCACCATGGACAAGCCGACTGGCGACAGGCACAACTCTCCAACAGTGTGTAACAGATACCCGAGCAGCAACCATTCCATGGCGACAATGCCGTACTTGGTGCAGGATTGAGTTCCCAGCCACAACGCCCCAAATCCCAATCCCAGTTGCAGCAGTCCCAGCGAAAACTTGACGGCGGTATTGGGTTCCCAGCGGTACGTCGCCAGGAAAGACCAGACCATCGCGAGGGGAACTCCGAAAATCATGATAAAGATCGGGTTCGCGGCCTGAAACATACTGGCCTTCACTTCGCGACCATCAATTTTCATTCCGATCATTTCTTCGTTGACCTCGACGGATTCGAGGTACGGTTTCATCTCTTTTGCCAGGAAAGCTCGTTGCAGTTGCAAGTTCAGATCGGTTGCGGCGGCCTTTTTGGGCTCTTCCTTCGCAGGTTCCTGCTTTTCCTCGTTTGCGGCGGGTTTTTCAGACTTGGTCTCTGCTGCGGTTTCGGATTTACAGAATTCATCTACTCCCTTGAGAATGGCAATGTTGACGGCCTTCTGGATCTCGGCTTCCGTCGCGTTTTCAGGAGCTTCGACAATTGTGGTTCTCGCAACAGACTGTGCGATGTCGACCATCTTCAATTTCCACTTCCGTCCGGCAACCGATCTGCCGAGCAGTGCGGATGTGACGGGGAGTTTTTCCAGCTTTCGTCCGACATCTTTTTGAGTCAGCACGGTTCCTCCAACAGTCCGATCGATATTCCGGTCTGTGAAGTTGCTGACAGAGCTTCCTGCCTGTTCGAAAAAGGCGAAAAAGAGCATCGAGAAGAAGGTCAACGTCAGGACGACGAACATCCGCTCACGTTCGACTTTTTCAGCACTGAGCGTGTCGTAGAGCAATGTGCCCAGCGCAATCACACTGAAGATAGTCAACAGGTAGCCCGCCAGTTCGGACCTCAGCACCAGAATCGCTGCCAGCGGTACCGCAATCGCCGTCCCGATGTACACAGGGACGATCGATCGTTCGGGGTGCGGAGGGCGTCCAACATCGTCGGGAAGTCCTCCCCCGGCAAGTGCTGCGATGGCGATAAAAGCCGCGACGAGCAAGGCGATTGCGACGGGGACGTTAACCACCAGTTGCAGGACATCACTCATGTGGAACAGAAACATGCTCCCTGCCGTCAGGGCCGCCGTCAGTCCAATCAGAACGCGTGCGATGGTGTGGTTGACGACGAATGTCATCAGGCCTGCGAGCATGCCAATAGTGGCCAATCCGAATCCGTAGTGCCAACCGAATGTCTCGCCGATATACCCGCAGATCAGCGGCGACATCGCAGCACCCAGGTTGATTCCCATGTAGAAAATCGTGAAACCGCCATCACGACTGGGGCTACCCGCAGGATACATGGCCCCGACCATGGTCGAGATATTCGGTTTAAAGAAACCGTTGCCACAAATCAGCAGTGCCAGGGCGACTGCAAATGCGGTCTTGTCCTCGAACGTCATCAGCAGGTGGCCAGCCGCCATCAGCATTCCACCAAGAACCACCGCGCGACGAGCTCCAAGTAGTTTGTCAGCCAGCATCCCGCCAATGAAGGGTGTGGCGTATACCAGTGCCGTGTAGGCTCCATAGATGGCATAAGCCGCTTTGTCGTTGAGGTTCAGAAAACCTTTGGTCATGTAAAAGACCAGCAGTGCACGCATGCCGTAGTACGAAAAGCGTTCCCACATTTCGACGAAGAACAGCAGAAACAATCCGCTGGGATGCCCCATGAATGTGGCAGTTCCCGGACGGGGGAGTGTTGCATCAGTCGACATGAAGACCTCTTTTTTTCACGTATCGAAAACTGCCATCCCATTCCGTGTCACGCCTGAGAATCCGGCCTGGGTTGAATCAGTGAAGGAGAAAAAACAAATCCCACAACGATACCCAATCCCAGAAACAAGTCCTGACTTAGTTCCAGTTTGGAATTGAAACGGATCGCATCACAGCTTTCCAGTCCGAGCCATATGGCAATTGCTTTTTTCAAAGCAGGGTGGGACGAACTCGCTTCGAGCGCAGGCCCACCATGTGGAGTCGTTGAGAAATGCTGGTGGACCAGCGCGGCGAAGCGCCGCTTGTCCCTCCATGCTTTTCTGATGTGCTCACTTCGCGCCTTAGTCGATACCGTTTGCGACGATTCGAACCGTGGGCTAGCGCCGGCTAGCGCCCAGCGGCTGATGGCGCGACTCGAAATCGAGGTGTTTCCAAACAAATCTGTTTCAACGACATGTTTCCAAAATCACCCCATCAGCCGGTACGCGCTGCGCTCTCCGTCTCCACAGTGCTCAAGCCCTGTGCTTTGTTCTCGTGGGCCTTCAGCCCACAAACAGCCAATGATTGCGACATCTCCCGGGTAACATGGACTTTGTCCCACCGTACGTCCCACCCATCTTTGGGCCGAATCTGATCAGAATTGCACAATCGGCGCGAAAAGTTTGATTTGGAAGCGAATCTTGGACTTTACGCGTTTTTGCGTTTGTCCTAACTTCCCGGCAACTTGCTGATCAATTTCAGCCTACCACCCGCCTTTCAAAGAAGGAGTTTTGGATGCGCAAGCTTGGTATTTGTCTCGCGTTGACCGGAGTCACGGCATTGATGACGGGTTGTGGCTCGTCGGGTTCAACCCCTGCCACGTCGCGAGGCGGTCTCGCCGTTGTCGATTTGGATAAGGTTGCCGCCGAAACCGGTCGCAAAGCTGAGATGGACGAACAGTACAAGATGACCGCGAGCTCAGTCCAGCAGCAGCTCGTTTCCGCTCAGAACAACTTCCAGGGACAAATTGATGCCAAGGCAAAAGAACTTGGAATCGATCTGACCACGAAGAAGCCTGAAGAGATTCCAGAAGAAGCGAAGCAGCAGGTTGGTCAGATGACCCTGAACGCTCGCAACATTCTTGCTCGTGCTCAGAACGAATACGGTGCCAAGCTGGGCGAATACAAGCAGTCACAGATTGCCAAGTTCCGCAATGACCTGAAGCCAGTGCTGCAGGAAGTCGCTGCAAAGCGCGGATTGAGCATCGTCGTACCGAAAAACGAAGGATTGTTGCTGGCTGTCGATCCCGGTGTTGATATTACCGACGACGTCATCAAGACCTATCGTGAAAAGAAGCCTGCTGCCGCCGCTCCTGCTCCAGCAGCGCCAGCCGCTCCAACTGCCAGTGCTCCTGCAAAACCAGCTCCAAAGGCTGCCGCCAAGGACACCGAATCCGAAAAGAAATAGTCGCGTCGGAACTGGGCTAGTGAATTGTCAGGAAAAACGGGGTTGATGATCGGGAGGGCGAAGCTCCTGTTGAGCCGCTCAGGTAATTGGCACACATCGAAATAGCGGCTCGGCGGGAGCCTCGCCCTCCCCTCAAATTGAACCCGTTTTAGTTTTGACAAACCACTAGACGTTGCGGCACCCCACACTTGAAGTGGTTGCGCTCAAGAGCGCAGTGGCTTAGTGATCTGCAAGTATTCGCCGCATGGCGAAATGATCGCCTCCGACGAGGTTCGTCGGAGGCTTTTTTTCTAATTCTGAATTCAACTCGCGATGCGCATTTCCTCACTTTGCAGAGTGTCGACCTGCCACGGTGGCGTGCTGCTCGCGTGTCTCTTGATGATTGTCAATTCGGTCTGGGCACAAGACATTCCGTTGCCCGCGCCGCTACGGCCCATCCCTGCCCCGACGATTGTGCCGAGCGGTCCTGGTCATTCTGCGGCAGTGACTGTACGAGGCCCCTGTGATCCCGACTACTGGATCGTCAGTGCCCGGTGCTGCAACGAACGTCTCGAATGTGGACTCGATTGCCAGTATCAAGTCTTCCGCTTTGACGGTCCGGGACCCGGTCGGCGAGGCGATCTTCAGGAGATGTACGCTTCACTGGAACCTGGTGTTCCCGTCTGCATCATGGTCCACGGCAGCTTCGTCCTGTGGGAATCTGTTCTGCGTGACAGCGCCGCAACGTATCGCTGGCTGCGTAGGGCTGCTCCAGAACGTCCTGTGAAGATGATATTCTTCTCGTGGCCCAGTGACGAAGCCCATAACATGGTCCCTCATGCCCTCGACACCGCCGACGCCCGGCGACTGGGGCATCGAGCGGAAATGAACTCGCTCTACCTGGCTGATCTGGTTTCACGCGTTCCCGATCACAATCCGATCAGTCTGATCGGGCATAGCCACGGTGCCAGAATGGTCTCTGCAACCTTGCACCTGCTTTCAGGTGGGCTGGTCGACGGACGTTGCTTTAAGGGTGGCCCTTTTAACAACCAGAGAATCCGAACAGTACTGGCCGCGGCAGCCATGGACCATGACTGGCTCAATCCCGGTGAACGGTATGACATGGCTCTCTGTCGGACTGAAGCCGTACTGAATGTCAGGAATCGATTCGATCTTCCCCTGTTTTTTCATCCGACACACCAGCTTTTCGCCAGTCGAGCCCTGGGGCGAGCGGGTGTCACCATGCATGACGAATATCGGTTGGGAAAGCGAGCGTGCCGAATCACCGAGTGCGATGTCACATCACTCATCGGCTGCCGACATGTCTGGGGACATTACTACAACGAACCGAAGATTGCCTGTGCGATTCGTCATTACGTCTACTTCGATGAACGATGAATTGCCCTCTCCGCGACGATGTCGGACACGGACTGCACGGAAGACACGGAGGAAGACAGAAGACATTGAAGAAGATTTCACGAGCGATTGTTCGATCTCCGTTGTCGATCAGTGACTGGCAAGAATGACTCTGCCAGAATGAAATCAAGACCGTGTCTTCCGTGTTCTCCGTGTCCAACTTCCTCTTTTTTGAAAGGCAATCCCGTGGCTGATTCCAAGTTTCAAGGCAAGCATTCCGACATCACGGACGTGATCCTCAATTGCTTCTACAAAGTCCATCGGAAATTGGGATACGGCTTCAACGAGAAGGTGTATGAGAACTCGCTGGCCATCGAACTGCGTAAGGCGGGATTGCAGGTCGCTCAACAAGCCGAGATCGAAGTCTTCTACGACGGTGATCCGGTCGGCACTTACTTCGCAGACTTGATCGTGAACGAGGTCGTGATGCTGGAACTCAAGGCGGCGAAGCAGCTAGCTGACGAGCACGAAGCGCAACTTCTCAACTACCTGAAGGCCACTCGCATTGAAGTCGGGCTGCTATTGAACTTCGGCCCATCCGCCGAACTGAAACGCAAAGTCTACGACAACGACCAGAAAGGTTCGCTGAAATGGGTTCAGGCATGAAGTCGGACACGGATTCCACGGACGACACGGAAGGACGGGGGATTTGAGCCCCCGTGATTTGCGCTCCACAAGACCTTTTTGGAGATCGATGAGGTTTGTGCCATTTGCTCGGCGAGTCCATTGGCAAGCGTCCGCGATGGCATCCCGACGTGCGCCGCTTCCTGAGCAGAGCCGACCTCTTCAGCATGCGGGACGCCGGCAGCTAGTGCGGGTCGCACTTCCGTTTCGCGTGCGGTTGTTAAACAGGCTCGTCACCAAGATCGAGATCTTCGTCCCCTTCATTTCCCGCCTCACTCATCTTGAGTTGCCGCATTTTGCGATAGAGGTTGGAACGATGCAGGCCGAGCAGCCTGGCCGCTTCACTCATATTGTTTCGGACGCGACGAATCGCGCGGCGGATGAAGTCCTGCTGAAACATATTGGTCGCTTCAGCCAGCCCAAGATCGAGCGACGGCTCGTTGTTCCGGTTCTGGTCAGGGCTGAGAATAAACGCCAGATCGTCTGCTTCAATGATGTCATTTGGAGCAAGAAAGGCAACTCGTTCCATCAGGTTGCGAAGCTCTCGGACGTTGCCGGGCCAGGTATGTGATTGCATCCGCTTGCGAGCGTCTGATGATAGCTCCAGTCGTGGTCGGCGGGCCTGGACGGCAAAGCCATTCAGAAAATGTTCGGCCAGTGGCAAGACATCCTCAGGGCGATCTCGCAGTGGAGGTAAATCAAGCGTAACCACATTCAGACGAAAATAGAGATCTTCGCGGAACTTGCGGGCACGAACCGCTTCGGCCAGATGGGCATTCGTTGCCGCGATCACTCGTGCATTAATCGGAATAGCCTGAGATCCACCGACGCGAGTGATCACTTTCTGCTCGAGAACTCGCAACAGCTTCGCTTGTCCACCGGGGCTCATATCGCCGATTTCGTCGAGGAAAATCGTTCCCCCTTCAGCAACTTCAAACTTGCCTCGATGCATTTCGCGAGCGTCAGTGAAGGCTCCCTTCTCATGCCCGAACAGTTCACTTTCCAACAGTGTTTCGGTCAGCGCCGCACAGTTCACTGCAACAAACGGTCGGTCGGCTCGCGGGCCCTGGAAATGGAGCGTCTGAGCAACGACTTCTTTGCCTGTACCACTTTCACCCAGGATCAGAACCGGCAGGTCGATTGAAGCGAGGCGTCGGATCGTGCTTCGCATCGCCTGCATAGCAGGGCTTTCACCGATCAGCGATACGCCGCGAGTCAATTGTTCCGTCAACTGGCGATGTGAACGAATCAATGATTCGCGTTCTCGCGTGTTTTTCAGGGCAATTGCCGCCTGGATTGCCAGATCTTCCAGTGTTGTTTCGTCGTCTGCCGTGAAGTCGCCGGAGTTCTTGTTGATGACTTCAAAGGCCCCCAGCAGTTTGTGTTCAGCGTCAAACAGCGGGGCACACAGCAGGTTTCGAGTTTTATAGCCGCTCGACTGATCTACCTTGCGGCTGAATCGCGAGTCGTGATAGGCGTCGTCGACTCGCAGCAGTTTGGCTGAATGAATGACTTCGCCGACGACTCCTGTCCGGTCTGGAAGTCGCAGTGAGTTCCCTTCGACACCAAGTGCCGGGCACGCGACAACTTCCTGATGTTCACGATCCCACAGGAAGATACTGGCGCGATCACAATCAAGGATCCTCACGGCTTCACGAGCGATCAGTTCTAGCAGCGGTTCCGTTTCTTTCACGGTCGATAATGTCAGCGACACTTTCAGAATGCCGCGCAGACTATCGATCCGCTTCTCTGATCGTGACCGATCCGCCAGCACATCCAGACACGAACCGAGCGTCTTGCCGAGTACCACGGCCAGGGAGAGAATTTCGGCCGAAAGATGTCGACCGGTGAATGTCAAAACGCAACCCGTCCGGGTGCGACCACTGACCGGCACAGCCACCAGGCCGCCCGGGTTGGCACCTTCAATCGTCGTTGCAACTCCGGCATCGCGGTCCAGAACATCCGCCAGCAGATCTCGTGGAATATCCGCCTGATTCCAGCGTCCCGTTTGAGCAGTGCTGTTCCAGTTCGGGGTTCGTTCCATGATCCCCCCACCGCTGGCTCCCAGTTCGCCGCACATGTCGGAAAGCTGTTGCCGCAGGAAATCGACTTCCTGTTCGGCAACAGCCGCGGCGTCGATCAGGCGTTCGATCATCCCGATCAACTGAGGTGCATCAGCCGCGGGGAACTGATGGCTGACTTCCGACCACGCAATCCATCGGGCGGTCACAGGAATCTCACTTTCATTCGGAAACTGTCAGGGGAGTTAATCACTTCGACGCTGTCGGCAAGTTGTGGTTGTCGAAATGATATCTGAGTGATGAAGAAAATCCAGAGAGTGACGACACTGGTGTTGTCTTTTCGATACGGCAGGAACGGGTTCCCGAAAGACTTCTGATACCACCTACATTGAAAACCCGAACGAAGATTTCTCAAACGATTTTTTCGAGTCATCTGTAACCGAGGCCGCATTACCGACGTCAAAGAGTGCGTCAGCAACACAAGGTGCTCAGATTTGCGAAAGGAAACAGCATGCGACTTCTTGCGTTCGTTCTGGTTGGTATTGGATGCGTGGCGATCAATCGAAATGCCGTCGCACAAGACTTTGGCTACGTTCCACCAGGCTTTGGAGGCAGCTTCTATGGTCTGAATGTCGGAAGCGGAATCGGATTCGGGTACGGAGCGGGCTATCAGATTCCCTATCAGGCGCTCAACGGAAGCGTGAAAGGGACATATGTTGGCGAGCAGTGCTGCTGGGAAACCATCGTGCTGCCACAAGCCCAGTCAAACTACGTCCCATCACGCTCCTTCAAGCCTCTCCCTCCCAAGCCAACCAAAGCCAAGAAACCACCACAGGCGAAGCAAGTGATTTCTAAGAAGCCGACAAACGCCCCAAAGTCGTGACGTCTGGTTGCCAAACACTGCAGCCATGATGATCAGTGAAAAGCATCACGCATTGACCGTAGGATGGACAATCATCATATCCGTCTCTTCTGCTTCTTCCGTGTCAGTGCCCGTCGAATTACAACGAATCCACACCTGGAAGAACAATCGCCCGGCTTTTATCTGGGCTGTGGTCGTAGAGATGTTTGGCTTCCTGCAACCAGTTGGTCAGGTCGCGGACACGCGTTGCATGGCTGGGGTGAGTTGACAGGAATTCCGATGGTGCGGCACCCGTCGCTTTCGACATTCGCTTCCAGAATTCCACGGATTCGCGCGGATCATAGCCGGCAGCGGCCATCAGCAGCAGGCCCATATGATCGGCTTCTGACTCGTGGTTGCGGCTGTATTTCAAAATTCCGAATTTGGTTCCTGCATTCAGTACCATCATGACCTGCTGACGTGCCGCGGGATCCATATCGCCAATCGATGCTCCTGCGGCGGTCAGGCCAATTCGGGCAATCTGTGTCTGAGCCATGCGTTCTGCACCGTGGTGAGCGAGCGCATGCGAGATTTCGTGGCCAATGACGGTTGCCAGACCAGCATCACTGACAGCGACTGGCAAGATTCCCGTGTAAACAACGATCTTGCCGCCCGGCAGGCAGAACGCATTGACTTGAGGTTCATCGACGACCTCCAGTTCCCAATCGAACTCGGGAATCTTGATGCCGATTCGGCTTTGGAATTCGCGATTACGAGTCGCTTCGATCAAACGCTCAGCGACACGGTGTACCGCTTCAACGATGCGCCCGCGGCGAATGACTTTTGAAGAACTGAGGACTTCTCGAAAGGCTTGGACGCCAAGTTTTGATTCTTCAGCCGGAGAGATTGCGACGACTTGAGACCGACCGAATGGGCCGTGCTGGCAACCGCGTGCCATCGTGAAGCCGATGGCAATCAGCCCGATCACCAGCGGAATTGCGCGTGTTCCCAGTCCGTATCCGCCGCCATATTGACGGCGATTGTCGTAGCCATAGCTCATTGTGTGCGATCCCAAACTCTGGAGTTGCAAGCTGCAAACATCCGGCGTTCAGGCGCGATCATCCTGCTGCTCGGGACTGATCGCCGTTCAACTTATTGTACAGCGTTTTCAACGCGATTCCAAGTTCTATCGCAGCCTTCGGCTTGTCACCGTCGTGCTTGTCCAGCACCTGATAAATCACGTCCATTTCAATCTCACGCAGCGTCTTTGGCTGATGTGGCATCTCCATCAACGCGGGCTTGATCGTTCCGCCGATCGCAGTCTGTTTCAACACGCCGATTGGCAAGTCATCGGGCTGGATCGTCTGACCGTCGGACATGATCACGGCATGTTCCAGAGCATTTGCCAGTTCGCGAACATTCCCTGACCAGTCGTGTGACTTCAGGACCTGAATCGTTTCTGGTGACAGAATGTTCTCAGGGACTTCATGACGTTTCAGGGTTCGTGCGATCAACGTCCGTGCCAGTTCGGGGATGTCATCCTTGCGTTCACGCAATGGCGGTAGATGGATTTCAAATGTATTGATACGGAAGAACAGGTCTTCGCGGAACGTTCCCTCGGCAACCATCTGCTGCAGTTCGCGATTCGTTGCACAGACGACGCGAACATTCACGTGGAACGCATCGTTCTCACCCACGCGTCGCACTTCGCCCGACTCCAGGAAGCGGAGCATCTTGACTTGCATCTGCTTGTCGAGTTCCCCGAGTTCATCGAGGAACAGGGTGCCACCATTTGCGACTTCCAGCAGGCCTTTACGCGACGTGTCTGCGCCCGTGAATGCTCCTTTGCCGTGTCCAAACAGTTCGCTTTCCACCAGGTTTTGTGGCAGAGCCCCGCAGTTGAGGGCCACGAACGGCATGCTGGAGCGTTTGCTGAGATCGTGAATCCGTCGAGCGACCAGTTCCTTTCCGGTCCCGGTTTCGCCGAGGATCAGGACGCTGGAGTCTGTTGGTGCGATCTTTTCGCACAGCTTTTTGACTCGCAGCATTTCCGGCGTGCGACCGATCAGATCGAGTGATCCTTCAACCGCTTTCAGGCGTGATTCCAGAGCAATGGTCTTGTTGGTCAGGGCTCGCTTTTCCGCGACCCGCTTCAAGGCTGCCGAAATCTCGAACAACTTGCAGGGCTTGCGGAGAAAATCATAGGCGCCGGCGCGAACAGCCTGGATCGCGGATTCCATATCCCCGTGGCCTGTGCTGATAATCACTTCGGTCTCGGGCGAGACCTTTTTGATGTGCTCAATGACGTCCCATCCGCTCAGTCCAGGCATCCGCAGGTCAACGATCGCAGCGTCGAACGTCTGGTTTTCCAGGGCTTTAAGGGCCGCCTGTCCATCCTCACACAGGACGACATCATGTCCCATCCGTGGAAGTTCGATTTTCATGACGTTACGAATGTCTTGCTCGTCGTCGACAAACAGAATCCGCAGTTTATTGAGTGTCGCAGCAGTCAACGGGCGGTCTCCTTGCCCCTGTCACCAACATCCTTGTCAGCAACCCGATGCATTTCGAACGAAGTTTCGTGTTGAAAGCCGTAGGAAGCGAGCGGGGTCATATCAGATGATTTGAATCGTCGCAATGTCCGTTCCTACAGATCTTCAGACTGTAAACTTTTCCATGTTTCAATCAGGCGGCACGAGTGATCCCTCCCGCCTTGCGTGGCAAATGAACACGGAAAGTACTACCCGTTCCGGGCCCGTCACTACTCGCCTCAATCCTTCCATCATGGTCGGCAATGATGCGGTTGGTGATAGACAGGCCCAACCCGGTCCCCTTTTTCCCAGGGAGCTTTTCCGTAAAGAATGGC
>CAXBSB010000221.1:0-12785 GCA_963977965.1 uncultured Schlesneria sp.
ACGATCGCCATGCCGCTCGAAAATCCCGATGAAAAAGACCCCGAAAAGCAAAAGCGATTACTCCATCATTTGGAAACGGACGCCAAAATTCGCATCACGGTGGGTGGGGAGACATTCAGACTGGTTGTCACCGGTTTGGATGAAGATCCTTCTCAATTCCAGGTGGGAATTGATCCTGTCTCACCAGGAGTCTTTCCGGGACCGGGGGTCGTCAATTTCGAATACGACCTCTTCAAGATTTCGAAGATCAATAATAATTCGGATACGCCAGACGACGGTCTGGAAATCGTCGAGTTGCTGACCGATCACTACTACTACCGAAATCTCGATCTAACGGCAGCGTTGGAAGGAGCTCTCAAGGACAAGATCGTGCGGCAGCGGAATATGTCCTTTTCCTTTGCGCATCCGAAGCCGGGCCTCGCCGAGTCGGGGTCGGACAGCACGCTCATGAACGGATCTGCCTTCAACGATTTCCGGCGCACGGTCGCCTACAAGGGGTCCAACGAAGAAATCGTCATTCAGAACCGTTCCGACGTGATTCACCTCTTTCACATTCACATCAACTATTTCCAGGTGATGGGATACCGCGACGCCTCATTCGGCGCCAACAAAGTTTTGAATCCTCCGCCGGCCAATGGCAACTGTGCGTACGCATCGTACGAAACAGAGATCCACGTTCCCTTCGAGGGATTTGAAGACACCACGACGATTCCCCCGGGCGCTCCTGCCGGTGACGACGTCGATGCTGTGGAAGGCAAACGCGGCGAAGTGCGAGTCCGCATCAGCTACGAAGACTACGTCGGCCTGTTCCTCATGCACTGTCATCTGCTCGACGATCAGGACATGGGAATGATGCAAGAAGTCGAAGTCGTGGCGAAGGACTACGTACAAGCTCCGTTTTCACAGCATCGCCATTCCGCGATGATGTAATTGGCGAACAACCACCCCATTGTCATGGTCTATCGATCGCATGTTGAACGGCGAACAGGAGCAGAGCAGGGGGTGAAGTCGGTCCGTTTTCTGCAGGGGCCTGCGATGTGGAAAGCGGTCGATGATGGAATCGTCTCCCGCGAGGCACTTGATGCAGCCTTCAAGATTGTACCCAAGACGGGCGAGCCCGATTTGAGAAAGGACGAAAAGGCCGGATTGTTTCTGTTCGAGTATGTCGATGGATTTCAAGGGGCGCTCTTCATGTTGAAATGCGTTCATGGCACGTCGATCGGCATCAAACTGAAAGACCAGTCCAAGCCACTTGCAACGGCTTTCCACGAACGAACAGAACCACGGTACCCTCACTTTGCGTTCTTGCTGAAAGCGATCGAACAGATGATTCACACGGGTAAGCCAACGTACCCGGTAGAACGAACACTGCTCACCACCGGCATCCTCGATCGGGGATTAACATCGCGATCACGAAAGGGAGAAGGACAACAACATCGCGGAAAGAAAAGCGTCGCCATGAAGAGGCGAAGTTGCAGTTGGAACCATAGCTTCCTACTCGCAGTTCTTCGTGAAAAACGACTTAGCTCACCCTGATGGCAAGAGTCCCGTACCTTGGTAATACTCATTCCAATGTCGTTGTACTTGTATCCAGCCGATTCCCATTAGAAGGCTGATTAACGCCATGAATCCACCCGCAAGCATTAGGACTGTTAGCGGAATGGCAGGATAAGGTTTCATGTGATCAGGAAGTAGTCTCACAATCTCTGAATTGCAATAATAGTAGTATTTGCACAGGACTCCAGAAACGATCGCACCGGCAATATCACCCAAAAGCATGCACGACGGAAGGATCTTTGATCGAAGACGCAATCGTTCGGAGGACGCTATGAATGCAAACACTGTCCCGTTGATCGTGCAGGCAAATGCGAACCACATGACATGGATATTTATCGCAGTTTCGGCTGACTTTTGGAAAGCTTCCAACTGATGTATATCGAAGTTAGGCGAATCTGCAAACACCGATAGAGCGGCGCACGTCGCGACGGAATAACGTAGCATTTTTGTTTCTCCTTGAATTAGTCTGAACAAAAATATTATAAGGACGACATTGACGTCACGGCAAGTTCGACGATTATTTACAGCATTCACATCGACCGAATCAGAAAAGTTCCTTGGATGTGTCGGATCGAGGTTGAGATTCTGCCCGTTAGGCCGATTTGTTCCAGCAACAGGGTCTTCCGTTCTTGGAATGGAATTTCGCTTCGTGCGATGTCCGAATTGCCGATAGGACCTTCACTGAGCGGGGACAGCACCATTCGGAATAACGACCTCCCACTGAAAGAAACTGAATGGCAGAACTCACTGCCTGGGCTGATCTTTTGTGCGAAGCCCTTTTGCCAGCGGCTCCTATCTATCTGCGCTTTCGAGATTTCTTTGGCTCGCGGTTTGATTTGGTGGCCTTCTTCGAGACTTCATCTTCGTCAGACTTGCGACGTGTTGAGGCCAGTTTCAGTTCCAGATTGCGGTTCACGAGATCGACTTCAGTGACGATGACACGGACTGTCCCGCCCAGTCGGAATATGCGGCCTCGTTTACGTCCGACCAGTGTGTGGGCTCGATCGTCGTAGTCGTAGTGATCATCGGGAAGAGTGCTGATATGAATCAGGCCTTCGGCAGGAAGCTGGACTCCCTGGCAGAAGAGGCCGAATTTTTCGACTCCGGTGATTGTCGCTTCCATCTCCTCGCCAATCCGATCCGACAGATATTCGAGCATTTTCAGCTTGACCAGTTCCTTCTCGGCATCAGCGGCTCGTCGTTCTGTCATTGAGCACCACTTGCCGAGCGATACCAGTTCTGCTGGCAGCGGTGACTCGCCTCGTTTTTCTGAAAGACGACCGTCTGTTGAAGCTGATGCAGATTTCCTGGTTTTGCGTTTGCCGTCTGTATCTTCGGCGCGAATGATTTCGTCCAGTAGTCGATGAACCGTCAGGTCTGGATAGCGCCGGATCGGGCTGGTGAAATGGCAATAGTTCTTTTCTGACAATGCGTAATGGCCGATTTCTGGATCCGGGCTGTATTCCGCTCGCTTGGTACTGCGCAGTACGGCGTAACTGACGGAGTATTCGTGGGCCGTTCCGTGAACTTCCTTGAGAAGCTTTTGCAGGTCTCCACGCCCAGGCATCGCGCGAATCTTGTGTCCCAGAGACCCGACGAACTCACTGAGGCCTCGAAGTTTTCGCTCATCAGGTGGAGCATGTGTTCGCCTCAGGAAGCTGATACCGCAATCGGATAACTTCGTCGCGACCGCAATATTCGCTGCCAGCATGAACTCTTCAATAATCTGGTGACTTTCGTCGTGAGAAACCAGATGAGCCCCGGTGACTTTCCCATCGGGATCCATGTCGATCTTCACTTCTGGAAGAGCCAGATCGAGAGCTCCGCGCTGAAAACGGCGACCACGCAAAAGCATTGCTAGTTCGTGCATCTGCTGCAGTAGTTTTAGTACCTGCGGCGCCACGGTTGGTTCCGTAGCAGGTGGTTCCGTCGTGGGTGTTTCCTGGGTGGCCTTCAAGAGAGGCATCACCTGTTCGTAGGCGAACCGTTGGGTCACTCGGATCGCAGAATTTGCGAAGTCGTAATGGAGCGGTATCCCTTCCGGGCTGAACGTGATGAATGCCGACTTGGTGAACCGAATACGTCCCTGCTGCAGACTCGCCAAGGCGTTGGAGATGACTTCAGGAAGCATCGGCAGGACTTTGTCGGGCAGATAGACACTGGTTCCACGCTGTCGTGCTTCTTTGTCGAGCATCGTCCCGGTCCGAACGAAGTGTGCCACGTCAGCGATATGAACGCCGAGTCGCCACGTTCCGTCGTCGTCTCGCGTTAATGAGATTGCATCATCGAAATCGCGAGCGTCGATCGGATCAATGGTGATGATCGTCTCACCCGTCAGATCCAGACGGTTTGCTGGAACTGCGGAATTGCGAGATGTTCCAGGACTGTCACTACCCGTGTCGGGTACGCTCACCTCATCGGGAACTTCGACCGCAAACTGCTGAGCTTGAATTCGGGCCTCGGCCAGCACACCGGCAGGAAACTCATCCGGCAGCGCAAATTCATGGATGATCGTTAACAGGTCAACACCGGGAGTCCCGCGCGGTCCCAGGACCTTGGTGATGACTGCTTCACCGGCATCGGTCCGGCCGGGGAATCGCAGGATCTCAATAACGACCTGATCGTCGGGCCGAGCCCCTTTGGCTCCCGGATCTCCCACGGAAATCGCGGATTCGAACTGCCCGCCATCAATGCGTACGAATCCCCGATTCCGCTTTTCGAAATATGTTCCGACGAACGTGGTTGAAGCTCGTTGCAAGACTTCCAGAACGCGACCGCACCGCTTGCCTCGCATTCGCTTCTTCAGAAGCTGGACCTGAACTTCGTCACCTGTGTAAGCATCTTTCAAGTCTTCAGGTGCGACATAAAGAGCTTCGTCAGCATCCAGTTGAGTGGGATCATGAGGCCGAAAATACCCCGCGCCGGCACTGGTTCGCTTGATGGTTCCCGTGAGCAGACTGACGTCGGCTTTCAACCGCAGCAGTTTGTTTTTGCCAATGGTCAGTCGGCCAGATTCCAGAAGTTGTTCGATCGCCGCTTTGAATTTGGGGAAGTCCCGCTTCCCGAGTCCCAGTTCATACGCCAGTTCTTTGGGGCGAATCGACTTGATGCCGGGCTGAGAGAAGAACGCAACAATCTGACTGGCAATGTCTTGCATGATGGACTCAAAAAGGAAGTCGGTCTCGTTACACAATGATCAGTTGATGACGAGATTCCCACTCTTGAACTATTTTTCGCGAAAATTTGTTTTGTCACGTGACGAAACAAACCTCAACCGAACAATCGGAATAACCGATAAAGAAGGAACAAGCGGAAATCTCTCCCTTCTGTTGTGTTGACTGGACAACCAGAGGCACATCGAGGCTCGGATGAGCATCACGGTGGTGCACCAGCGAGTTCGATGGTCTCATTTTTCAGTTTTTCACTCGATTTGAATTGAGGGAGGATCAACCTGCCATGCGATCACTCCGGGTCACTCTCCCGAGGTTGCTTCTCGCGAACGTCGTTCTCGCGTTTGTTGCGTCGCTTTCTGCCGACGAAGCGATTCCAGAACCTGTCACCCGCTCGCTGCATGAGCCGTCGCGGCCAGAGATCGACGCTGGTTTTAAGGACGTGGAAGAATCGTCTGCTGATGTTGCCCCAATCAATTACGCGGTTGGGGAACCCAACGAGGCCCTTCCTCCCGCACCTGCTGGCGACAATCTCGTTGCGGATCTGATCAAGCGACTCAACAGTGTCGAAGATCAGTTAAAAAAGCGGGATGCGGCCGACAAGAAAACGGCCGATGCGGCCGCAAAGAAATTTACGGTTCGACCCTTCGGACGTGTTCACATCGATGCTGTGTCGTTCCGCCAGGACGCGGATAATCGAGCGACAGTTGGTCCGGCTCTCAGTGGAGTCGATTTTCGACGGGCTCGATTCGGAATTGAAGGGGAAGGGTTCGACACTTTCTTCTACCGGTTCGACGTAGACTTCGCATCGCTCGATTCGAATTCGAATAACACGCTCTCTTCGAACAGACGTCCCGTGGTGATAGATGCTTATATCGACACCATGAATCTGCCGGTGGTTGGCAACGTACGAGTCGGGCGGTTTCGCGAACCATTCGGCCTTGATCGCCTCGACAGCACTCACGATCTGCCGTTTCTTGAACGGGCCATTTCTACCAATGCACTCGTGCCATTTCGTAACATCGGCGTGATGGGATTCGACTGTAATGAGAGTGAAACTCGCACCTGGTCGTACGGGGTCTTTACAGAGAATTCCAACGCATACGGAGAAGAACTGCCAACGAGCGGTGGGATCGCGTTTACGGGTCGCACGACATGGCTTCCGTATTACGACGAACTCGCAGAAGGGCGATACCTGACACATCTGGGGGCATCATACAGTTATCGCATTGCGACCAATCACCTGGCCCGTTTCGGGACAACGCCAGAAGTGGTCATCAAGCAGGATACACCCATCACGCTGCTGCAGACTCCTCGCTTCGTGAACACTCCGATCATCAATATGCTCGACTATCACGTGGCCGGGGTCGAAGCGTTAACGACGATGGGATCGCTTTCTATTCAAGCAGAATATCAATTCGTCAGCGGCAATCAGATCAACAATCCCAACCTGTTCTTTCACGGGGGATACATCGAAGCGATGTATTTCCTGACGGGCGAAAATCGCAATTACAATCGCAAACTGGGGATTCATCAGGCCGTACAGCTTCACAACAACTTCTTCCGGGTCAAGACGGACGAAGGGATTCAAACGGGTTGGGGAGCCTGGGAAGCTACGGCACGTGTGTCGACGCTGGACCTGAACAGCCAGAACATTAATGGTGGACGATTGACCGACTTAACGGTCGGAATGAACTGGTACTACACCACGCGGTCTCGAGTGATGTTTAACTACATCCACGCCTTTCTCGATGCCAAAGGGCTTAACAAGACTGTGACCAACAGTGGCGCTGATATTTTCGCCGTGCGTTACCAGTGGTCCTTCTGAAATCTCGTGTTTACCCGAGTGATCATCATGCGAATCGCGACTGTTCGTATCCTGCTGGCCAGCCTGATGGTATGCACCACGCTTCCATGCGTTGCTGGATGGTTTTCACGGAGCTGTTCGAAATGCGGCTGCGGAGAACTTGAAAAAGTCTGCCGCGTCGTCCCCGATACCAAGAAGGTGACGGAAACCAAATTTGTCGTGGAATGTGAAGAGATCTGTCTTCCGGGAAAGTCGTGTACTGAAGAACGAATGGTGAGCGATGCCTGTGTCGCAGGTGGCCAGCGATGCGAAAAAGTCAGCATTCCTACCTGTGATCGCGTGGTGACAAAAAAGAAACTGAAAAAGGTCACCACCACCGTCGACAAACCAGGCTGGAAATGTGTCGTGGACACGATTTGTACCCAGTGTGGCAACAACTGTGGGACAGCCAACTGCAGCAGGTAGACGATGTAAGTGCCTATTGCCGATCGGGTTATTGTGTCGTTGATTTGCGTCCGCCGCGGCTCGAGTAACGAATTTTGGCAGCGTCTGAATTGCGGTCGCCAGAATTACTCTTCGCGAGCATGGCTATCATACGACGTTCAAGGGGTCGCAGACCGTAGTTTCCTCGCACCTCTGGGCGCATATGTCGGTGAGGAACACTTGTAAGGTCGTTGAGCGAATTTTCCTTGGGCGAGTCGTCACTCGCAGATTCTCTGAATCTTCATTTGACGGCCCAACCGGGCCAGCCGTTCACCCAGCCAGGGCCTCTTCGGCCCTGGAATCGATCCCACCAAAGTTTCCATGAGGCCTGAAGGGCCGTTTTTTCCTTTCGATATGTTCAAAACCCGAATGCTCGGCCCTTCAGGCCTCCGGTTCTGCTGTTAGATCGTTTCCCAGGGCCAAAAGGCGCCAAAAGGCCCTGGCTGGGTGAACGGCTGGCCCCTTGGGCCGAAAAAACAGATTCGGAAAATCTGCGAGCGACAAATCGCTTACGAACGATACGCTCGACAATCTCAGAGTTCCTCCCCGACGGTTGCACCCCAAGGTGCGAGGAAACTACGTTCTGCGGTCGCGTGGCGATCAAGAAGGTCGAAACCTCAAGATTTCACAGACAAAAATCGTAACCCGCGTTGGCGTCCGCGGCGGCCGGGATCGTGCCGTTTTGCCATAATGGCCACCGCGACCAGAACACCTGACATCAGCCGTTTCAATTGTGTTGCCCGTCGGCTTTGCTTCTCGCCAGAACCTTGCGATACTGTCTTGTGATGAAAACTCACTTTACACAGTGAAAATTGTCTCAACCCAGTTTTTGCAAGGATCAATCAGATGAAGCGTGTTGCTGCGGTCACTCTCAAGGGAAATCCAGTCGATCTGAAGGGGCGGGCGTTGAAGGTCGGGGATGATGCTCCAGAATTCAAGCTGCAGGACAACTCCCTCGCCGATATCACGCTGGCCTCGAGTGCGGGCAAGACCCGGATCATTGCGACGATTCCATCCTTGGACACCAGCGTTTGCGCGCTGGAAACGAAGCGATTCAACGACGAAGCCAAGAACCTGCCCAACGTCGAAGTTCTGGTTGTCAGTATGGACCTGCCGTTCGGAGCCAAGCGCTGGTGTGGTGCTGAAGGCGTCGAAACCGTCAAGACGCTCAGTGCCCATCGCTGCACCGATTTCGGCAACGACTACGGAGTCCTGATCATCGGTGGTCCATTGGATCGATGTCTGGCTCGAGCCATCTTCGTTGTCGACGGTGCCGGTAAAGTCAAGCACGTCGAATACGTCAGCGAAATCTCTCAGCACCCCAACTACGAAGCCGCTCTCGCCGCTGCCAAGTAAGTCGTCAGGCGATTTGACCAGCTGTCGATGCGGGGTGCCACGGTTTCGGAATCTTCGACAAGGCCGTGCGTTTTCAGCGTCCACGTAGGACGGACAATCTGTCCGTCTGGCATTATTGTTCTTTCGCTGGTCGCGGCCGGTCGAATGCACGACGGACAAGATTAAGATTGTCCGTCCTACGAAATTCGCGGAAATTCGTCGCGCGGCGCGATTCGCACGAGGGGAATGGATTGGCGATTCGCGTCGCTCCACGAGCGAAGACACGGCCTTGTCGCGGACTCCAAAACCTCCAAAACCGTGGCACCCTGGATTTTGGTTCTTCGCTCGATTCACGATGTGACCGCCAAGTGACGACTGCACCCAGTCACCTTGGCGGGACATTTTGTATCGGGCTGGCCATCGTCAGGCGATAGGATCGGAAAAGCTCAACTGACCACTTCCCGGATGACCTTTCCGGCAACGTCCGTTAATCGGAAATCGCGTCCAGCGTACCGATACGTCAGTCGTTCATGATTCAATCCAAGTTGATGCAGAATCGTGGCATGCAGGTCGTGAATGTGAACCCGATTGTGGACGGCCTGGAAACCGAAGTCATCGGTTTCCCCGTAAGTCATCCCGCCACGAATCCCGCCTCCTGCCATCCACATCGTGAACCCGTAGTGGTTGTGGTCCCGGCCAGTTCCGTTTTCCGTCGTCGGAGTCCGGCCGAATTCGCCGCCCCAGATCACCAGCGTATCGTCCAGCATTCCACGCCGCTTTAAATCGCGAAGCAGCGCTGCCATGGGTTGATCAATATCGGCGGCAAGCTTTTTGACGGCGTTATTGTGGTCACTATGAGTGTCCCAGGGCTGACCGTCACCGTAGTAAACCTGCGTGAATCGCACTCCGCGTTCGGCTAATCGTCGCGCGAGCAGGCACCCATTGGCAAAGTGCCCCTTGCCGTATTCTTCGCGAGTCTCTTTCGTCTCACGATTCAGATCGAATGCTTCTGTGGCAGCAAATTGCATGCGATACGCAGTCTCCATGGCCGTGATGCGGGCATCCAGTTGCTGATCGCCGTCACGTTCCGCGCGATGCTGTTCGTTTAAGGCCTGCATCAACTCCAGTTGCCGCTGCTGCAGGTTGGGCGTTATCGATTTGTTTCTCAGGAAGGGAATCAGCTTCTGTGGATCGAGATTCGAATGATTGATGTAGGTTCCCTGGTGCTCACCCGGAAGGAAGGCACTGCTCCAGAGAATCGAAAATCGAACGGGTCGACCGGGGCACAGGACGACGTATCCCGGCAGGCTTTCGTTTTCGGTCCCCAGTCCATACGAAAACCACGAGCCCATGCTGGGACGCGTGGGAACGATCGTCCCGTTATTCATCAAAAGCAGAGCAGGGCCGTGATTCGGGTTGTCGGTGTAGACTGATCGTAGAACACAGACATCATCGATGCACTCGCCGAATTTCGGCAAGAGTTCACTGACGGGTACGCCACTCTCGCCTCGCGGCTGAAAGCTGTAGGGCGATGGCAGCAGTCCCGCCGTTTTACGTTCTGTTCGAAACCCTTCCAGTTCAGCAGGTCGCTGGCCCGTAAACTTTTCCAGGCCCGGTTTCGGGTCGAAGAAGTCAGGTCCAAACGGCCCACCATTCATGAACAACTGGATGACTCGCTTTGCCCTGGGAGCCTCATGCGGAGAAAGGCCTGACGCGAAGGATGGCTGTGCCATTGCGGCCAGGCCCAGCGTCCCGAATCCGCCGCCAAGTGCCTGGATCGCTTTCCGCCGGGAGGGTGAAAACTGCTGCCGTTGGCTCACGTCATTACCCATCGCTTTCCAATCCCGTTCCAATTTCACCTGAGCTTGCTCAACCGACTCTGCGAAACCTGAATGCTTAATCGACAAACAAGAACTCGTTGAGTCCCAGCAGCGATTGAATGTACCACCGCCAGCGATCCGCTTCGCTGCTGCTTGCCGCTGCAGGATCACTCAGGAATTGTTCGCCAAGTTTTCGTTCTTCATCTCGGGGAAGACGCTGGAACAAGACCTGGTAACACTGATCTATCTTCTGCTGAAGTGGCCTGTCGGCCGTTCCTTTCAGCCGAGCTGCTAGTTCGTTCGCCTGCTGTTCTACGAAATCACTGTTGAACACAAACAACTGCTGCAGCGGCGTTGTCGTGACATCACGCGAGGGACTATGTGTGGCCGGAGGGGGAAAGTCGTAAATTCGCAGCATATCGTTTTGTTCGTCGCGTCCAATTTTGCCGTAGATGGTTCGTCGACGGTTTGCTCGCTGATCCAGTTCCATTCCCGCCCCTTGCATGCGGTCATCCAGCGTCCCCGCGACCGCCAGCATCGCATCGCGCCAGGCTTCGATGTCCAGCCGGCGCCGGTTCATGCGTGCCAGTCGATGATTGTCGGGGTCTGTGCGAATGGACTGAGCAGATGAACTCGATTGCCGATACGTTGCGGATGTCACCATTTGGCGATGCAGGTGCTTGAGCGACCATCGCCCGACGGGGTTGGTCTGCGACGGAACTGCCAGTTCGCAGCAGAGCCATTCCAGCAGTTCAGGGTGTGTCGGTTTGTCTCCCTGCAGACCGAAGTCACCGGGTGTTCTCACAAGCCCCTTACCGAAGTGATAGGCCCAGAGGCGGTTGACGATGACGCGTGCCGTCAACGCACGGGAATTCGAAACAATGGCTTCCGAAAGCTCTAGCCGTCCACTCCCTCGCTGGAACGACTTTGGTCCGGGCACTTCAGTGGCAGCACTGGTTCCTGTGATTGATGAGGCGGAAAATAATTCCAGGTACCTTCGCGAAACCACTTCGCCCGGATTTGCTGGATTTCCACGTCGAAAGATTGGCAGGTCACGCGGCTGCGGCTTGTATTCCAGTTTTGTCGCATCGGGGCCATTCGGAACGACATACACACTTGAGTCTTCAACAACAGGCGCCAGAGGTGAATCGACCTGCGGAGTCGCCATTCGGATTTCATCGATCTGTTGCTGAATCTTCTTCGCTTCTTCCGATTGCTTGTCCTTCTGCTTTTTGAGGCTCTCTTCGAGTGAATCGAGTTTCTTGCGCGCCGAGGTTACCTGTTCCGCCAGAGGCGATGGCAGCAGCGGCCGATCTGCGACTTGTGTGCTGGCGAATACTCCAGCCAAGCCGTAATAGTCGCGCATGGTCACCGGATCAAACTTGTGGTCATGGCAACGGGCACACGCAACGGTCAGCCCCAGGAATGTCCGGCTGACGGTGTCCAGTCGCTCATCCCACTCATCAGCAACAATGACTTCAATCACCGAAGGAGCCAACTTCAGTTCCTTCCAGTACGTCGGGCTGACACCCAGTAACCCCAGTGCCGCGATATCTTTCGGGTCGGCATCAGGAACCAGGTCCGCAGCCAGTTGCATCCGGACAAACTCATCGTAAGGCCGATCTTCGTTAAAGGCGCGCGCTACCCAGTCGCGGTACATCCAGGCTCGATCGGTATTCTTCTGCCAGTCTGGTGTGAAATCGACGTAGCGGGCCAAGTCGAGCCAATAGCGAGCCCATCGTTCCCCCAGATGAGGTGACGCCATCATTCGATCGACCAGTCTCTCATACGCATCGGGGCTCGTATCCGCTTCAAATTCCGCCACGTCTTCGGCTGTCGGAGGAAGACCGAGCAGATCAAACGACAGACGCCGAATCAGCGTTCGATTGTCAGCCGTCGCTGCTGGCGTCAAGGCGTTGGCCTGCTGTTGAGGTGCAATCAGGGAATCGATCGGATTTCGGTCCGTCGAGACAACCGTCGAGACAACAGGACGAACCAGTTCGCGAAATGACCAGAACTGGCGAGCGACGTTCCAATCAATCTCTTTCGATTTGCGAGCAACGTCCTTGCCGTAATCGGGAACAAATGCGCCGTCACGGATCCACTTCGTCAACAACTCGATTTCAGCATCAGGAAGCTTTCCCTCGGGAGGCATCTGTAATTGAGGGTCCAGGTAGCGGACGGCTTTGATCAGCAGGCTTTCGTCAGGTTTATTGGCAACCAGCACGGGACCTCGAGTTCCACCTGCCAGAAGTCCGGCTCGATTGTCCAGAGCGAGATGTCCGCTATCGTCTGCTTTTTTCGTCGAATGGCATTCGTCACAACGTTGAATAAGAAGCGGCCGGATCTTCTTTTCGAAGAATTCCGTGGCCGCCTGACGATCAGCAGGATCGACATCGGCAGCGCGAGTGACGTGCGGAACGACGGCCCCCAGAATTGCGACCAGCACAACCAACCGACTCATACTGCTCTCCGAATAACCACGGATCAATGAACTCCAATCTACCACACCGGGGCAGGGATGTCAGATGACGAAGCAGGGCCATTGGGAAATAGGACTTGACCGAGGTGCGTAGAATTGGAGGAGTTTGCAGGGGAGATTGGTTTTTTCAA
>CAXBSB010000222.1:0-12674 GCA_963977965.1 uncultured Schlesneria sp.
GTGGTCGAATAGGTGGTTTCCTTCGCCTCGATATCGGCCAACGCATTATGAACCTCACGCGCAGTCGAACCGCCGCTGGACCAGAGAATCCGCAGAATCTGCAACTCGACCTCCGTCGGCTGCGAAGAAATCGGGCGTGCCATTGGGGTCTCCTGATCGAGATGAAAGCCGCTTCCGCTGCTGATTTTTCGGATGCAAATGTGACGAACGAATTCGTCACATTCGAAATATAGCGAATTCTTTCGTCACGTCAACGCAGTTGACGGAGATTGAGTTTCTCCAATTTCGCGAGGTTTAAGTAACCCGCTGAAGTCGCAACGATGGTCCATTGAAAGCGAGCCCACGGCTTGATTAATCAGCATCGCCTGCATTTCCGGGAGGAATGGAGCCGCAGATGGAATCTAATTGACGCCCTCCACAAGCGAGGAGATCAGTCGAATTTGGGACAAGCCTCAGTCCGCTGGATTGAGTCGATTGACGCCCATATGTACCGGAAGACCTTCCGTCGCGAACTGCGCAGGTTGAGTAAGGAATCCCGCGCATAGTGGTAACATTTTATTTGGACTTCAGCTCTCGGGTAGGCCCTGTTCGGCAACGGCTTTCTTCTCACGTGAACGTGAAGGCTGCTTTGGGCGTAACGCGCGCAAAAAACGGCGTTCTGAGCTTTCTGACGAAAAAATGCAAATTCTGCAAAATTTCGTGTCCTGTGTCCGGTCGGTTCTGGATGGAGTGATTGAAGCGGGAAGTTCACTGCTCGGGGTTGATCGGGATTTCAAACCTGGCGGGCGAAAGAGATTTGCAACCCTCTACGCCAGTGGATGTTACGCACCGCAATGTTTTCTCCCCTCATCGGGCTGCGGCCCCAACCTCATTTCTGGACACCGAGACATGGTCATTCACTGGCTTCGCAACTTGTACCTCAAGACTGCCGTTCGTTCACGTCGGATTCAGCAAACGAAACGGCGTTCCTCCAAGCCCCGGTCGCACGCGCCGGCCTGCATCGAAATGCTTGAGCCTCGTCAGATGCTGACGATGTCGCTACCGACCAATGTTGATCCGGGAGCCACCCTGACTGATGTGCAGATCGCCGACGTCAACGGCGACGGCTTGAAGGATGTTGTGGGCCTGAACTCTGGCGCGTCTTCCGTCAGTGTGATGCTTCAGAATGCGGACGGGACCTATCAGACGGCAGTCAATTCAGCCGCAGGCGGCACAGGGACCAAATTTGCTGTGTCCGATTTCAATCACGACGGAAAACTCGACATCATGACGGTCGAGGGTTACAACGTCGATCTGCTCAAGGGGAATGGTGACGGGTCATTCCAGGCGCCCATCGCTTACTACGCGAGTGCCTACCCGAACGACATTGGAGTTGGCGACGTCAACAATGACGGGTTTGACGATGTCTTCACCGCCAGCTTCTCGTACGGCGGAACAACGCAGCTTTTCATCAATGATGGCCATGGTGGATTCCTGCCATCACGCAATCTGGCGATCGGGCCAACAGGGCTGCAGGTAGAAGGTGCCGACGTCAATGGTGACGGCAACCTCGATCTCGTCCAGACCAGTGGCAACGGATACATTTCTGTTCTCATGGGGCATGGAGACGGGACGTTTATCTCCGCGGCAACCCAGAATATCGGGATGACAACTCAAGACCTGAAACTCGCTGACTTTAACGGTGACGGGAAGATCGACCTGGCAGCCGTCAACGGCAATCAGATCTCAATTTTTGACGGAACAGGTGCAAACACGTTCCTGGCTCCGACAACGTACAACGTGTCGGGTGCTTCGCGAATTCAGACGGGCGACATCAATGGTGACGGCCACCAGGATGTGATCGCGAATAACGGGATGGTCCTGCTCGGTCGTGGGACCGGTGGATTCTATGCTCCGACAAATTACGGAACCGCCTCGGGGAATCCTATTGCAATCGGTGATCTCAACGGCGACGGTTCGCTGGACATCGTTTCAGGTGTTGCCACCGCTGGTGGTGGTATGAATATCACTCTGAACGCCAACAATGACGTTCAGCTATTGGCCGGAGCAACTCAGATCTCGGTGACAACGTCAGGATCTGCGGCCGCTGGAACGCCGTTCTCTGTTACGGTTACAGCACTGGATGCTGATGGCAATGTCGTCACAGGTTTCCTCGGTACCGTCAGTGTCTTGGGGGCGCCAGGAACCAAGCCCGTTTCCTATACGTTCACTGCCGCTGATAATGGCGTTCACACGATTACCAATGCGGCAACATTGTTTACGGCAGGTCAGGGAACATACACGGTAACTTCGCCATTCCTGCCAGATGCATCCGGAACGATTCAAGTGACTTCGGGAGCGATTGGAAAATTTGTCTTGTCCGCACAGACATCGTCAACTGCCGGGACAGACTCGACGGTCACAGTCACGGCCTACGATGCCTATGGGAATCTGGCCAGTGCTTACGTCGGAACAGTCACGTTCAGCAGCAGTGACGTTCAGGCCGGATTGCCAGCCAATTACACCTTCACGGCAGATGATGCTGGTACGCATACGTTTACAGTCAATCTGAAAACGGCAGGTTATCAATCTGTGTCGGTCGTTGACACATTGACGCCAACGTCGCGATCGATTTCGAATCTGACGACGGTGACAGCCGCTGAGGCAGCATCGCTGTCGGTCAGCGGGGGTGGCGGATTCGTCGGATCTGTGAATGCGGTCACGATTGTGGCGCGTGATGCTTATGGGAACATCGCGACCAGCTACAACGGAATCGTGCACCTTTCTGCATCTGACCCAGGTTCAACAACTTCCGCTGATGCCGCACTGGTCAACGGAATCGGGACGTTTACCGTAACTCCAACCAAGATGGGTGCGCAGACGCTGACGGCCAATGACGTTGCGACCGGGGCCATCATCGGTAGCGAAACGATCAATGTCACGCCGGGATGGGGGGCTCGCTTTGTCGTTGATCCAATGCCATCGAAGACAGTTGCAGGACAGACCCAGACCGCGCACGTGACGGTATACGATGCCTACGGAAATGTTTCGACCGTCTACACAGGCCTGGTGGCTGTCACAGGATCAGATGGACGTTCGGTGAGTTACGTCTACTTCACCCCTGCAGATGCTGGTGTGAAAGATATCCCGGTGACTCTGTACACATCCGGCGTTCAATCCGTCACGTTCCGGGATTACAACAATCCGGGTGTGACATTCACTCAGACAGGAATCACGGTCTCATCCGCCGCTGTCGCCTCCATCTCGGTCACACCGCTGCACAGTACGGTCGCCGGGGTCACGCAGAACTTCACGGTTTCTGCACGTGATATCTATGGCAACATTGCAACGGACTACGTCGGGACTGTCACATTCGCCAGCAGTGACACTCAGGCAACATTGCCGGCAACGTACACGTTCACGGCAGCCGATGCTGGAACCCATACATTCCAGATCACGTACAAATCGGCGGGTGGACAGGATATCACGGTCGCTGACACAACAACCGTTGTGGCACCTCAGTACTATCTGCCCGCATCAATGACGTACTATCAGCGCGACATCATGATCACTCCAGGCCAATTCAGCACTTTCACAACCAAATCGTCTTCCGCGTCGAACACTACGGCGGGCGCCGCCTTTACAGTCACGGTTTCGGCAGCAGACGCCTACGGAAACGCTGTCACCAGTTATACGGGAACCGCAATCATCACGAGCACGGATGCCCAGGCATCACTGCCTGCAAGCCATACGTTTACAGCGGCTGAAGGTGGAACATTTACATTTACAACGGCCCTCAAGACCGCGGGTTCGCAGACGATCACCTTTACTGACAGTGCGAACAGTGCCAATACGGCCAGCCTGACCTCGGCGGTCAAGGCCGCGGCCGCGAGCAAGCTTGCGATCAGCACTGCGGCATCAGTGACTGCCGGGACGGCTCAGAATGTTACTGTCACCGTCACCGATGCCTATGGCAATGTCGTGACAAACTACACGGGAACCGTGCAACTCAGCAGCAGTGATCTGCAGGCCGTTCTTCCTGCCAGCTACAAGTTCACCAACAAGGATGCCGGTGTCCACACCTTCAGTGTGACCTTGAAGACTGCCGGGACTCAGTCGCTGACAGCGACCGATACCCTGACAACCGGTATGAGTTCGACTGTTTCGGGCATCGTTGTAACACCATCGGTGGCCGCAGTGGCTTCGTTCAGTGTGACTGGATATCCAGCCACGACCGCTGGAACAGCCAAAACATTCGTCGTTACGGCTAAGGATGCCCAGGGGAACGTTGTCACAGGCTATACCGGGACGGTGACATTCAGCAGCAGCGATGTAAAGGCCGGACTGCCTGCCAGCTACACCTTCACCGCAGCCGACAATGGAACTCATACGTTCACTGCCACACTGAAGACGGCTGGGACTCAATCGATTACGGTCAAAGACGCGGCTTCGGCGACAGCACTCGGGACACAGTCAGGGATCGTTGTCAGTGCTGGAGTGGCAACCCAGATCGTAATCTCGGCACCCACGACCGTTGTCGCTTCAGCTAGCTTCAACATCACGGTGACGGCCTACGATGCCTATGGCAATATCGCTACGGGGTATCGCGGTAAAGTGACGCTCAGCAGCACCGACTCAAAGGCTGGCAGCACCAGCTACTCCTTCGGTGCGAATGACGCCGGTGTGCATGTCTTCAGCTTCAAGTTTGGCACGCTGGGAGCACAGACGCTGACAGTAACGGACAACACGACCCCGTCACTGACAGCCAAGTTCCTGTTCAACGTCGTCGCGAAGTAGTTCGCGAATCCCGTCACGGCAGCGGTTCGTCCATCAGTCGTTGCGTGCCAGCCAATGGTTCACACCTATCGCCAGCACGTTTCGGCTGATGCCTTTGAACCCGAAAGCAATTCTGGTGACTCCACCGAGGCAATCTCGGTGGAGTCCGCGAACAAGTCTAAAGCACTTCAACCACATCACACACAACATGTCGCTTCAATCGTTCCTGCTGTCGATCGCCTCGCCCATTCCGGCTTTCCGGTTGTGGTCGCTGCGTGACATGGCGGAACGAATTGTCACAAAGTCCGAGGCTCTCCTCGAACGAACCGACGGTGAACTGACCGTCGCGGCTCGAAAGCTACGCTGGAAAGTTCAAACGGGCACTCCCTTGGGCGTACTGGTTCCCGAAGCATTTGCACTGGTCCGTGAGACTTCGCGACGAGTCCTCGGGATGAGTCATTTTCCAGTTCAGATTATGGGGGGCATCGCTCTGTTGTCCGGTCAGATTGCTCAAATGCAGACTGGCGAGGGGAAGACACTGACCGCAGCATTGCCAACATTCCTGCACGCTCTGGCGGGCAAGGGATGTCATGTCCTGACTTCTAACGATTACCTGGCTGGTCGCGACATCCAATTGCTGGGGCCACTCTACAAACGACTCGGCCTCACCGTCGGTCATGTTTCACCAGCATCGACTCCCGATCAGCGTCGCCATGCCTATGCACAAGACATCACCTATGGTACCGCCCAGGAGATGGGTTTCGACTTCCTGCGGGATCGCCTGCAGCGTCCTGCCGGTTTCTGCTCCATGCCGGAACACAGCCAGGAGACCCCTCAAGGATGTGTGCAGCGCGGACACCATTTTGCTCTCGTCGATGAAGCAGACAGCATTCTGATTGACGAAGGGAAAACACCGCTGATCATTGGGCTGGTCAACCCCAACGATTCTGCCAAGGTGTTTCTGTTTCGCTGGAGCAAGCAGGTGATTTCCAGCCTGCAAAGCGATATCGATTTCATTTATGAGCCGCGACATCGTCATGCCGAACTGACTGCGTCGGGATGTCGCAAGATCCTGTTAAAATCGAAATCGACGATGCTGGCTTCGATCAATACGGATCGGATCTATCAGGCCGTCGAACATGCGCTGACGGCTCAATTCGGATTTCTGCGAGATCGCGATTATGTCGTCGTCAAAGACGAAGTGCAGATTGTCGATGAATCGACGGGCCGGATCATGGAGGGGCGCAAGTGGGAGCAGGGACTGCATCAATCTGTTGAAGCCAAGGAACGCCTGCCGATCACACCGGCGACCGGAGAAGCCGCACGCATCACAATGCAAAGCTTCTTCCGCCTGTATACCCATGTCGCAGGGATGACGGGAACAGCTCTGCCCGCGCGACGCGAACTGAAACATGTCTACAATCGCAGAGTCATCGTCATTCCCACGAATCGACCCGGCTTGCGCCGCAATCTGCCCACGCGAATCTTCGCCTCCATGCAGGCCAAGCGCCTCGCCATCATTGAAGAAGTCATCAAACGTAACGCCATGGGTCAACCGTTGCTGGTCGGAACACCTTCTGTCGCGGCTTCCGTAGCGCTGGGAACTATGATGCGACAGCGAGGCCTGAGATTTCAGCTTCTGAATGCTTATGAGCATGAACGAGAAGCGGAATTGATTCGCCATGCCGGGCAAATCGGCATGATCACAATTGCCACCAATATGGCAGGACGCGGAACAGACATTCATATCGATCAGGATGCGCGCGCCGTCGGTGGACTGCATGTCATTGCGACAGAGATGCATTCGTCGATTCGAATTGATCGGCAACTGATCGGACGATCGGCTCGGCAGGGCGATCCCGGCTCCTGTCAGTTCTGGCTCTCATTAGAGGACGAGCTCTTGAATGTTCTCGACCCGCAAGGTCTCGCCCGGTATCAACGGCAGGCGAGACCGTCGAACAGCGGTGAGATTTCCAGTCGAGTCTGGCTCCCATTCTTCCAGCGGACTCAGCGACGCATCGAACAGGCTCAGGCAAAACAACGTCGCGAATTACTGGTCCGTGAAACTCAACGAATGATGGCATACAGCCAGATGGGCCTGGATCCATGCCTCGAACTGACGGAGACTTAAACATGAACGAAGCCCCTCCGTTATCGCGGCCTGACGAATCACCTCAGCAACTGGTGAATCGGATGGCACGTGAAGTCGAAGTGCTGGCCGGCAGCAGTATCGCTCCGGACCAGTTCCTGCTCCAGTTCCTGTTGCGAGTGGTCACTGCGGTCGGAGCTCCAGCCGGAGCGATCTGGCAGTTGCAACGAGGGCAGTTGCAATTGGGATGTGGCGTCAACCTTGAGGCGATTGGTCTGACAGCACAGGTCGCCGATCAGCCCGCTCACAAAAAGCTTCTTTCCGACATCGCGGCCAATGTTCATACAAAGGCAGTCTCGACCGACGACGACCCTTTGCTGGTATTTCCGGAACGATTTCTGTTGATCATGGCTGCCGTTTCGTCGGGTGGCACCTGCCGGGCCATCATTGAAATCTTTCAGCGTCCTGATGTTCCTGAAGTGGCTCGCGGTGGCTACGTCGAGTTTGTCGAGCAGATGGCGGGATACGCCTCGCTGTATTTCGACCGCAGCCAGAAGCCTGCACCCGCAATCGACAAAGGAGATTCGGAATCGCTCGCCCGTTTTGGCCTGCAATTGCAACGCAGCCTCGATGTCACCGCTGTCGCCACGATTGCTGCCAATGAAGGTAGAAACCTGGTGGAATGCGACCGAGTCAGCGTCCTGATTCAGCGTGGCAAGCGGATCAGCGTACAGGCTGTCAGCGGTCAAGCGTCGGTTCATCCCCGCGCTAACCTCGTTCAATCGATGGTGAATCTTTCACGCGAAGTGATCCAGTCTGGAGTTCCTGTCAAATACACGGGTTCTATGGAACTGCTGGCTCCGCAACTCGAAGAGCGACTGGCCGATTTTGTCCAGGAGAGTGGTGCACGTCTCGTGTACGTCATGCCGCTGCGACAGTCGTTGCCGTTGGAAACAACTCCCCCCGAAAATCATCGCCCGCAGGAACCCGGCCGAGTATTCGGTTGTGTCGTCCTGGAACAATTTGCTCAGAGCGAACCAACTGCTTCCTTGAACGAGCGGCTCGACTGGTTCACCGCCTATGTGTCCGCCGCACTGGATACTGCTCGCAAGCATCAGTCCTTGTTTCTGCTGCCCCTCTGGCAATTCTTCGGGCAGATGACCGAGTGGCTACAGGGGCGCAGATTGATCAAGACTTTGATCGCCCTGGCGATGCTGGGGACATTGCTAGCAGCTTTCGCACTGGTTCGCATCGATCACCGGATAGAGGGACAGGGGCGGTTGATGCCGGTGGTCCGTCGCCAGGTTTTTGTTCCTCTCGATGGTGAGGTTGTCGATGTCGTGGTGAAGAGTGGCCAGCGCGTCGCGAAGGGGGATCTGCTGGTCAGATTGAGAAACAACGAATTGCGGACGGAGTTGATCGAAACAGAAAGCCAGTTACAGGAAAAGCGGAAACTCGTTTCCGCACTGCTGGCCGAACGGGATGAAGCAATTCGGCAGCAGTCAAACGAGCGAACATATCGGATCGAAGGTGACCTTGCCCGCAGCCGAGTGGAACTTCAGGGGTTGGCCTTACAACTGGTCGTTCTCAAGGAACGCGAAGAACTTCTGAATGTGACGTCACCAATCAGCGGAACGGTGGCAACATTTGACGTCGAACAAAACCTGCGTCAACGACCTGTACGTCGAGGAGAAATCCTGCTGAAGGTCATGGATGACTCTGGCCCTTGGGAACTGGAACTGAATGTTGCGGAACGTCGCATGGGGCATCTGTTGCGTGCCCGGCACGATGCGGATTCCGCGCTGCCGGTGGACTTCCTGCTGGTGACGTCACCCGAACAGACGTACCACGCCACATTGAATCAGATCGCAACTCGATCGGTCATCTCATCCGAAGGACAACCGGTAGTCTCCGTACGGGCCAGCCTGTCTGACGATGAAGTTGTCTCGCGTCGCGTCGGAGCAGAAGTCCGGGCCAAGCTGTACTGCGGTCGTGCGAGTATCGGATATGTCATGTTTGGCGAACTGATCGAATTCCTGCAACGTGCCTTATGGTTCTGACATCACAGATAACGCTAAAGCACAACGTGGACCGAAAGGACACACCATGCCTGGTAGAACATCTTCAAAAAGCGAAGCGGCTCAGAAAAGAGTCTCTCAATGGAGCGGAATACCGTGGGTGTTTCCCGTCCTGTTGATGTTTGTCTGCACGTCTCTTGCTCAGGGCGATGAGCCATCGGCGGCAAACATCCGGTTGATCAACTGTCGCATCAAACCGGCAGGACAAGTGACATTATCAGCCAATCAATCAGGTTCTATTGTCACTGTTCCGCAGGAAGGGGATCAGGTCACGACAGGCCATCGCATCATTCAGCTCGATGATGAACTCGCCCGAGCGGCTCTGGCGGTCGCGGAAAAACAAGCCGAAAACGATGCCGAAATCCGTCATGCGATGATTTCCAGCGATGTGGCACGACTGGAATTTGAACAGGCAACGGAAATCAATAACTCGTCGAAGGGAGCCATTCCGACGTCGGAAGTGCGGACTCGCAAACTGGAATACGATCGCAGTCTGCTGCTGATCGAACAATCAAAGCACCAGCAGGCGGTCGCTGTTCTGAAGCGGCACGAAGCTGCGGCCCAGTTAAAAGCATTTTCGGTGAATGCTCCATTCGATGGAACGATTGTGAAGGTGCTGAAGAAGCCAGGAGAATCCGTACGACAGGGGGAGCCTGTACTGGAACTCGTCAATACGCGACGAGTACGCGTGGAAGGGTTCATCGACGTTGCGTATCGGGAACGAATCGCTGCCGGGACACGCGTCCAGGTCACGAGTGAATTGGCTTCCGAATCGTCATCTCCATCGAATTCGTCCGGGACCATTGTGTTTGTCGACTCGGCTGTCCAGCCGGTGACTCGGCAACTAAGAGTCTGGGCCGACGTGGACAATTCGTCGGGCACTCTGATTTCAGGGATGACGGCGACAATGTCAGTCGTACCAGGGAAGAATTCCACAGGTGACAAACAAGCCAGTGTCCGGTGAGGTTCACCAGTCACAAACGGATTGCCGAATCAGGCATGTCGCGCAATGAGGTCACAGATGATCGCACCTGCTCCCGCACCACCGAAATCTTCAGCGGCAGTCCCGTCGTCGCAACGAGCGATTCCGTTGCGCGGGCGTACGGACCTGCAGGCGGAAGCGATGGAATTCCGGCAGTCCACCTGGTGGGTCATCAAGGATCCGATCAGCCTGAAGTACCACCGTGTCACCGCCGAACAGTTTTCTGTCCTGAATCTTTTGAATGGTGAACGCAGCCTGAAAGACATCCGCGACAGTCTTGCTCAGGAATTCCCGGCAACCGTGCTGCAGTTGTCAGACGTTCAGCAAATGATCACCAGCCTGCATCAACGTGGATTGCTCTGGAATCAACGTCCTGGCCAGTCCGCTTCGCTGTTCCGCCAGGGGCAAATGCATCGACGAAAGAAGTGGCTCGATTTACTGCGTAATCCGCTTTCGATCCGGTTTTCGGGCTGGGACCCGGATGCCACTCTACAGCGAATGGACAAATGGCTGGGTTGGATCTTTCATCCCGTCAGCATGGCTCTCTTCAGTCTGTTCGTGGTTTTCACTTGGCTGCTGCTGTTGACTCATGTCGATGAATTTCGACTGCGTCTTCCCGAATTTCAGCAGTTTTTTGGCTGGCACAATCTGGCGTGGCTCTGGCTGACGATGGGAGCCATCAAGGTCTTGCACGAATTTGGTCATGGCCTGGCCTGTCGTCATTGCGGCAGTGAATGCCACGAAATGGGCGTGATGGTACTGGTCTTCAGCCCGACTCTTTACTGCGACGTTTCTGATTCGTGGATGCTTCGAAACAAATGGCAGCGGATTGGCATCGGTGCGGCAGGGATGGTGGTTGAGACCGTGCTGTCAGCTATGGCATTCCTGGGCTGGTGGTTTACGACACCCGGACTGCTCAATCACCTCTGCCTGAATGCGTTTTTCGTTTCGACGATTACCACGGTGATTTTCAACGCCAATCCCCTGTTGAAGTACGATGGCTATTACATGCTGAGTGATCTGGTCGGAATTCCCAACCTGCGGGAACGAGCCAATGCCGTCCTGCAGGACGTGATCGCGAGGTTTCTGGGAGTTACCCGGCCTTGCGACCCCATGAATCAACAAGGCTCAACTTTCTGGCTGGCGACATATGCAATCGCCGCAACGATCAACGGATGGATTCTACTGGGAGCAATCCTGGTCTTCGTTTGCAGCCTGCTGAAACCGTACGGCCTGCAACCGATCGGATATCTGCTGGGAATTGTCTCTGTTGCAGGCATCGTCGGCAGAATGTCATCCAGCCTTTATCGACTGGCAGTCGCGTTAAGGAACGAATCAGTGCCATCAGTACGCCCCCTGCTTGTCGCGGCCACTCTCTTGGCAACAATCGGATTAGCTTTTTCAATTCCGTTACCATGGTCGATTGAAGCTCCCAGTATCGTCGAACCGCACAATGTTGTTCATGTTCTGGCAACGGCAGGCGGTGAATTGACGGAGTTCGCAGTTCGCCCCGGAGATACGGTTGAAAAAGGTCAATTGTTGGTCCGTCTGCGAGACTTTCAGCGTGAAGATGCACTACGCCGCCTGCAAACCCTGCGAGGAACTCAACTGGCCGAGATTGACGTTTTGCACGCCATGGAAAACGTCAGCGAACATGCACTGGCCATCGAGCGACTGCAATCGATCGAGAATCGCTTGAAAGAGCTGGAGTCTCAATTGGCCGAATTAACGATTCGAGCCCCCATTTCTGGAGTCGTCGTTGCGGCACCACCCGTTCCACCATCGCGACAATCGATAAACTATCGCCTTTCGGACTGGCAAGGCGAAATCGGCGATCCCGCCAACCTCGGTTGTCAGGTTCAACCTCGCACACATCTGCTGAGCATCGCACCTGACAACAAAATGCAGGTCGTCATGTACCTGGACCAGGCTCACCGGGATGATCTGCGACAAGAGCATCAGGTGCAGATCAAGTTCGAACACCTGCCGGGTCGTACGTTTTCTGCCCGAGTTGAAACCATTGCTCACGAACATACCGACACGGCACCGTCAACATTGACCGTAAAATGTGGCGGCACGTTAGCCAGTGTCACCGATGAAACCGGGGTCGAAAAACTGACCAGCGTGGCTTATCTGGCCAAGGTGGTCGTTGATCAGGACACTCATTTGATCAAGCCAGGAATGCGCGGGACGTCACGGTTCCTGGTGGAAACTCATTCCGCCCTTGGCTGGGTCTGGCGAGCCGTCTGCAGGACGGTCAATTTCCGGATTTGATGATTTCTTGAACGACGTGATTGTGGCACAAAGCAGTCACTTCAGGGCGAGTCTGGCGAGAGTAATAATCACGTTCGATATCATTGCCGGGTTCCATGTCAAACGACCGACCATCGCCAATGTCCAGTTTACCGCCGGGAAGTGCAGTGCCGACATCTTTCATTAGTGCAACCGTATCTTTGATTTCGAAGCCTGCATTGCTGGAGATCAATTCCGTGGCGTTCCCGCCCAAGGGAAGGAATGCTACTAGGATGATGAACAAGCTCGGACCGCGACTCACCTGTTTCCAGCACAGTCATCCGTCAAACACGCCCCACACCACGGACAGTAGTGGATAACGATCACGGCGGTTCCACCGTCGTGGACGATCAACCCATACTCACCGCGGTTGAAGCGATAATGCACGAGGCAATCTGGACAATCGAAACGATCAGGATGCTCCTCACACACTCGCGTAACTTGACGCCGCATCTCTTCGCAGCAGTGGCCATCCATC
>CAXBSB010000223.1:0-12624 GCA_963977965.1 uncultured Schlesneria sp.
GTTACCCGGTGGAATTCGTGCTGAATCCAAAGAGGCGGCTCCGCCTCCCCACTGGAGAAACAAGCCAGCGACACCAGGCGCTGAGCGGGCTTATTCGCCCGGATTCGTTGGAGATGATTGGAGTCTACCTTTGATTCGGGGTAAGACATCTTAAATTGTGCCAACAAGTCAACATCAGTTGTCTTTCCCTCAAGACCGCCGAGCCTCAATGCCCGCACTGCAGCGAGCAAAGAACCAAATTCCGCGAGATACTTCCGACGCGATTCACAATTTCGAACTGCTTCCAAAAGATCCGGGCGCTCGGCAAGTAATTCATCCACCGTCAAGCTGAAAATCACCTGCTGCAACACACCCGACATGCAGTGCAGATAATACTCTCGCAGTGTTGAAGTTTCCGTAGGCTTAAAAGCCTCTTCGCTCGGAGGGATAAAGCTACCATCGAAGTCCTCGGGGCGCGGAGGTGGAAACTTCGACTTCTCGATGATCTGCATCGCGTCATCATACGAGACCTGTGTCAACTCCTTGCAAGTCAACGGCCGCCCATCGACACGGCATACTATCTTGTCGTCCGCCATAAGCAGGTTGCAGCATAACGCGATGCCAAATGCTGTTGTTAAACCGGTGTGTACACTCATTTACAACCTGCCCTATCCCATGAAAGGCTGTTCGCCAATCGGCAAAAGTCGATCATTGGAAACAAATTAAAGCACGTAACAGTGGGAAAGCTAATCGTTCCACTGCAATTTGAACACTGCTTTGTCGCATTTCGCATAAAAGTCCCCGTTGCGGATAAATTCTGTCGCGAGCCGACTTGGCTCTGCCACGAATCGCAAGCAAGTGCGATACTGTGATGTTGAAATCGCATTCAGTCTGGAAATCGACGCTTGCTTGAGCGGCAGTTGAAGTAAGAATCGGTATGACTGAGATTACAATCGGATAGTCTCTGCCATCAGGCAAATCCGCAGTGATCTGCTCAAATCTCTCTTTTGAATCCTGTGAGGCTGCCATGGACAATCCATTGGTCACGATCGAGCAATACCAGTTTCTTCCAGAAGCGGAGGCGATTCGAATGAAGCTCGAGTCTGACGGGATTCCGGCAATTCTGACTGACAAGGAAATTGTCAGCATGGATTGGGCGCTGGGAAACGCTGTCGGTTACATCAAGCTGCAGGTACGACAGTCGCAGGCAGACCAGGCACGAGCGATACTCAATGAAATCAACGACCGACATCGGGCAAGTCGCGATGACAACACCAACCGCTGCCTGGCCTGCAACGCGGTGATTCCCGCATCGGCCGTATGTCCTCAATGCGGATGGACGTATGAGAGTGACGAAACTGATTCGCAGACAAGCGATCCCACTGAATCTGGTGCTGACGAACCAGACCCTGGGTTACTCGAATCGCTTCAGGCTCTGAAGAAGCCCGTGCTGATGGTATTCCTGGTTCCCGTCGTGGCTGGCTTCTGCTGCGCTGCAGCCATTGTGATCATCAACATCCTGGGCGCTGTTTTCAGATAAGTGCCAGGACAGTCCATTAACAATCCGATCTCAATAAACGCCTGATCATTGATAGGGAATCGTGGTCCATGACTAACCAGATTCGTGTCGGCTTGTCGCTTCTTCTGTGTCTTGTGATGTCGACGGACTCAGCCCGGGCTCAACGTCAACCCGAGACATTTGTCGTAGCCGATCGAGCGACAGACTTCCGAGTTCCGAAGATCATCATTCAATTCAATCCCGACCAAAACACAGGATTCGACTGGGGGAAGGCAAAAGGACTTTTCAAGCTTGATGGTTCTGATGCGGGACGGCTGCGAAGTGCCGTTCAGTACCTGCAGGACGGGATTCGAAGGATCAGCGGGCAATCGCTGGAGATCGTCAGCAGCAACGATCTTTCCGCAGGCATCGTCCTCACCACGTTGGCAGGGGCTCCCGAATTGGCAACGGATGCCGAAGTCGTAGCGGCGCTGAAGAACGATGGGACGGACAGCTATAATGATCGTGAAGCATTCTTCCTGCGCAGCGAATCCCGCCGATTGCTCATTGTGGCCAACACTGTCGACGGACTCATTGCGGCCGTTTCCGAACTGCTGGAATCTGTCGGCTATGAAGTGCTGGGAATGGGCCCGAACTGGATTCACGTTCCTGGAGGTGGGCAGGAGCAATCAGGACTGCGCCCTCTTTCATTTCAGATCAATCGTGGAGGGCGGGCGGGTTTCTATTACCGACAGTTAATCGCCACCAGCGGCCAGCAGTACGGCGTCGGCACCATCCTCAATACCAGGCTGGCTGATCCTGCCGACGAAACGGTCGATGTCAGTTACAAGCGCTGGCAGGTTGGAACTCGCATGGCAGGAATGTCGATGTCAGGGTTTCCCGGCCACGCGCTGCAGGCGTTCCATAAACCGGTTGTGGAAAGGATTGTCAAAACGGCCTCAACCGACGGGTTTCTGGCAACAACCTTGCTCGGTAACAACACCGCGAGGCCTGCAGCATCTTCTGAGAACGCGGGAGCGTTATGGATCAATACCGACGGACCACTCAAAGCCTTCGTTTCCACAGGGACAACATGGAACGAAGCGAATCTGCTGGAACTCGGGGTCAACCTCGACCTCTCCATTCCGTTTGTTCGTGAGATCATTCTCGACGAAATGAAGCGAGCGTCGGAAGCCTACTTTGCTGCGCAGCCAGATCGGGTCTTCATTTTTGGGACCGACCCGGAAGACGGTGGCGGCTATGCCGTTCTCGAAACGCGATTGAAGAACAAGAACTGGTACCCGGAATACCTCGCTGCACGCGGCATCACGTTTGCGCAGCCTTATGTCTTGAACGGCCATCTGAAGCTCGACCAGCCGCGAGAAATCTGGGATGCGAGTGCTCCGAGTGACACCGTGTTCGGATTCAATAACTGGCTGTTGCGTGAGTACGACCTGTGGATCGACAGCCTTCCTGTTGATCGCCGGGTGACTCGATCAGGTCGTTCGAAGAAGGACCTCGTTCGATGCAGCCTGTATTCTTACAACTATCACGACGTTCCGCCGAACTTCAATCTGGATCCGCGGATTCGCGTCATGATTGCCAGCTATCCGAAAAACCGCGGTCGCGGAAAGTGGAAATCGTTTGTGAGCCAGCAGGATCTGGCGCGGGCATTTCAGGTAATGTTACCTCGTGAGCCATCCGGGGATTACCGAATTCTCAGCCTGTCATACTTCAATGATCACGGGATGGATAACCTGCCGATCTCATGGAGTGCGTCGCCGCGCAGCATTCAGCGTGATCTCTCGGAAACGTATCGAGCCGGCATTAAGGCGCTGGCCTGCGAAACCGATTTCAATTTCGGCAAGTTCGGACTGGCCTACTATCTGCAGACGAAAATGTTGTGGAACCCGTCGCTCACTGCTGGCGAACTTGATGCAATTCGAGATCGCTGGCTGCAGCGCAGTTTCGGCAGCGGCTGGCGCGAGATGAAATCCTATTACGATTTCATGCTCGTTGAGAATTTTCCGGTGAATGGCCCGAACACGTGGGCGCATGCGATTCGCCTGATTGAAGCTGCCGACAAACGGATTGACCCGGGAAAAGAGCCCGCAGCCAAGCTGCGAATCGATGATCTCAAGCAGTTCTGGTATTACTACTACCTCACCGATACCGGGCACATCAAAGTCGGCAGTCCGCCAACTCATACGATGAAGTCGACTGATCCACTGGCGAAAGAATTTGTCTGGAAAGGGCAGATGTCTTACATGGTGGCTCAGCATGTGATCACGCGGCGCACCTTAGGCCACGAGGGGGAAGCGGCTGCGGCAACGGATGCATCCTTTGTACAAGGCCCCGCTCACTTCACGCGTGATGAGACGGCCTCGTGGTGGGCCAAGGTTCTGGATCACTGGAAGGAAACCCCGGTCTCTCGATTCGCGGATGCGACACTGGCCGACGGTCGCAAGGTACGCGACGTTGATCTAAACGACCTGGTCTGCGTTCAGGAGTTTTCTGAGACAAAAAAGGTGCAGCCGTTTGTTTACAACAGTGGCTACATGAAGGCTCCAACGATCCTGAATGTTGCTGTGCGACCCGGCCAGCAACTGGGATTCCAGCTATCGTGGCCTCGCGATCCCACTGGCAAGGACGGATATTACATTTCCCGCAATTTGCGATATGGCGTCGATTTCTGGAATCCTGTAACGCGAGCCTGGGATTCGTTGATCGATCCCTCAATGACGACGCAGTCGTCACGCGAAATCGACACCGTGTTTGATGGATCGAAGCGGCACGTTGCCGAAGTTCGATTTGCCGCGCCGTCCCCCGGTACTTATCGATTCAACTTCGGGCATGGCGGCAACCTTGGCTACCTGGCAGGGCTGGACTTCGATCTTGCGACAGGCAAATTCAAGCCCGACGAACCCGGGGCCGGCTTCTCGTCCACCAGCAACATCGATGGTCTGACTCAAGAACCGGTCTACATCTACATTCCCGCGGGAACGCGATCACTCGATCTGGAAGTCTGGGACAGCTACAAGCAAAAGACTGTCACGCTCTATCAATCGTGGCGAGGTCAGGCAACATTACCCGCCTCGCGAGTCGTCGATATCAGTGCTCGTCAGACGCATCGCATCGCCCTGCAAAAAGGGGAAGACGGAAGCCTTGCCCGAATCGACAGCAATGGATTCGCGTTTCCATTTCTCTATTCGGTGCCGGGGTACTGGTCGAAGTCTCCTCACCAATTACTGGTACCGAAATCCATCGTCAACGCGGACGGTCTGACGGCTGTGAAGTTCAAACCGCGATGATGCGGCATGGGAATTGCCGGCAATCTCGGCTGGAGCCGAATTTGTGAGTGTCGGAGGACTTCCAATGTCCGAAGTCTTACGACTCCGGTTACTTCTCATAGCGATCGCTTGGACTACGAAGTTATTTGTTTTCGATCAACTGCAGGCTGGACTCCGCAATTACCGGTAACCCTCGTTCGTCTTTAGTAGTCGCTCGCAGAATGATCGGATGAACACTCAGTCCAGCCAACTGGTCAGCCAGGATCAGCGGCAGGTTCCCCTGAGTCGCATCGGCGGCAATTTCCAGAGGCTTCGCCGAGACTCCTTGAATCGGAGCCGATGCGATCACTTCGATGGAAACAGACTTCGACAGTCCTGGGGCTCGCTGTAGGCGAATGGGGAGTTCAACCGTACGCCCTGGTTGGACAGACAGCGTTGATCGCGGGAGCTGAACAGCAAACCGACCTGGGTCTACGAGGGCGATCATCTGGTTGTTCTGATCGTTGGAGCTGTAGCTGACGGTGTGCTGAATTCCATCCGAATCGCTGACTTTTCCCACAACAGCAAGAGTTGACCGACAGGTCCGCCCGATTTCCATCCACGGAGGCAGATTGACGGCAAACTCGAAATCGGACTGGCCTGCAGGCACAACGACGGAGGATGCATGCACCCCTTGCAGGTGACGTCCCTGTCTGTCGGCCAGCCGAACTTCCAATGGCCCGTCGAACCCATTCCGATCAATGTGATATTTGCGTACAAAGACCCCGCCGCGTGGGATGAACTTGGTTTCGAAAATCCCCAGGAACTTGAACGGCGTTGGGACGGCAACCGCAACCCACAACAAACGCAGGTCGTCCGCCACAGCGACTCGCCCCTGTTCAGGATTAGGCGGCTGAACGGTTGATCTGACGATCATTTCTTCGTCATTGACCTTCGCTCGTCCGGTAATCTTCACCGGGGCTACCGCCACTCTGGCTTCGGCCTCGGCCTTCAAAGTCAGTTGCAGTTCGCGCTGGCCCGCGGCGATCATAAAGGGGGCCGCGGGTGAACTGACCGTCACACCGGGAGGAAGTCCTTCCAGAACCACTTCTACTGGCTCCTTAAAGCCAGGTCCGCGTTCCAGAGTTACTTTGACGTTAGCTGTCTTTCCACGCTCCAGGATCAAAGCATCTGTAGCGGTCGCAAGAGAGTATTCGGGAATCTCTGCCGAGACGACTCGAATTCGATAGGCGAATCTGACGTCGCCGCGCGAGGGCAATCGGTCGCGGATCGAAACCCGGTATTCTTCGTCCGCAGGTGCCGTCCAACGCAAGCGAGAATCGGTTTGAATTCCCTGGGAATCATCGGCTTCGACAATTCGCTTTCCCATGCCATCCGTGATCTCAAGGACGGCGTCCAAGGGTGAACCGAGTCGAGCGGCTCGGACCTCGAAGTCGTATTCCATCCCCTTCTTCGCGCGGAAGGACCACGTGTCAACATCACCGGCACTCTGGATTCGGCCGTTCAGAATCGCGGGAATGGAAAAACTCGCCACGGCCTGTTCATTTGGCTCGGCCTCCAGAACCTCTGTCAGGTCATCCAGATCGAGCCTAACCGCTCCAAACGCCTGTTGTTCGACAGGGAGCCGAAAAGTGAAGTCTGCGTCGGCCTGAGGCAAAGTGACAGTCATCGTCGTTTGATTAAGATTGCCGCCTTTCAGTTCCAAGGGAACGGAACTGCCTCGTTTTCCGCCCAAAGGATAAACAGAATCGATAACGGGCCCTGACGTTACCGTCAGACGATAGACGTGGTCCTGCAGTCCGCCAAACCCGATATCATGAATTCGGACCTGATACTCTCCGTCAGATGGAACGACGAATCGCAGGTCGGGGGTCGTGTTTCCTTCTGGAGATTGTTCTCCCAGAACTTCGCCAGCGGCGTTTCGGACTTCGATACGAGCATCGAGTGGCGATCCGAATTCGGACGTGGCAACACGGCACGTTATTGTCTGTCCCTTCGTGGCCATGAAGCTCCATGCGTCAACGTCTTCACGTGGGAAGATCCGCCCATTGATCGTCGTCGGCAGCGTCACTCGAACGGCTGGAGTTTCCCCTTCAACCTCTTGTTCGACGACTTCTGGAAAATCCCCGACGACGAATCCCCAACTATTGGTGACTCCCTGTGATGTAGTCAGGCGCCAGGTTTGGCGTCCTGCCGGAGCATCCGCCGCAATCTGCAGTTGGGCGGCGAAGTCGCGCGGGTAATCCTCTTTCTGCTGAGATGCTGGCTGAGGAATCACCGGGCCCTCAAACCAGATCGTTTCGGTGGGACCAAGGACCGCTGCGGTTGAGACACCAGCCCCAGCCCAGATCAACCGAGGCGCGTCATGCAGATTACAACCGCCAATCCGGGCGACAACCGTCGTTCCCCGTCGTCCTCCAGCGGGAAAAACGTAGTTGGCAGTCGGAATTTCGGCAACAGCCAGTTGGGGAAGCGTCAACAGTAATGTCAGGGCGGCCAGACGAATTCGCATCGGGGACTCCAGAATAAAGGACACAACACATATTACTCTACCGATGGGTCCGCTGGAAACGGGAATCGGCGAGTTTGTGAAGAACGCGGTACAGATCCTTGCGTCTCCTGTCCCCCTGCCCAGACAGGCGAACCACCGCAAGAGCGAGCGAATCCCGTGCAGAACCCAGTGTTCACAGCAGCCAGCAAATGAAGCCGGCGCAGTTTCCGAGTATGATTACATTCGTGGTTGGGAACCCGTACGTTGAGAGACCTCGCTGAAATCGAGACCTCAACGAGCGTCAAAGCCATCGAGCATCTGTGAGGAATCAATCGATGCGTCACCGAGTTTCATTCCTGGCGATGATCTGCTTCGTGTCGTTAAGTTTCACGCCGTCAACGGCCAGTGCTCAAAGCGAAGCGGCGAAGATGGGGCCACCGAAGCCCGAAGTGTGGTGGCCGGTACAGCCACGACCGCTGCCGCTGGTTCACCCGTTGTTTTCCGATTCAATGGTGTTGCAGCGCGAGATCGCTGCTCCCGTTTGGGGATGGAGCATCCCGGGCGATGTCATCAGGCTGGCGTTTGACGGGAAGCCTGTCGGTGAACCGGCAACGGCGGGCGAAGATGGCCGCTGGATGACGCGGATCGGACCGTTCCCCGCCGGTGGACCTCACACACTGTTGATCCGCGGCAAGACTCGGTCTATTGAATTGAAGGATGTTCTTATCGGCGACGTCTGGCTCTGTTCGGGACAGTCGAACATGAACTGGCCCGTCCGATTGTCGCAAAATGGCGACGCCGAAGTTGCTGCGGCAAATCATCCGACCATTCGGTCGTTTACGGTAAGCTTCTTTCCGTCGGTTGTCCCTCAACAACTGCCGCAGCCCGCGAAGTGGGAAACCTGTACTCCGGAGTTTGCTCGCAACTTTACTGGAGTCGGCTACTTCTTCGCTCGCGAGATCAACCAGAACCAGAAAATTCCGATCGGCATCATCCACAGCAGCGTCGGAGCGACGTATGCCGAAGTCTGGGTCAGTCGCGAGGGGCTGCAAAAGCGGATGCCCCACGACTTTACCGATCTGCTGGAGGAAGCCGCAAACTGGGCTCCTGAAGGCGGCTCGGCGTTTGACTACTTCGCCGCGATGGAGAAATGGATTGCAGCGACCGATCCCGAAAGTTCCGCAAAAAAATATTCCTCCGCCATCGACCTCGACGTCTCCTCCTGGCAGGACATTCAAGTTCCCAAGCCCTGGAACCAGGCTGGACTGGGCGAGTTCCAGGGGTTGGTCTGGTTTCGCACGATGATCGATCTGCCCGACGATTGGCGCGACGACGACTTGAAGCTGCAACTATCGGTCGTGCGGGGAGTCGATCTCGTCTGGTGGAACGGCAAGTTGGTCGGCACAAGCCAGATGAGCGGTAATAAGGCATACACGATCGACCGGTCTCTGCTGCGATCCGGCAAGAATCTGCTGGTCGTAGCGATCGTCAATCGTGAAGGACCGGGCGGCTTCGTTTCGGCACCGGCCAACATGGCACTGACACGCATTGGAAAACCGGCAGATCCACGAGTGAAGTTCGCGGGAACGTGGAAGGGACGGGCTTCGACTGCGGCCGACAAAATCGCTGTACCGTCTCATCCGCCAGTTCGTAACTACAAAACGATCACGTCCATGTACAACGGCATGATCGCGCCGCTGGTACCGTTCGCAATCAAGGGCGCGCTGTGGTATCAGGGCGAAGCGAATGGTCCACGGTGGCTGCAATATCGAAGATTGCTGCCAGCGCTCATTGCTGACTGGCGCGAACGATTTGGAGTTGGCGATTTTCCGTTTCTGATTGTTTCGCTGGCCAACTACAACCCGCTGCAGACGAAACCTGTCGAGCCGGGCTGGGCCGAGATCCGCGAATCGCAATGGCGAACGGTTCGTACCGTACCCAACACGGGAATGGCGATGACAATCGACCTTGGCGATGGTGGCGACATTCACCCTCGCAACAAACAGGAAGTCGGGCGACGACTGGCACTGGTCGCTCGCAAAATTGTGTACGGATAAATGGATCTGATCACTTCGGGCCCCGAGTTCACCGAGATGCAAATTGAACCGCCCAAAGGCGACCGGATCCGGTTGTACTTCAAGAACATTGGCGGTGGCCTGATGATTAAGCCCGGAGACGAAAAACTGACCGGATTCGTCGTCGCTGGCCCCGACAAAGAATTCAAATGGGCCGACGCCGTGATCGACGGTGACACAATCGTCGTCTCATCACCAGAAGTCCCTCTGCCGAAATACATCCGCTACGGCTGGGCCTGGAACCCTCTGGTCAACCTCTACAACAAAGAGGGCCTGCCGGCGATCACTTTCCGCAGCGATGAGTGACGTCGCTCTGTGTCCCGTTGTAGATTGCAAGCGCCAAATCGTGCGATTCCGACCCCACAGGGGCTCACCGACTTGAATCGGAGTAACAGACATGCCGCAACTGATCCTGACACTGGTTTCTGGTGAGAAGCTCCATGTCACTCATATTCGACTCGTCAATGGCGACGTCGTAGGTGAAATAAGATCAAAGATGCACGAGTTGGCGGCAATCACCCGCCAACAATCGGCATCCGTTATTGATTATCGCAATTCAACATTTATTGATGGTGTGATGGCAGCAGCCAGTGTTGTCTTGTGGCTGACTCAGAAGGCACAGGAAGACGAAGTACGACGATTGACCGATGACCTTGCTGAATTGATCGAGCGGGCTCGCGGTGGAGGAGCGTTCGTGCCGGTCTCTCAAATCCAGAGCATCGAGATACCAATCCCCGGTTGCTGGCAGATGGAAATGTCGAAGCGGTTGCGAACGGCGGAAGGAACGATCGACAAGAACGTCACATTATGCCACTCGGGTGACACATTCGTAGCCGTGCAACTCGATGACAAACGCGAGTTGAATATCTTGTGGGACAAAGTCGAATCGGCCGAGTACCGCAAAGAAGAATGCAGCGAGCAATCGAAGAATCTTACTTGATCGAGCCTCCTTGAGGTAGCACGGACCGCTGACGTGGTGATCGGCGCTGGCGACAGTTAGATGCAAGAGTGACCATATTCTGCACGCGGACGGAGACACCATCTAATCTGTTCCGTTTTCGGGTATTCGAGAAGTCGTTGAATCACCTCTCAATGGCATGGATCCGGACTACATTTCCCGCAGTGTCGCGGACTAGCAATAATGGAAGTCCGCTCGCGGCCTTTACCACACTTTCCTGCTCCTCCGTGAGACCCTCAGGTAATGGTGTTAGTTCATCGCCGTTCAATGGTTCTACTGCCTGCAAGATCACAACGTTTTGAGACGGCGGTCCAGATGGAGCGGACGATCGCAGCGAAGAATGAGCAGGAGCTGCAACCGGAACATCGGAAGGTGTCTGGATCGCAACGAACACATGGCCCTCCTTATTTCGCGGGAACAGCGACCATCCGCCGACGCTGCAGAAAATCAACGTGGCTGTGATAGCAATCTGGCGGCGACGTTTCACACGAAGAGAGCGAGTCCTGCTTGCTTCACCTGCGGCCCTCAAGGGAAGGTCGGCACTGTCGTCTTTGAGTATTTGCAGGAGCGGGGTGGTGGGATCGATGGATGTTTTCATGGTGCACGTCAGATCTTATTGAATGCGCAGGATGATTTCACGGAGTTGTTTTCGCAGACGAGCGAGACGATGTTCGACTGACTTGGATGTGGTACCGAGATCTCTGGCGAGCTCGTCGGTTGTTGTACCTTCGCAGTACTTTCGTTGCAGTAGTGCGGCATCTTCGACTGGAAGCTTCGCGATGGCTTCGTCGAAGAGCAAGAGGGTGTACTGGTTGGACGGATGCCATCTGGTCACGTCGTCCGACTGCGATGCACGCCAGTGCGCATATTTTTCAATTAACAAACTGCTCCGTTAGATTTGCCGACTGTAATCAATCGCTACGCAACGGACAATGCAGCAGAGCCATGCCCAAAAATCCGCCTCCTCAGCAAACGGCTTCGCATGGCGTGCGATGCGTAGGTACGCGTCTTGCACGATTTCGCTTGCGGCCGAGGCGTCACCGCAGCGGTGCGCGGCGTATCGCAGTAACGAGAGATAATATCGTTCGTGAAACCAACGCCACGCCGATTCGTCACCTTGGGCGAGAAGGCGCGTCCAGTTCTCCAGTGCGTAGCCAGAGGACGGTTGAATTGGTGTGCTGTCCATGCAAACTGTCGGAATTAGCCACATGAATGATGTACTTGGATCACTCACCCTTCTTAGCCTTTTCTTGTGCTTCCCTGACTTTGCGATCCCACTCTACAATCGCCTTTTCTTCAGCGTCCTCCTCAGCCGCATTTTGCTCAGCGGCCCGGATCAGGCTCTCCATTCCCGTGATCCCTTCGTCTGAGCCGTAAAGTACAAACAGCTTTTGCCCTCCGTGCGGCTCAATACAGATCCCACCACGCCTGCTGTCGATCCCGAGCATTCCCATTAACTTCGTATGCACGGCATCCCACGAAGATTGCACTGCGTTGAACTCGGCGGTGACTTTTTCCAGCCGTTCCTCGCTGGCAAATAGATGAGGCGCGACAACGGCACGCATCTTCGGAGCGAGCGAACTAGTCTGCGTTCGCTTCTCCACAGCTTCGTCTACGGTAAGTTGCTCGGCGGCTTTGATGAAACTTTCCACCCCAGCGATGCCATCTTCATTACCCACTACGACAAAGACCTTCTGGGATACGAGCGGTCTGACTTCGGTCTTAACGACACCAGACAAATCGCCACCTCTGACGGTCGCAGACTCCAGGATTTTCTTAATGCGGAAGTCTTCGAGATGGCTCGCTTCATCGATGATCTGTTCTACGCGTGCTTCGTTTCGAAGTAGATGAGGCGCAGCAATCGAACGCATTTTCAGGTTCGCGGTTACTGCCGCAGTTGAAACGCTCTTGGAGCCGATGCGCCAGAAGTTACCGACGGCACCTTTATCCCTCTCGACAACTTCCACAGTCAGTCTCCCATCACTTAGAAATTCGATCGTTCGGCCTAGTTCGTTCAGCAGCACATCGCGAACCTCGAACGGATCGAGTCGGAAATGCCTTGCAGACGGGGCGATCACCACATTGTCATTGGGGAACGCGGATTTAAGCTTTTGCTTTAGCGAATCTACATCGCCACCGTCGAATTTAACGGTGTAAAGTTTTGAATTCGTCTGCTCTATGACCGGTTGAGCGACTCGCTGCGCAACCGATTGAGCGTGTAGACTTGGCGATGCAAAAAGTGCGGTCCCGAAGATACCAAGGCCTTCGCCTAATTCACCATGCCGAGGATAGCGAAGAGTCGTCGAGGTTGCCGAGTGAAACTGCGTATTGTA
>CAXBSB010000224.1:0-12318 GCA_963977965.1 uncultured Schlesneria sp.
GGTTGACATCCTGCACCAGGGACGGCTGGTGGAATCCGGAACGCCGCAGGCAATCTTCGGATCGCCGCAGCACCCGTTTACAAAGCAGCTGGTGGCCGCGATGCCGGCTGTGCCGTAAAGCCCGCCGCCTGTTCGAAGGCGTGGGCAATTTCCAGCAGGCCGCGTTCACCGGCCAGTGTCACAACGCAGCGTTCGACGAGTGATCGTTCACCGACGAATTTCTCACTGATGACGAGCGATTCCGGGACATTCCCCGCATCGCTCCCTTTGGGCAATCGCAGTGTTTCACCGCGGCTTCCACAGACGAACGTGACGACAGCCTGAGGCGACAGGATCCAGCCATCCGGACGCGCAGACGAATCGAACGCTTTCAGAAACGCCAGTTCCTGTGCGAATCGCTCTTCTGCTGGTGGCGATTGCTTGCGGCTTGAAGGGGGATCGGCGCTAACGGTGACAGTTTCATCAATCCTGGAGGCTCGCTTGGCCATGGGTGGTCCTCATCCTGCTGATGGTTCGATTCTCTACTGGACTTCCTCATACTTCGGCAAATCACCGTCAACAATTCGTTTCCAGGCCTTCGCAAACAGTTGATGGACCGGTTCGAGCGGAACGATTCGTGACATCGGCGGCGTCGCCCGCTGCCACGCGTCCCGGACCATTTGATACAGCGGCATCTTCCAGGTCTCGATCGGCAGATGAGGGGCCTTGAGATCTTCCCATCCACCAGCCAGAAAGAACTTACGTCCTGCCCGGGAACGAGACGCTTCCAGAACCAGCTCCTTGTCGACCAGTTCCTTACCAAGTTTCTTGATCGCGGCAGCCGTCCAACCGTTCCACAGTCCGACATTCTTGTCGGTCGGATCAGGTAGCGTCAGCAGTTGAAGGTAGTACGCAGCGGCATCCTCGCTGAGTTTGTGTTTCTTCATCACCAGTTTCAGAACGTCTGGAGCCGAAAGAATCGGATTGGCTTCGTAGCCACCAGCAGGAACGGGCGTGTTTCGGATGCGATCAACCAGTTCCCTGAATCCTGAGGATCGAAACAGTCGCAACAATTCAATCAACCGTACGGCCGGAAATATATCTGGCGAAACGTATGATTCCGAGTTGATGGCCGTCAAAGTTACCAACTGGTTCAATACTTTTTCGAACTGCGATTCGGCGGCCACCGATTGAGGTCTCAAAGCAAATCTGGCCATCATATCGGATTCAATTACGGCCAGCACGCCATCGTCCGCAATGTTGAGTTTATCAACGACTTGAATTCGGCCGACTGTCGACTCAATCAACGTCTTCAGCCGGTCAGGAGCTTTTGGATCTGAAAAATAGGTGCTTCCACCTTCCAGAATGAGATCCGGGTTTGCCAGTGCGGCGGAGGTCGCCTGATAGACTTCACACATCTTGTCGCGGGCGGGGTCACCACCAGGAAGGCCATAAGCCAGCATGGCGATGGTCAGAGAGGCCACGCGAAGAATCGATTCATTAAACACGGGAGAAGCAGCCGCACAGCTCACGGAAGCGCGGCCCTCTTTATTTCCGAGAGTCCATTTCACATTGCTGCCAAACAACGGATGAGTGGAAGGACCATTCATGGCCTTCAGTACGATGTGTGTTTCGACGCCGTACCCGTAAGCGTCGGACAGTTTTTCGATCCATTCCGCCGAAAGCGGCAGTCGCTCGGACATCTGGCTCCAAGCCTGTCGAAGCCGTTCGGCGACCCTGGTGGGTGGATCTTCCCATAAGTCCGCAGGACCACCACTCAGCACGGAATGAAGCAGTGACTTCTGAGTTTGTACGGGAAGGGCTTTCAGCGAATCCCAAGCTGCGGCGCATTCGCGAGCTTTCAGTTTGCAGCCTTCGCGAAGATGGGTCGGCATCGTATATGTGCCGTACTGGACCGAATTGGGAAACCCGAACCAGACGATTGCCAGTTCCGCTGCTGTTGAACTGACCTGTTTGGCGAACGACTTCAGAAACTCAGCAGACGGCAGAGTGGGCGGCCTGTTCTTGACCAACTCGATGAATGCTTCTATCTGTTCTATCGTCCAAAGGCCTGGACCATAGATCACTGATGTTCCTTCACGTTCGTTCAGGTCGGGTATCGATTCAAACGTTCCATTGGGTGAATACTCAAGCACTGAATATCCCTGATAATCCTTCGACACCAGAAATCGGCTTGATTTGCCAACAACCGGGACCAACCACTCCATTTGTTCCCCAACTGAGGTCTTTGGCGGCGTTTCACCTTCATTGACCGCTGCGATTTCTGCGGCCAGGAAATCGGAACTGGAGGTCACTCCGGCAAACGTTCGGAACGAACCACGAAGACTCTGGAACGGCGAATGGCACCACAATTCCATAAACGAAATCCACGACTTATCGGAGGGATCCTCACAGTACCCCGACCATAGTTTTTGTGGCACGGCTTCCAGAACCGATTGCAGAAAATCTCTTCGTTGCCGAATGAAATGTGCAGTGGGCTTTCGGCCCGCAAAAAACTCAGTCAAGTCCGCCAATGATTCGAAGAAGGAACTGGACGGCAAAGAAACCAGCCTGGCATCGATAAACCTTGCGAACTGTGATGCGGCCAGTTCCTGAGATGAAATGGCGACAGCAGCTTTCTCAGATGGCTCTGCCGATCGCCGTTCGATCATCTTCCGAAGCATTCCGAACTGCTGAGCGGATCGGATAATGAGGGCTCGCAATCCGACGCGCAGTCGAGGAGCTGACTTTTCGCCGATGAGTTTTTGGATGGCTGCATCCAACTGCGGATAGTCCTCAGCCTCACTCATTCCAATTTTTGACTTTGATCCGGTCGAGGCATGTCCGCGAACCTGCGCGATGATGCTACTTGTCTTCGACGGCGATCGTTCGACATCTGGCTCAGCCTGAGCATCCTGCCGTTCCGCGTCGAGCAGTAATCGCACTTCGTCGTCGGTAATGGAGCGTAGCTTCCTGGAAGCCGCCAGGTCACGCACTTCAAATCCATGCAGGAATTGCCATGGAATGTTGGCCGCCTGTCCCCGATTGAATCCACCAACACCACTTTTGACGTCGGCAACGGCAAACGATCCCGTGGGATCCCACAACGTGAACCCGGACGACTTGCGATAGCCCGATACCGGTTGCACCGCAAGAAACTTGTCCGTACCGACCTGGCACAGAAGCCCTTCGATTTCTTTGGGTTCCGACGTTGTCAACGACCGCCCGTCGATCCCTTCGATCTGTGTTACGTTCGAAGAGTTATAGCGAACTCGAGTTCCAATCAGTCCGTCTTTCGAACCTAGCAGTGAATTGGGGAAAATCGATCCGAACGGAAACAGAGAGAGTTCGCTCACATTCAGCTTCCAGCCGTCCTCGATGTAGTTCTCGAAGAACGAAGGCATCGACTGGCGTCCTTTTTTGCCGGACACAGGGTCAACTTCGTGAATCGATGCAACCGACTCGCCCAGTTGCGAGTCATATTCGAAACTTCTGACCCACCAGTGGCTGCCGTCTGAGAAGATGTGGTCAGTTGCCTGCAACGAACCGGGAGCCGTGCCTCCCTTATGAACAATCTTTTCGCCAACGAACGTACCACCGGTGGGCGCGTCAATCACCACTCCGGCAACCCCTTCGTCATAGAAGTAATGGTATTCGGGTTCGCCGGGTTGAGGGTCACTATTCCAGAAACAGACCGATTGATAAGTGCTTGCTTCTGCCCAGACAAGCAGGTCGCCATCGATGTACATCAAGCGTTCGAGTTTTTTGCCCTTCGGTAGCTTCAGTTCTGCCTCGTGAACAATCTCGTTGCCACGCAGTACTACGGCCTTCAGTTTGTCCGTCACAATCAGGTATGGAAACTGCCCGTAAAACGACGGATTCCGGTGTCCGGCTGCGGCGAAGTCTTCGCACACCTTTTCGAGCGCTGGCCAGCCGTATTCATCCATGATTCCGGTTTGCAGGGTTCGAGTGATCGCAGGCAGGATATCGATCGACTGGAACCGCTCAAGGACTTCCGGAAACTCTTGAAAAATGGCTTTCGAAGTATTCTTTTCAATAGTATCGAGCGAATCTTCAATCGTCGGTAAGGCTCCATCGGCCAGCCCGTTCACGAGCGAATTCAACCACTCCCTGCGAGCTTCCTTCATCGCTTCTTTGCCGGACGCGGCCTTTTCAAATTCCGCTGCACCTACGGCCACTGCCACTGCAGCTTTTAGCCGTTCGTTAAAGCGCGAGTCCGTTGTCAGGTGGACCGGATCGCGAGGTCGATCCTTTGCCGATTTGTCCTTTTCGTCGAGTTCCGCCCATTGAAGCAGATCAATCTCCATCTCGGGCAGCGGATCCGTGAAAGGAATCTTCGATTCGATGAGCAGATCGAGCAGATCGACATCTGCAGAAAGCTGGTGACCCCAACGTTGTTTCTGGTACGGATCGATTGGCACGTTGTCCTTGCGCAACCGGGGTGCCATCGCCTGGACAATGTCGAACAGCTTCTGTCGCAACCGACGTCCACTTTGAATGACGCGACTCAGCCACGCCGCTGGCCCTCCCTTGGGTTGTGCCTCCTCCGGCACATTGTCCTTCCAACCGTTTTCCAGAACGCCCCACGAATCGAGATGGTCGAGCCACGGCCAGAGAAGATTCTCCTGCCATTCGTTACTTTGCGGGATCATGTTGAGGAGCACGCCCGCGACATGGTGATTTTTCGCTGCGAGACTTCCCACATATTTCGAGATGCTGTCCCAGAACCCCATACTCGCGCGGCTGATGGCAGGTGAATCGATGATCTCAACGAGGATCGAATGGACTTCTTCCTCCAGATTCAGCTTGGTCGCCTTGAGTAATGGCTGAATGTCCTTGAGCATCGAAGTCCACGGAGGCATCCCACCCAGTGTTCTGCGTACGCACAGTTCTCGGAAAAAGGTCCAGGCCTCTTTCGGGTTGTGAGTCGATGCGAGTTCCTTGCCGTACTCTGTCAACGCTTTGATACTGACCGCACCCGCGAGTGCAAACTCCAGAAACGAATCCTTTCGGATCGACTCATCGACCTTGAGCGCATGGACCTTTTCAGCCTCGCGAGCCTTGCCGAACGCGCGCGAGGCATACGTGGCGTTGTCGAATCCGATGAACTCGCGTCCCACCTGCTCCCAGAACGACGGTAGGAAATGAGCGACACTTTTGCCAAGTCGCTTGCCGATCTCGACAAACTCTTCGTAACCATGCCCCGGTTTTGCCTTCGATTTCCGGACGGCTTTTTTGAATTCTTTGACGAGTTCCAGTGCAAATCGCGCATGGTCTGGGTCGTTGACGAGAGCCCAGCCAGGAAACCCCAGAGCCTGTCGCTGACGTTTGGCGACAGGGCCGACGACTTCAGGAGCCGAGAAACCAAGAAACTCCATCGTCAAATCGTCACCAGCAGCGAGATTGTCTGCGGTCAAACGCACGACGGGGCGACTGCCAAGTGCCGGATGCCGGTATACGCGAGCGCTGACGGAATCGACGACAGTTTCACTCTTGAGCTTCTCATTGACCGGCAGATATGCACCAGCAGCGAGCAGTTCTTCGGGCTTGGCCATGTGGAAATCCTTGACGATTGATGTCAGTTCTGGATGCAGTGGGGGACGCACGCCCAAGTCGTCAGTTCGATTCTTCGGTCTTTTCAACGACGCGTTTGGCGTAGATCGCGGAGGCCATTCGCATCCCTTCCGAGAACGCGACAGGGCCGACATCCTTGATCGAAATCAAGTGCTCCTTGGCGTCCGTGAAGATCAGGTCGGCCGTCCACGTTTCACCTTCGGGGTAGTCAGAACCGATCCAGTATCGGGCTTCGAACTGCGTCCCGTTTTCCCAGACGGGACAGCACGCATATCCGCCACTGACTCGATAGCCCAACCGCCGGCAGAGTCCCAGAACGTGATTCAACTGAGCGAACTTCCCATTGCTGAAATCGTTGATGCTGCTCGTCGCAGACTGTTCCTTCGTGGGAGCCCACGTTTGCCGAAACAGTTGATCGAGCGACTGCTGGATTCCCAGTTCAATCGTCAACTGCCGGAAGTCATTTAACTCGGCCAGCAAGATCGGATGCGGAATCGCGATCGCATCCACTTTCAACCACTGCGTCTCACCATCCAGATCGACAACTCCAACGCCTTTCTTTTCGTCAACGTGACGCAGGAACCCAGCTTCACTCTGGCTGATCTCACCATTCTTCACTGCGCAGACGACGGAGTTCGTCAGCACCGATTGCCAGGCGGTATCGGGCCAGACAGCGGCGAGAACATCGCGTGGCACGGGCAACGAACGCAGCATCCAGAGTTCGATCGAAGCCACACACTGCTTTTCGTGTTCATCGAGCCAGTCGCGAAGACTGGTCAGTTGCTGAGCCAGTTCGGTTTCCTTCAGCCACGGCGGAACGCTGGCCAGCTTCGCTCCCTTCGGATTTCGCCCGACGACTTTTCCGCCGAGCAACGCCAGTGAATATTCCTTCTCGGCGGGAATCCAGGAAATGCCATCGCCTGCAGCATTCGCAGCATCGGCCGCAGCCTCTTTCTTCGCCTTCACCTTTGCCATACCGTTCACCTCAAGATTGACGAGAAGTGTTGTTGTGAAATGCAACGGCAGTTTTTTGAAATGATCTGCCTCAGAATGGATCGGGGCAATTCTGCCAAGACCGTTCACCGCTGTCACGCGACGAGGTATGCATTCTTTGGGCACGAAAGAATGTTCCTCGGAACGCAGTTCGCCCATTTGCCTCAGTGCTATCGAAATCGAAGATACCAACCGAACGCATCAAAGCATGTTAAAGCATGTTCACATCGGTTGCAGCCTGCATAGGAATTGGACAGACTAACGGTCTGGTGGTTCTTCATTTCATGCCCAGACTCCCCTGTTGATTCCCCAATCAGGGTTTCACGGGCATTACTGGAAACAGACATTCAGTCCACGGCTTGCCGTACACCCCGTCGCGAAGTCTGTTTTGCAGAACCAATCCAGTTTGATTGCGAATCGCCTGGTTACAGCCGCTGTTTGATGCACATCGTACATATTCCTGTCGGACTGCGGTGCTGGAGATTTTTCGATGCGAATTCTGGTGGGATGGGACAATCCTGAGCAGGCAGATCTGCTCGGAATGTATTTGGGAATCGGTGATCACGAGGTGACCGTTGCTCTAGGGGGCGACGAGTTAGCATCCAAGCTCGATTCCGAAACTCCATGGGATGTCCTGTTTCTCTCGATCACGCTTCCCGATGTCGAGACGGGATTCGAAACGTTCAAAAAGATCAAGCGGAACTGGCCCGACCTTCCGATCGTCGGTGCCTGTCAGACGGGTGACGTTTATCGAGTTGTCCGTTTCATGACGAATGGTATGAGTGCCTATGCCATTCGAGATGAGCAGGGTGACTACATGTTCATGCTGCTGGCGGTCCTAGAAAGTGCCGTCGAGGCAGTTCGGGCGATGCGCGATCAGCAGGTTGCGGAAAAACTTCGGGAAGAAGTTCAGTCCGTTCGTAAACTTCAGGAATCGATGATCCCCGCCCAGATCGATGCCCCTGAAGGATGTACAATTGTCGCTCGGTACGAGCCTTCGCAGATCCGAGTCGCTGGTGGACGAGTGGTCACGATGGCAGGTGGCGATTACTACGATGTTTTTACGCTTGGCGACAATCACATCGTTCTCCTGGTCGGCGATGCCTCGGGACATGGAATGAAAGCCGCCATGTCGATCATGGTCATGCATACTCTGGTTCGAATGATCCGAACCCAGAGATATAAGAACACTGCCGAATTCGTCCAGGAAATTAACAATCAGCTCTGCCAGCATTCCGTGGTAAACGAAGAAGGTGGCTTCATCACCCTCTGCTACGGATTACTGCAGCTCGACACCAACGAATTGCAATGGACATCGGCAGGTCATCCGATTCCTCTCGTTCAAAACATGGTCACGAACGAGATTCAAGCTGTGGAAGTCGACACCGCTGCCGGGTTACCGCTGGCGATTTATCCTGACATCGAATACGACACGTTCACCTACAAATTGCCCGAAAAATACCGTTTGCTCTTTTATACCGACGGATTGCAAGAAGCGTTTCCGGACAACAAACCAACGAAGACGGGCGAATTCGGTGTCGATGGAATCATTCGAACGCTGGATTCACGATCAGGAGCCACCGTTCAAGAGGCTCTGCAATCGCTGTTTGACGACTCCGAGGCCTACACAGAAGGATCTGGTCGCCACGACGATACTTCCGTTGTTCTGCTGGAACGTGACGTGTCTCTCACCCCGGCGTGAACCTACTTTGAAAATGCCGCGACGGGGATGCGACTAGACTGGTACTGCTTTTGTGCCAGCCACGGGTTGCAATAGACCGATCAGCCGGTACGCGCTAGCGTCCAGTTCGCCTTCTTTTTCGCATGGAATCCGCATCAACTCTCGCAACCGGACGCTAGCGCGTACCGGCTGATGGCCTTTGTCACACAACGCAAACGCGCGAACTCGATCGCATTCAACATCAGTGTGGCGTCCCAACCCTACCGACGGTGCAGCAGCTTTTGAAACTCAGACCACGGCTTTGCATTCGCAACGTCGTTCCGGGTCAGTCCGGCCCGGCGCGCTTGCCCTACGCCATAGACCAAGGATTCGAATCCATTCGTCGAATGCGAATCGGTGTCAATCACAATCGGAATACCCAGGTCTTTTGCAGCGGCGGCCTGAATGTCATCCAGATCGAGGCGGGTCGGACTTGCATTGATCTCCAGCATCACACCGTGGTCGGCTGCGGCCCTCAGGAATGTCGAATAGTCGATATCGGCAGCAGGACGACTGCCGATCAATCGCCCGGAAGGATGCCCAATCACATCGACGTTCGGGTTCGAGATCGCATTTAACAGTCGCTGCATGATCTGTTCACGAGGCTGCTTCAATCCATAGTGCAGCACAGCAATCACCCAGTCCGCTTCGCTGAGCACTTCATCATCGAGGTCCATGGTTGCATCTTCGAGAATGTCGCATTCGATCCCGCGCAGAATCTCAATTCCCGAAATCTTGCCACGTGCCACTTCAATGTCCCGCCAGTGCTGTCTCAGGCGTGTCGCATCAAGACCATTTGCCATGGTCACTCGCTTTGAGTGATCCGTGATGGCGATGTATTTCAGCCCTCGAGCTTTCGCGGCTTCGGCCATTTCGAGAATCGTGGCGGCACCATCCGTTGCGGTCGTATGCATATGCAGGTCGCCCTGAATATCTGCAACCTCAATCAACTGAGGCAATTGACCTTTTTCGGCCAATTCAATTTCACCGCGATTTTCTCGCAGTTCAGGCGGAATCCAAGGAAGGCCGACCGCGGCATAAACCTGTTCTTCGGTCTCTCCTGCCACATTTTCGTCTCCACGGTAAACGCCGTACTCGTTCACCTTCAGGCCACGTTCCTGAGCCCTGCGACGAATCACGATGTTGTGTTCCTTCGAACCCGTGAAGTACTGCATCGCAGCCCCATACGATTCGGCAGCAACCACTCTCAGGTCCATTTCAATCCGGCTGCGCAGCCGGACTCGCTGCTTGGTTTCGCCACGCGCCAGCACCTTTTCGACGAGGGGATGAGCCGCCAGGCGATCCATCACTTCCGCGGAATTGGATGAAATGGCCAGGACATCCAGATCACCACACGTTTCTTTTCGCCGCCGGCAGCTTCCTGCAATTGAAACTTGCGTCACGGAGGCAAGCTGACGCAAATCGGCCACGATCTCTTCGGCCGATGCACTGGCGATCGAAATCAGTACGCGTTGCCCTGCTTCCTGCGCATGCTGAATCCCTTCGATGATGGTTTGAGCTGTTTTTTTACCGAACCCTTTCAGTTCAGCGACGCGGCCTGATTCACAGGCAACTTTCAAATCGGCGAGCGTCGTGACGCCCAGTTCATGAAATAACGCTGCGACCTTTTTGGGACCCAGGCCCGGAATCCTCAGCATTTCCGATACACCGACGGGAATCTGAGTTCGCAATTCATCGAGTTGCTGCAATGTACCGGTCTTCACGATCGCTTCAATTTTTGCGGCAAGATCCTTACCAATCCCTTCCAGATCGGTCAGGCTGCGATCAGATGACGCGATGATCTCTTCCGCCGATTCCGAGAGACTTTCGAGTGTCCGCGCTGCATTCCGGTAGGCCCGCACGCGAAACGCGTTTGCCCCTTGAATCTCAAGCAGGTCGGCGAGTTCTTCAAAGAGAGCCGCTATTTGTTGATTCTGCATATTCAAATCTTCCGTAAGCAGGCCAGTACCGTTCTTGATCCCATCCAAATTACGCTTCGCGTCGTGTCACGTCCCGTAATTCTTTCGATAGCGTTGTCGGAAAAACATGGTACCAGATGTTACCAGTGGAACTTCATCCGAGAAAACCAATGGTCGCCACCCGCAGCGGCTGGTGAGACGTTGAACCTTGAAAAGTCGTGAGGCCACCGCGGTCAGTTGGCCCGGGAATGTCGAGTCGGCGTTGCGAACGCGTCGGTAGCCCGGGTTGGAGCAATTTCGCGAAACCCGCGTTTGCGCACACCGCTCTTGCAATCAATGGCGATCGACTTTCAACCGGGGCTTCCCGTTGGTCCAGTCCCAGCCATACGTAACAGCGAGGTGCAGCGTCTCGTCTGGCGTGCCTTGCTCAGCAGACCGAGAACCCGTTGCACGTCTCGCAGCATCTGGCGAACTCCTCCAGAACGCGGCGGTCGGTGCTGTAGTTTTTGTGTTGGTCGGCCGGGTCGCGGTAGAACGTGCCGTCGTCAGGTTCGGTCGTCCGCCGACCGTCGAGCAACAGTCGTTCGCCCTCAGCGAGCGTCGGCAGCAGACGACTGCGAATGGCAGCAGCGACGAGTCGGGCCTCATCGGAAGTCAGGCCAGTCTCCTGCCACGACTTATGCAGAGCATCGACCGTCGCCTCGGGTAGCACCCGAAGCGAGCGGACGGCCTCTACGATGGCCCGGTAGTGCCAGAAGTTGACATCGAAGACGATGTCATCGGTCTTTCGGTCAAACAGTGAAACTCCCACCGCGCGTCCTCCTTTGCCTGACGCCCCAAGCTCAGCGAACCGACTCACGTGACCCTGCGACTGTAACCGCGACGCCCGGACCGGTTCGCTGCAGCGCACGGTCAGACGCCTCACTTTTCATGACGCCCGTATAAACTCTCGATGTTGTTTGTGTCGAGGACTCGACGATACGCTCGATAAGGCTGTCCGGTCCACGGTGACGACTCCAACCACTCCAGCTCAAGCACCCAATCACCAGTGAGGTGACGTGCCCTGTCGGGCAACTCGTCCGGGCGCAGTCGATTCAACTCCCAAATGCGACCACAGCGACCCGCCAGAGCAAACGCCTCGCGTTCCTCTTCTGGTGTCCTGGCGGACTCAATTCGCGCAATTACGCGATGAAACTTTAGAGGTTCGTAGGCGAAGTAGTAGCCAAAGAACAACGCCAGCGGCACAGCAAGAACTGCAAACACCACGAACGAAATCTTGTGGCGAGTAGTCATGCGAGGCAAGAATCCTCTAACGACTTCGTTCACCTGCTGGGCCACCTCGAACGGCATGGTGTCGCGTGAAACCAGAATGGCGGCCCGGTCGGGTGAACGCTTCGTCAGGCAGTGTTTTGCCGCCAGTTACCCAGGATCTTACCTACGGAATCGCATGCGTCAAACAATGGCAGATGTCCGAATTGCGAAAGTAAAATCCTGGTCCAAGGCTGGTCAGGCGAGACGTTGAATTCTGATGACAGGTACTCAGTCAACCCAGGGATTGTACCTGAACCATGTGGAGGCTTGAGTCCGCACCAGACGCCTTGCACGAACATGATAATATCTTGAAACATCGTGACGCCATCGCAGTACATCCGCGGCCGCGCGAAGATGCTCGCGATCAACTCAAGATTTGTGTCACACGGAGACAACTCGTCGGACATGTTTATCTCGCCGGGTGGCACTGTCGATTCCTCGATGTACGCACAGAATCATACGTCAGGAGAACGGCATTCGGGTGCCACTGGCGGCCGGTTTCGCCGCCAGTGACGCTGCGGTCGCCAAAAAGCTTGGCTACGTCAATATCATTGACATTCGCACTCTTTGGTTTTGATCCGTCATTCGTTGAGTTTCTACCACAAATCGGCAGATTCTGAAATCACGGTACGGTCTGTCTTGGGACTTTTTCAATTCACTGTAACTCGTACATTGACGCGCGAGTTTTCTCCACATCACATCCAGCGATGATCGCAGGCACATTGATAGGGGTAGGGACGTCCCATTGGTTGAGACGCCCCTCCCTCCAAACCGGACGTGCAGATTTCCCGCATCCGGCTA
>CAXBSB010000225.1:0-12186 GCA_963977965.1 uncultured Schlesneria sp.
GTCCGCTTTCGAAGCCGGCATCAATCAGTTCGCTCCAGATGTTGGGCAATTCGTGTGCGGGGGCTCCAAACAGATCAACTCGCTGTCCGCCTGTGATCTTGGTGTACAGGCCGTACTTTCTTGCGACAACACCGAGCGCAATCAGCTTGTCAGGAGTGATCTCTCCGCCAGGCACGCGCGGGACGACCGAATATGTTCCGCCGCGCTGAATGTTGGCCAGGAACCGATCGTTGGAGTCCTGCAGGGTTGCGTGGTCACGTTCGAGGATCTGCTCGTTCCACAGACTGGCCAGGATCGAAGCGACTGTCGGCTTGCAGATTTCGCAGCCGTGACCACGGCCGTGGGTGCGAATCAGTTCAGCAAACGTCCGGTACTGTTTGACTTTGACGATCTGAAACAGTTCCTGACGACTGAAGGCAAAATGTTCGCAAAGTGATCGATCGACTTTGTGTCCTGCCCGTTTAAGCTCTTCGTTCAAAATGTCACTCACCAGCGGAAGGCAACCACCGCAGCCCGTTCCCGCCTTCGTGCATTTCTTCAATTCACCCAGATTCGTTACCCCGGCCTGAATCGCCTGACAAATCGCCTGCTTTGTCACGTTATTACATGAGCAGACCTGGCAATCGTCATCGAGCGTCTGAGGATTTGCCGCCCCCGCAGGCGCATTGCCGAAGATCAACTGCGAGGCCGGGCCAGGCAGTGGTTTGCCGCTGCGGCAGAGTGACAGCAAGCGGGTGAAATCACTGGCATCACCCACCAGCATTCCTCCGAGCAGATGCTGGCCATCGGAAGTGACGAGCAGTTTTTTGTAGACACCGGCCAGCGGGTCTTCGAAGGTCAATGACTTTGCGACGGAGGCATCGGCCTCGTACTGACCAAACGAAGCGACGTCGACACCCATCAGTTTCAACTTGGTCGAAAGGTCGGCCCCACGAAACTCGCGACTGTCTCCCGTCAGATTTGCCGCAAGAATATCTGCCATTTCGTAGCCGGGCGCGACCAGACCGTAGATCATGCCGCGATGAAGTGCGACTTCTCCGATGGCATAGATGTCAGGATCGCTAGTCAATAGCGAATCATTGACGACTACTCCGCCGCGCGGTCCCAGGTCCAGTCCACAATCACGGGCCAGTTCATCACGCGGGCGGATTCCCGCAGAGACCACGATCATGTCGACTTCCAGTTCTGAGCCGTCAACGAACTGTATTGCGGTGACACGATCGGTACCGACGATTTGCCTGGCACTTTTGTTCAAGTGGACCTTGGCACCAAGAGACTCGATCTTGCTGATCAAGACATTAGATCCGCGTTCATCGAGCTGCCGTGGCATCAGTCGTGGTGCGAATTCGATGACATGTGTCTGCAGGCCCATGTCAATGACGGCTTTGGCGGCTTCCAGACCCAACAGACCGCCACCAATCACCGCCGCTCGACGACACTGAGTGCCCCAGGCCAGCATCTGATCAAGGTCTTCTATCGTTCGATAGACAAACACTCCAGGAAGATCTATCCCGGGCGTCGGCGGCACAAATGGCGCGGATCCAGTGGCCATCACCAGAACATCGTAATCCAGGACTCGACCTTGTCGTGAATGGACCTGATGATCAAAGCGTTCGATTCGATCGACTTTGTCACCAACATGTAACTGGATGTTATGCTGCGAGTACCAGTCAGGATCGGCGAGCATCAATTGCTTTGCGTCGCGATGCGTGAAGTACTTGCTGAGGCCGACGCGGTCATAGGCGGCTCGTGGTTCTTCGCAGAACGTTACGATGTGAAAGTGTTGATTCACATCGCGCTCCACCAGTCGCTCACAGAAGCGATGTCCGACCATCCCGTTGCCAACGACAACAATTGTCTGACGATCTGGCGACAGCGATTGAGCAATCATGGGTTGATTCCTGTAAGAGACCAGCGGCATCAGCCTGTGTCGGGCTGATCCACTTCTGGATCCGTCAACCGCAAACATCGCGCCCCGTTGTGCCTGGATTGCAGGTGCAGATCAGGAAACTTCGGGCGCAGGAAGGGCTCGCTGTGGAAGGGCGCAATCGTGATTTGGGATGGGATGTGATGTTGTTGATGGCAAACCGAGGGGTTCTGGATATCGCAGCAAAACTAATGGCATCAGGTGAAGTGCCCCTGTTTTCAATGTGTTTCAGCGATGACGTAAGGGCCGTCAAACATCTACCTGGTGGTCCATGAGTCACGATTCAAGCCGAATCGAGCGACGGTTTGCGCCGCGGCGAAATGATGGACCGGACAACTGGATCCCATGCGACTCTGCACGCATTCGTGGCAGATGCTTGCCGCATTTGCATGCAGGCACAAACAGGTGAATACGAAGTGTCAGATCCATTTCAGTAGAAATTACACGGCATCAGAAGTCTTGATTCGTTGCCTGAGTTTGATGAAGCACTTGCTCTGGTGAAGATCCGGCGAATGTGTCGTCAAGGATTTCGACAGCTTGGGAACGCAGTTTGCGGGAATCCGATAAGTCGGCGCGGATCCCAGAAGGTCTGTCCATTTTTAGTTCTGAGTTCAATCGTGCTGCCTATCGACGTTTATCCCAAGATCTCGACTGATCGAGAGAACCCCGCCAGGCGACTCGACCGACGCTCGTGGTGCGCCATCGGTCTGGTGGCCGCGATGATCGTCCTGCATCAATGGATGTTGCAGCCTGCGCTGAATCAGCTCATCTCAGACGTTCCTGCAATTAACATCGCGGGACGACAACGGATGCTATCCCAGGCACTCGCTAAGTCGGCACTTGCTTTGTCGATTGCAGAGAATACGACGGATCGAGAACTCCATCGTAGTGCACTCCGTCAGACGCTTGAGGAGTGGAGAACGGCCCATCAGAAGCTACGTGAAGAGATCCGGGCTTCCCGCCGCGGCCAGTCGGGTCTCAACGAACGCTTCGATGAATTGGAAAGCCACTTTCAAGCCATGGCCACAGCGGCTGATCGACTGCTGATTGAGGCAAGTGGACATGCGGATCGAGCCGCATTAGCCGCGCTGATGGAGCATGAGCCGGAATTCCTCTCTCGGATGCATGCCATTGTCGGCCTCTACGAGCATGATACGCGAATGGAGGTTCGTGAACTTCAATGGCTTGGTCTGATCATCATGGCTGTCATCGTTGTACTTCAGATTGTCGTGCAGATGACGGTCGTTCGTCCTGCTGTGCAGTTGGTCGGACGCGAAATCGAATTGTCAGAGATGCAGTACGAGCGGCTCGTGGAATCGATGACCGATGGCCTGGTTGTGTTTGATCTGTCGGGGATGATCACGTTTGCCAATCGACGGTTCGGGGCCATGTTGGGATTTGCGCTCGGCGATTTGATTGGCAAGCCGGCTTCAGTTGTTATTGCAGATCCCGATAGACGTCATTTCAGCGAGATGCTGGTTGCCTCTCCACTGGATATCAAGCCCGTCGACCTGCGATTGCAGCACCTGGAAGGCTTCCTCGTCGAGACGATGGCTTCACCTCAACGACTTTCGGATTCTGCGGGGCAACCGCAAGGCCTGTTGCTGGTGGTCACCGACATCACTGCCAGAAATGAGATGGAACAACGCAGCCGTCGGTTGATGGAACAACTGAACCATGCTGACCGGTTGAAAACGATGGGAACAATGGCGACCGCGCTTGCTCATGAGATGAATCAGCCACTGGGGGCGATTGCCAACTATGCGGAAGGTTGTCTGGCGCGGCTTTCCAGACCGCCGATCGATCCGACGGAACTGAAAGAGCCGCTGCAGAAGATCCTTCGCTCCGCTCATCGAGGTGCCGAGATCATTCGGCGCACTCGCGATTTTGCTCGCTTGAGTCCTCATCGGATCGAAGAGGAATCGATTCCAGATCTGGTTCACGAAGTCGAAGAGTTGTCACGTCCCGTGGCGCGTCGGCGCGGGATCATGCTGGAAACACAGATTGCCGCTGAGCTGCCAATGATTTCTGTCGATGGGATCCAGATTCAGCAGGTTTTGATCAACCTGATTCAGAACGCCTTCGCGGCAGTTGAGCACGTGGAGATATATCGGCGGCGCGTTCGAATTATGGCAGGGCAAACCGCCGATGGGGATCTGGAATTGTCCGTTGCGGATACTGGCCCGGGGATTCCAGTGAATGGCGCGGAATCGTGGTTTGAGCCATTCATCACCAGTCGCGAAGATGGAACAGGTATGGGACTGGCAATCGCTCGCGGAATCGTCGAAGCACACGGTGGTCGGATCTGGGCAGAATCAGGCAGCGATGGTGGAGCCATCTTCCGCTTTACGTTGCCGCTTCTTCCGGCGATGCCAGAAATTCCGCATGAGGAACTTCGGGAGCCAGCCTTCCATGCCTGATGCAGTTCCCACGGTCTTCATCGTTGACGACGACCCCGACATGCGCGAGTCGCTTGAGTACCTGCTGAAGTCGCTCGGAATCGTGACCAAGGCCTATGGGTCGGCAGGCGCGTTTCTTACTGAATTTCAGACGTGGCAACCGGGCTGCCTGGTTTGCGATGTCCGAATGCCTGACATGAGTGGCCTGGATTTGTTTGAGCATCTGGCCGCAGCGGGAAGTCACTTGCCCGTGATCTTAATGACGGCGTATGCGGATGTCCCTATGGCGATCCGTGCCCTTCAGTCGGGCGTCGCCGAATTCATCGAAAAGCCATTCAATGCTCACCTGATGCTGGAACGAATCCAGCGAGCACTGGCCCACGACAGCGAACGACGAGCGTCCGTTTCGGCGTGGGAAGAATTCGCCTGCGGGATGGCAGAACTGACGGAAAAAGAGCGTGAGACGCTGAACATGCTGCTTGAAGGTGCAGCCAACAAAGTAATTGCCTCACGGCTGGATATTTCCGAACGTGCGGTCGAAATGCGTCGTGCTTCTGTGATGAAGAAGTTACAGGTGACTTCACTCGCTGAATTGATTCGCCGAGTGACCCAATTCGAATTGCTCTTTCCGTAACGCAAAGTAACGCCACGGCTGGAACGGCCAACGTGAGTTTTGTTGCCGGCACGCCCAGAGCAACTCTTGCTTCGTTCCGTCCGTAGGGTCGTTACATCTGTCGAGGCTTCTCGTGATAGTTTCATGCGATGACGACGCGCGCAAGGTCGCAAAAAAGGCCAAGGAGCGAGCAGTCGAAAGCTCTGGCGTCTCTGTAATCGGAGATTTTCTCGTAACCCGCTTCGATCAAGTCGATATCCGTAACCTTTGGTAGCGATCTGACGAAGGAACGTGTCAACCGCATTGCCAACGGTTTCGAGGAATCGCCATGAACCGTGTTGCCTGGAAAGTGGCCTAGAAGTATCCAGTCGTGATCGTCGATGCGCCACACAACGCGTTTGAATCCACTTCTTTCCTTTGCGTCTTCCCGTCTTTGCGTGAGCTCCTCTTCGTTCACGTCATGAACGATTCATGCGTCATCAACCTGCGCCACGCTCTTCCAGACGGAGTTTCGTATAAAGAAAACAAAGTTTCACGCAAAGGCGCAAAGACGCAAAGGGAGAGGAATCCATTTGACTACCATCCTTTTGTCTGGTTTTGATTGTCACGATGCAACGTACTGAAAGAGAACCGGAATCTAGTACCACGTGATTGACTTCAATCCCTGATGCGAATGGGGGAACCGCGGTCATCGTGGCCGTGGCCCGAATACTGTTCCCCGACTTACACGACGAAGTTTCGAAGTGGTTCGCCGTGCGTTAGACTTCGGATGCATGTTTTGTCAGTCATCCGCCTTGATCATCGGTGTTTCCATGGATCGTTTCGCGTCTGTTGTTGTGTTGTTGCTGATGAGTTCCTCGGTCTGGGGGCAGGTGTCGTCGCTGCAGGATCAATTGACTGCTGAAGGGGTGAAGGGGCTCGTTGCTGCGGCTCGCAAGGAGGGAGATCCTCAGCGCGGGGCGATTGTCTTTCATCAGCCGTTTCTCGCTTGTGCGAAATGCCATTCGGTCGGGCAGGGGGCTTCGAATGCGACGAGTGACGGGAACTCGGATCCACTGAAATCGGCCGAACGGTTTCTTGGGCCGGATCTGACTCGGCCAGAGCCGAATACATCCGCCGAGTCGATCGTGGAATCCGTTCTTGAACCCTCAAAGGTCTTGCGTAAAGGGTTTGAGCCGATCGTTGTTTCTCTGAACGATGGCAAGACTGTCACTGGCCTGTTTGTGGAAGAGACGGCCGACAAACTGGTGCTGCGCGATGTCGCTCGCATCGGTGAAACGGTTTCCATTTCCAACTCGGATATTGAAGAGCGGACGAACAGCAAGACTTCGATCATGCCAGCAGGGCAGGTGAACGTTCTCGCCAATCGCCAGCAGTTCCTGGATCTGGCTCGTTATCTGATTGAAATTGCCGAAGGGGGAGCCGTTCGAGCTCGGCAGTTACAGCCGCCTCCTTCGCTGTTCACGTTTGTCTTGCCCGAGTACGAGAAGCAGATCGATCACGCTGGAATGCTGCGAGATCTGGATGCGAAATCGTTTCAGCGTGGTGAAGCGATCTACAACCGGTTGTGCATCAACTGTCATGGTACGAAGGACCAGCCCGGTTCACTGCCGACATCGCTGAAGTTTGCTGAGGGCAAATTCAAAAATGGGCACGATCCTTATCGGATGTATCAGACGCTGACACATGGTTTCGGCCTGATGGCGCCGCAGACCTGGATGGTTCCTCAGCAGAAGTACGACGTCATTCACTACATTCGTGAAACGTATCTGAAGCCTCACAACCCGACGCAGTATGCGATGATTGATGCGGGCTATGTGGCAAGTCTGCCCAAAGGAACCACGCGCGGTCCCGCTCCTTCCAATGTCGAGCCGTGGTCGTCGATGAACTATGGCCCGTACCTGATCGGGACGTACGAGACAGGTACCGATGCATCGAATTTCGCTTACAAGGGGATTGCGACTCGACTGGACCCAGGTCCCGGTGGTGTCTCACGCGGGAAGCACTGGATGGTCTTCGATCACGATACGCTTCGTATCGCGACGGCCTGGAGCAGTGAGAGCACCCGTGGAAAAGCGTCACCCGATGTTCCCAACTTTATTGACTGGCACGGGATCAATTTCGACGGTCGTCATCAGATCCATCCGCGCGTGGCAGGCATCGTCCAATTCGCCAATCTGAATGGACCAGGTTGGGGACATCCAGAAACCGGTTCATTCGAGGATGTGCGGCTGGTTGGTCGTGATCAACGACGATACGGGCCGCTCCCTCGGGAATGGGGGCAGTACCGTGGTCTCTATCAATACGGAGACCAGGTGATCCTGTCTTACTCCGTGGGAACGGTGAACGTGCTGGAAATGCCAGGAGTCGTTGCCGGCAGTCAGGCCACTGTGAAAGGTGACGCTACGTCAGTGTCTGACGGTGCGCCGGTTTTCACTCGAACCTTTCAGATCGCGCCACGTACACGTCCGATGTTGCTCAAGGTGGCAACTCATCCATCGAAGAATGCGAAACTGGAACAGATTGCCGTCGATGCTGCAGATCGCGGTGCGAACCCGATTGCAATGCTCGCCGCATCCAAATCCGCTGAGGCCTCTGCACCTGTGCCACCCTCGTTCAGCGGGAAATCGCGAATCGCTGTTAAGAAGCCCGACGATTTTGATCTGACGACCAAAGACTACTCGATCACCGCTCGTATCAGGACGAAGGCCGGAGGCACGATTTTGTGTCAGGCGCCTGTTGAAGGCAAGTGGGCTCCCGATGGGAAGTCGTTCTTTATTCGAGGTGGACGACTGGCGTTTGATATCGGCTGGGTCGGAGCGGTTGCCGGAAAGGCCAATATCGCGGACGACCGCTGGCACGATGTTGCGATGACCTGGCAGCATCAGACTGGAGACGTGCGGTTCTACGTGGATGGAAAGCTGGACGGGCAGGGGAGGCTGAAGCCTAAGGGGAAGGTTGACAAGCAAGCGATCCGGCTGGGTTTCACGTCGCCCGACTTTCCTGATCCAACGTTCTTTGTTGGACAACTGGCTGACGTGCGCTTCATTCAAAGTCATCTGTCAGAAGAGGAAATTGTTAAGGTTGCGCAGTTCAAAGGGGATGCACTGCTGGCTCACTGGAAGCTCGACTCTCTGTCGGCAGATGTGATTCGGGATGAAACGGGTAAAGGACACGATGGCAAGCTGGCGGGTGGATTCGGGCCGTCTCTGCAGGAAGACTCAAAAGCTCGAATTGCCGCAGGGCTGTCGCCGCTGGTGCCTGGTGCGGAGTGGCTGACTGGTGACGGTGGATCATTGATTCTGAAGATCCCTGCCGGGCCTGATCCGCTGAAGTTTGTCCTTTCTATGTCGAGGTCGCGGGAAGAAGCGATGGATGCTGAGAGCCTCGCGTCGCTCGTGACTCAGCCCCCACTGGATCTCTCAGCACTCACTCGAGGTGGCCCGCGACGATGGACGGAGGAACTGAAGACAGATGTTGTCGTTGGTCCAGACTCAGGACCGTTTGCCGTCGACATCCTTTCAGTTCCGACGAACAATCCCTGGTTTGCTCAGCTTCGATTGACCGGATTTGATTTTTTCGCGGATGGTGACCGGATGGCAGTCTGCTCGTGGGACGGTGATGTCTGGATTGTCAGCGGTTTGAAGAACAAGGGGGCGGGGAAAAAGGCGCAACTGACCTGGCAGCGAATTGCCAACGGCCTGTTTCAGCCGCTGGGTCTGAAGATTGTGGAAGGGCGGATCTATGTGACGTGCCGAGACCAGCTCGCTCTGCTGCGGGATTTCAATAACGATGGCGAGATTGATGTCGTCGAATGCTTCAACAATGACCATCAGGTGACAGAGCACTTCCACGAATTCGCGATGGGGTTGCAGACGGATCGGGAAGGGAATTTATATTATGCGAAGTCGGGGCGTCATGCACTGGCGGCCATTATCCCTCATCATGGAACATTGCTGCGAGTCAGCAAGGATGGAACGCAAACGGATATCCTCGCGACAGGATTCCGAGCGGCAAACGGGGTTTGTCTGAACCCCGACGGGTCGTTTGTGGTGACCGATCAGGAAGGGTTCTGGAACCCAAAGAACCGGATCAACTGGGTCACACCAGCCAAGGCAGGGGAGAAGCCCCGGTTTTATGGAAACATGTTTGGCTATCACGACGTGACCGATTCGTCGGACAGCGCGATGGAACCGCCGCTGTGCTGGATTACGAATGCGTTTGATCGATCACCGGCAGAATTGCTCTGGGTGACCGGAGACGCGTGGGGGCCGCTCAAGGGCTCGCTGCTGAACTTGTCGTATGGCTATGGAAAAGTGTTTGTCGTCCCGTTCGAAAAGGTCAAGCGGCCTGGCGATGCGAACTCGGTGATTGTGCAGGGGGGGATGTGCGAATTGCCGTTGCCTGTTTTCCCGACAGGAATCATGCGAGGCCGGTTTCATCCTGAAGATGGGCAACTCTACACGTGCGGAATGTTTGCCTGGGCAGGTAATGCAACGCAGCCCGGCGGATTCTATCGGATCAGGGCCACTGGTCAGCCGATGCACCTGCCGATCGGACTTTCGGCTCGTCAACAAAGGATGGAGTTGACCTTCAGCGGAGATCTGAAGCCAGAAGCTGCGACCGATGCCAGCCGGTATGTCGTTCGGACATGGTCATTGCAACGGTCTGCGAACTACGGTTCAAAGCACTTTGACGAGAAGACGTTAACGATCAAGTCCGTCAAATTGAGTGAGGATCGTCGCACTGTGGTGATTGAACTTCCTGATCTGCAGCCGACATGGTGCATGTCGATCGAATACAAGCTGATCGGGGCTGCAGGCGAACCGGTGAATGGCTTGATTCACAACACGATCCATGCGCTGAACGAGTGAACCTGAGAAGGTGACTCGTAACCGAGCAATAATTCCTGGTTGCCTTGAGGAAGGAGGTCGTAAATGATCGCTGAAAAACTGCTTCTGATCGCGATTCTGGTATTGAGCGCGGATGCCGACGATTTGCAAAAGGATGTGACACCCGGTAATCCTCCTGAGATCTTGATCGCTTCGCGCATTGATAAAGATGAGAATCTATTGCTCGTCGAATATCGAACAATTTTTATTCAGCCTGCCAGTCCCAAGGGGCCGGGTGGACCGCTGTACAACGTTCGATCAACATACCCGGTGTCACTGAAGGGTGTTGTGATCTACGGAGGGGACGGAAAGGAAGTTTCCGTTTCAGTTGCTCGCAAGCAGTTAGGTGATACGGACAAGGATGCTGCTATCGTTGTGACATCTTGGGGTCATCAGATGTCTCCCGTTTACCGGAAACTCTTCAAACAAGATGTTCTGGTATTTGCGTTTCCCAAGGATTCACCCTCCTGGAAGACCATACAGGGTCCAGAATTGCCTGTTCGGAAGTAATCTTACGATTGTGCGGGTTTCGCAAGAACGGCCAATCAGCACGTGTGCGACACTCAGGGCATCAGCCGGAACGCTCCAGCAGCCGAGTCTTACTTAATGGGTTCCGATAGCAAAACCGGACGTTTTTCTCGATGACTCTGGCATCGCTCGTTCTTGTGATTATCCGTGTCATCCGTGAAATCCGTGGTCAGATTCTAACCACGGATTTCACGGATGACACGGATAATGGCGGTAGGGGAAAACCTACTTCACAATACCAAAGTAAATCAAATCAACAGGCTGGCTAGCGTCCCGTTCGATCGGAATGGAGAGTGTGGACGCAATGCGGAATGCAAATCGAAGTCTTACGACTCCGGCTACGCTTTGGACGAGATTGTTGCCAATCGTCGTTCGTAGCCCGACTCGTCAGAGTTCGGACGACACAGATTCGATGTTCCAATCGCCCGCGTGCCGAATCGTCACTGGTCTCGAACACCTCGTGCCCAGTTTCAAAAAGGCTGTTCACTCCTTCCACCGTGGCTAAGTCGCGGTCGATTGTCTAGAGTCATGGATCGATTTTCCTGGTCGATCGGTTTGCTCAGCAGATGCAATGAGTGAAACTATCGGCGAGTGAGTTGGCAGATCCGTTGCTTCGTGAGATCAATCCGCCGGACCGTACCTTGGATCCGGTGAGGACTGTGGGCCAGTGCCCAGAGGTTTCGAAAACTCGATTGAGAACTAAAAGGGGAACCGGCGATGATTCGATGTCAGTCCAGTGCGTGGTTGCTGTGTGCCATTACATTGCTCTCGTCGACGTGGACTGCGTCGGCTCAGGAGTGGACTCGATTCCGCGGCCCGAATGGATCTGGCGAAAGCGAAGCTCGATCAGTTCCGGCAAAGTGGACTGACAAGCAAGTCAACTTCAACGTCGAAGTTCCCGGTATTGGCCATTCGTCCCCGGTTCTGTGGGGCGACAAGCTGTTTATCCTGAGTGCCAATCCTGACGATGCCACTCGGCACACCCTTTGTTTCGATGCCAAAACCGGCAAGAAGCTGTGGCAGAAGTCATTCCCGTCCCAAAAGCATCAATTGCATAAGCAGAGCAGTTACGCTTCGTCGTCTGCCGCTGTGGATGACAAGCACGTCTACTTTGCCTGGGCCGCTCCCAAGTCGATTACGCTGACCGCGATGACTCATGCAGGCGATACCGTCTGGACGCGAGATCTGGGAACCTGGTCCAGCCAGCACGGTTTCGGAACGTCGCCGATCCTGTACAAGGATCTGGTGATTCTGTCGAATTCGCAGGAGAGCAAAGAAGGGCCACCCCCTCCGTCATTCATGATGGCGTTTGATCGTGCCACGGGAGCCAATCGCTGGAAAACCCCTCGTAACGCCGTGAACACTAGCTATTCTGTCCCGGTCATCTTCGCACCAGCCTCGGGAGCAGAACAACTGGTCTGCACCAACACGGGCGACGGCATGTTTGCTCTGGACCCGATGTCAGGTTCTCCGCTGTGGTCTGAGGCCTTCTTCGACAAACGAACTGTCAGCTCACCCATGGTGAAAGGGGATCTGATTTTCGGCAGCAACGGTTCTGGCGGGGGCGGCAATTATCTGGTGGCCGCTCAATGTGACGGCAAGCAGCCCAAACTGGCCTACAAGATCGAAGGACAGGCTCCGTATGTTCCGACTTCTGTCGTGCGAGGTGACCTGGTCTTCATGGTTTCGGACGGAGGGATTGCCACGTGTGTTGATCTTCAGTCCGGAAAGATCCACTGGCGTGAACGATTGGGCGGCAACTATTCCAGTTCTCTGGTCCGAGCCTTCGACAAGGTTTTCTGTACGAATGCCGACGGTGAAGTGATC
>CAXBSB010000226.1:0-12171 GCA_963977965.1 uncultured Schlesneria sp.
CTTGAAAAAACCAATCTCCCCTGCAAACTCCTCCAATTCTACGCACCTCGGTCAAGTCCTATTTCCCAATGGCCCTGGAGTGACACGTAAATTCCCTTTCATGTGTCGACGGCACTCGATATTCTCACCGTTTGCCCGCAAAGTGTCCGGGTCTTCATTTTCAGCGGTTCTCGCGATCAGGAGCACGCTTATGTCCATCAAGGTTCCACGGCGTCAATTTTTAAAGTCTGCTGCCACTCTCGGCGGTGCTGTGATGGCTCCGCAGATTATCCCCAGTTCAGCGCTCGGGCTTGATGGCTTTACGGCCCCCAGTGAGCGAGTCATTGTCGGCGGGATCGGGATCGGTAATCGTGGAACCTATGACCTCGGCTGCTTCCTGGAACAGAAGGATGTTCAGTTCGTATCGGTCTGCGACGTCAAAGAGGCACGTCGGGTCGCCGTCAAAAAGATGGTCGATTCGCGCTATGGCAATACAAACTGTGACATGGTTCGCGACTTCCGTGATCTGCTCGATCGCAAAGACATCGACGCGGTTCTGATTGCCACCGGTCCGAACTGGCATGCCACAGCCGCGATGAACGCTGCCAAGGCAGGCAAGGATATGTACTGCGAAAAGCCGTGTACGAAGAACATCGCTCAAAGCCTGATTCTTGCCGAGACCATGCGTCGTACCGGTCGCGTCTTCCAGGCAGGAACTCAGCGACGCAACCTGCCTCACTTTGCTTTCGCCTGTGAACTCGCTCGCACAGGAAAACTTGGCAAGTTGACCAAGGTTTTCGCTCATCCTGCCGGGATGCAGGCGATGACGAGTGGCTGGCTGATTCCCGAAACGGAGCCAAACAAGGATGTTGTCGACTGGAACATGTACCTCGGCCCAGCGGCCTGGCGTCCCTTTAATGCAAAGCAACTGGATGGTTTCAACTTTGAAAAGGGTGGCGGCCTGGTCGGCGGTGGCGTGCTCGAATGGGGTTCCCACTGCGTCGATCTCTGTCAATGGGCTGTGGGAGATGTCCCTCCACCTGTCGAGTACAACGCTCCGAAAGATGGGCAACTTGTTGCGCGGTATGAGAACGGTGTCGAACTGATCTATCGCGAACAGGGTTGGATTCCCCTGGGTTCCTGTCCAGTTCGTTTTGAAGGTGAAACGGGGTGGGTCGAAACAGGGGACAGCGGAAAACTGGTGCTCAGTTCACCAACGCTCCTGGCCGGACGTACGGTTGAGGAAATTGGGGGGTATCCCGCCACATTCCATGTGCGTGACTTCCTTGATTGCGTGAAGACTCGCAGCCAGCCGAAGGGAAATGCCGACGCGGCCTGCAATGCACACATTGCCTGCCATGCCGCCAACATCGCCCTCTATCTGAATCGCCAGATCAAGTTCGACAACAAGACGAATGAATTCGTCAACGACGAGCAAGCCAATCGCCTGCGTTCCGAAGCCCTTCGCGAACCATGGCGACTGTAATGGCAGACTGCTGTTCGCACGTCTGAAACGTCGATGCTGCTGACTCGTTGTTCTACTTGTTCATTCACCATTCGGATTAACATCATGCGACTTCCTGTTTTCACGATCAGTGCTTTCGCACTGCTTGTTTGTCTTTCATTCAGCTCCACTCTGCAGGCCGAAGGCCCCAATCCAGAAAAAGAAAAAGAGCTGATCGCTCTACTTCGGTCTGAGGCTCCAGCGGCGGAAAAGGCTCTGGCCTGCAAACATCTGGCTGTTCACGGGACGGCGAATGCTGTTCCAGATCTGGCTCGCCTGCTTGAAAACCCGCAGCTTTCATCCTGGGCACGTATCGCCCTGGAAGTGATTCCCGGTCCAGAAGCGGACGCCGCACTGCGTCAGGCAACCAACTCAATTACAGGGCTGCTGCTGGTGGGGACTCTCAATTCCATCGGAGTCCGTCGTGACGCCGCTGCGGTGGATCTGCTGATCGCTCGCCTGAATGATCCTGATGCCGAAGTAGCGTCTGCCGCTGCCGTAGCCCTCGGTCGCATTGGTAACGCTGCGGCTGCCAAAGGACTCTCTCCACTCCTCGCAACTGCACCTGCAGACGTTCGTCCGGCCATTGCCGAAGGGATGATCCTGTGTGCGGAACACGCTATAGCGGCAAAGAAGTCCGACGATGCGGTGGCGCTTTACGATCAGGTTCGCAAGGCAGACGTTCATCGTCAGCGGACACTGGAAGCGACACGCGGTGCGATTCTGGCCCGTAAGCCTGAAGCGGGAATTGAATTGCTGCTGACACAACTGAAATCCAACGACCGTGGCTTGTTCCAGATTGGCCTGAGTACCGCTCGTGAATTTCCCGGCAACGCGATTGATAAGGCTCTGGCCTCTGAATTGAAAAAGTCGACACCGGAACGAGCCCCATTCCTGATCAATGCGATGGCCGACCGCCAGGAAACCGTCGTTTTGTCTGCTATCATTGAAACCGCAGTCGAAGGCCCGAAACCTGTGCGACTGGCCGCAATTACTGCGTTGAGTAAAGTCGGAAACGACTCGTGCGTGACCCCGCTGCTGCAGCTCGGTGTCGACAAGGATGCGGAACTTGTCAACGCAGCCAGGCAAGCGCTGGGAGAGCTCCCAGGGGCGAAGGTCAACGACGCGATTGTGGCTCGTCTGAGCAATTCCCAAGGTCCCCTTTATCCATTCGTGATCAATGTCATTGGACAGCGACGTATCGTTGCGACAGCAGAATTGAAAAAGGCGCTGAGCAATTCGGATACCAAGGTGCGCCAGGCGGCTCTGGTGGCCCTGGGAGAAACCATTCCACAGAAAGATCTCGGTGTGTTGATCGCGCCGTTCCTGTCGGCTAGTGATGACGACGAAGCGGTTGTCGCTGAAAAGGCACTGAAGACGGCGTGTGTCCGCATGCCGGATGCGGAAGCGTGTGCCTCAGAATTGATTGCTGTGTTCGCCAAAGCAGACGCTCCGACGCAGGTGGTACTGCTGGAGATCCTTTCCGCTGTCGGTGGTAAGAACGCCCTGAAAACGGTCGCAGCCAGTGCCAAAAGCACGGATGCCGATCTGCAGGATGCCAGCAGCCGATTGCTGGGGGAATGGCCGACTATCGATGCGGCACCTGTGTTGTATGAACTGATTACTACGGCTCCCGATGAAAAATACAAGACGCGAGCGTTCCGGGGTTATGTTCGAATTGCCCGCCAGTTCATCATGCCGGAACCTGAACGAATTGCGATGTGCCACAAGATTCTGGAAGCTGCGAAAACACCTGCTGACAAGAAACTGGTGTTTGACATCGTCAAGAAGTTCCCCAGCCTCGACGGCTTGAAGATCGCCCTGACCTTGAATCAGGAAGTCCCCGAATTGAAGGATGAAGGGACTCAGGTCGTGATGGCAATCACGCAGAAACTCGGTACCAAGGGGCCTGAAGTTGCCGAACTGCTTGCCAAGGGAGGCCTGGGTAAAGTGAAGCTGGAAATCGTCAAAGCCGAGTACGGTGCCGGAGCGACTCAAAAAGACGTCACCGGTGTTCTGCAAAAGCAGGCGGCTGAGGTACAACTGGTTTCGCTGCCCATGGCAACCTACAACGAATCGTTCGGTGGTGATCCTGCTCCTGGCGTCGTGAAGCAATTGCGAGTTCAGTACAAGATCAACGGCAAAGACGGTTCAGCGACGTTTGCTGAAAACGCATTGATCGTCCTGCCGATGCCGAAATAGTTGAATTGAATCATCGCGACGTTGGGGCGCGGGACCCGCGCCCCAACTCTCGATGAATGGATGACGGTCGTGTGAAAAGCACGACGCAATTGATCCGCTACGAGCCTGCCTCCCCGCCTGTGCTGCAAGAGAGTATTTTTGCCGCTTCTCAGGCGGCTTCCGTTCAACACGGACATTTCCTGATGAATGAATTGACTTCGTATGCCGTGCGCATCATGGCGATCTGCGCCATTTCATTCGTAATAGCGAATTCAGTGCTGGCCGCTGAAAAGGTTGAGTTCAATCGCGACATCCGTCCAATCCTTTCTGACAAATGCTTTATCTGTCATGGCCCCGATTCCGCCAAGCGGAAGGGGGATCTGCGACTTGATCGTCGTGAAGCAGCGATTGCTGTACGAGACGACAATGCGGCGATCGTTCCAGGCAAATCGGTGGCAAGTGAGCTGATTCGCAGAGTTTCAACTTCGGACGTTGACCTGCAGATGCCTCCGGCCGATTCCAACCTGAAACTGACACCTGCAGAGATTCAATTATTGAAACGATGGATCGATGAGGGGGCAGAATATCAGGCTCACTGGTCATTCCTGCCGCCTCGATCCTCCGCGCTCCCTTCGACACGACAAGCAAGCTCGGCCCGTAATCCGATCGACACTTTCATCCGCGCCCGCCTCGACACGGAAGGTATGTCTGCCGCTGTGGAAGCAGACAGAGTCACGCTCTTGCGGCGAGTCTGCTTTGACCTGACGGGCCTGCCACCGACGCCTGCCGAAGTTGACGAATTTGTTGCAGACAAATCGCCCGATGCGTTTGAAAAGGTTGTCGATCGTCTGCTCGCTTCACCACGCTACGGTGAACGGATGGCGATTCAGTGGCTCGATGCCGCTCGATATGCAGACACGAATGGATATCAGACGGACGGTCCACGTTTCATGTGGCGCTGGCGAGACTGGGTTATTGACGCCTTCAATCAAAATCAGCCGTTCGATGAGTTCACGATCGATCAGTTGGCAGGGGATCTCGTTGAAGAGCAGTCACGGTCCAACGCTGCGATTGCAAATGCACGTCTGATTGCGACCGGATTCAATCGAAACCATCGAGGGAACGCGGAAGGGGGGATCATTCCCGAAGAATTCCGGATTGAGTATGTCGTCGATCGAGTAGAAACCACAGGAACGGTCTGGCTCGGTCTGACCATCGGTTGCGCTCGTTGCCATGATCACAAATACGATCCGATCAATCAGCGTGAGTTCTATCAACTCTTCGCCTTTTTCAATCAGGTCCCTGAGCCGGGAAAGTACATCCGCAACGACAATTCAATGCCTTATCTACCTGCGCCGACGGCAGACCAGCAACGGCAACTGACAACTCTCGATCTCGATCGACAGTCTGCTGAAAAGGCCTGGCTGGCCGTGTCGCCTGATGTGGATGCCGGGATGAAGTCACTGGCGGATACCATTCGCAGGAAATCGGTCTCTGATTGGAGTTTCACCGATAGTCTGGACACTCATATTTCGTTCGACGAACAGGCTGGTGTCGGTGTCCGATCTAAAGCATCACCTGAGGGCCTCGTAAACCAACCATTGACCTGGAAGCCTGCTTCGGCAGGAAAACCCGTCGCGGGGCGGATCGGCTCGTCGATGTCGTTTGACGGGTCTGGCTGGATAGAGACGCTCGAAGGGGGTGACTTCGGCGAAGAGGAATCGTTTGCCATTTCGGTCTGGGTCAAACCCGCCGGTACATCCGCGATGACGATCCTGGCTCGAATGGATCACGACAATTCTTCGCGCGGCTATGAACTGCGACGAGAAGCCAATGGACGGCTGCAGGTACTCTTCTCGGGACGGATCCTCGATGACCTGATCCGTATTGAAACAAAGTTGCCAATCCCTGCAGATCAATGGTCCCACCTGCTGGTCACGTACGATGGTTCCAGTGCTGCTCGAGGTGTGACTCTTCGTATCAACGGTGAGATTGCTGAAACGACAGTCATCACAGATCTGCTCAGCAATCCGTTTCGCGTCAAGCTGCCCTTGGGAGTTGGCGGGCGAGGGAGTGCTGCACCATTTATCGGGCTGATTGACGAACTGCGTTGTTATCGTGGACACCTGACGGATGAGGCGGCGCAGTCACTGGCTGCGGGAGACTCCATCTCACAGATCGCATCTCGATGGAGTGACAGTACGATCAGTGCTGCGGGTCGTCAGAAATTCCGTGAGTTCTACCTCGCCGAACATGCTCCCGATTCGCACCGGGCAGCACGCCAGAAGCTACTCGACGCTCGCAAGCGATACGCGGCATACCTGGCAACGATTCCTACTACGATGGTCATGCAGGATCGAATTCCTCGACCGACTCACATGCTGAAACGTGGCGAATACGACAAGCCTGGAGAACAGGTTGAAGCTGCCATCCCCGTGGCAATTACCGCCGCGACGATCAAGTCGGAAGCTGGTCGGCGTCTGAATCGCCTCGACCTGGCTCGCTGGCTGGTCGCTCCTGAGAACCCTTTGACGGCACGTGTGACCGTCAACAGATTGTGGCAGTCACTGTTTGGTGTGGGGATCGTCAAGACTGCGGAAGACTTTGGAACTCAGGGTGAGGCTCCCAGTCACCCCGAACTGCTTGACTGGCTCGCTCTTGAGTTCAGTGGCTTTCATACTGACCGCGTGGCCGGAACATTGCGATCACACGGTCGATGGGATCTGAAGCGAACGATGCGTCAGATCGTCACCTCGGCCACGTATCGGCAGTCGTCACAGACGTCTCCGGCGGTGCTGGCTCGTGACCCGGACAATCGCTGGTTAGCCCGTGGCCCACGGTTCCGACTTCCTGCCGAAGCGATCCGTGATTCGATCCTGGCAACGAGCAATCTGCTGGTCGAGAACGTTGGTGGCCCCAGTGTGAAACCGTACCAGCCACAGGGATTGTGGGAAGAACTGAGTGCCGATGCGGTTCCCGGACCGTTCTCGATCTATGTTCAGGATCACGGTCCGAACCTGTACCGACGTGGAGTCTACACGTATCGCAGACGAACAGTTCCGCCCCCTTCGCTGGCGATTTTCGATGCATCCCCTCGAGAAGCCTGCCGAGTCAGCCTTCCGCGCACCAACACGCCATTGCAGGCACTGAACCTGATGAATGATGTGACCTATATCGAAGCCGCCCGAGTTCTCGCCGAGAAGGCCATGAAAGAGGGGGGAGCGTCAGCTCCGTCGCGCCTGGCATGGACCTTCCGCCAGATTCTTTCGCGAGAGCCTTCAGAGCACGAATTGAAATTACTGGTCGATGGATTTGAACGCCGACGTCAGGCGTATGAATCGCGAAAAGTCGATGCGGAAAAACTATTGAAACTTGGGGAAATCCCGTATGACAATTCACTGGTACCGACAGAGTTGGCGGCGTTTACTGCAACGACAAGCCTGATCTACAACCTTGATGAATTTGTCGCCAAACCTTAGACCATCGACTGGTAACCTCGTTCGTTCGACTTGAACAGCATCGGTAATCCTTTCATGCACAGAAACTTCAAGACTGTCATACAAGGCCTTTCACGTCGCGCGTTCCTGAGCGGCGTGGGTGGTGGTTCACTGGGACTGACCGCACTGGGGTCACTGCTGGCAGCCGATTCGCAATCCGCCGCAAAGCCCGGCACTGCTCTTCCAGCCGGATTACCGCTGGCTCCGAAGGCCAAGCGAGTCATCTTCCTGTTCCAGTCAGGCGCTCCTTCGCAGATCGAACTATTCGACCACAAGCCTGAACTCGAAAAGCGGCGAGGAGAAGATCTGCCGGAATCGATTCGGCGCGGCCAGCGTCTGACGAATATGACCGCGGGGCAGGAAAAGTTTCCCGTCGTCCCATCGATGTACAAGTTTTCTCAGCATGGAAAGAGTGGCGCGACGCTCAGTGAACTACTGCCGCATCTCGGGGGTGTCGCCGATGATCTCTGTTTCATCAAGTCGCTTCACACGGAAGCGATCAATCACGACCCCGCTGTGACGTTTCTGACAACCGGGGCTCAACTGGCAGGACGTCCCAGTCTCGGTTCGTGGCTGTCCTACGGACTTGGTTCCGAGAATAAAGATCTTCCGGCATTCGTCGTAATGCTGTCGCGCGGGTCTGGCCGCCCCAATGACCAGCCGCTATACGATCGACTTTGGGGTTCGGGCTTTCTTCCGTCGAGGCATCAGGGGGTCAAGTTGCGCAGTGGGGGTGATCCCGTCCTTTATCTTTCCAACCCGCCAGGAATTGGAGCAGATCTGCGACGCGACATGCTCGATGATCAGGCGGCCCTGAACCGGCTGCAACTGGAACGGATCGGTGACCCCGAAATCGAAACTCGCATCGCGCAGTACGAACTCGCCTACAGGATGCAGACATCTGTCCCTGAATTGGCGGATGTTTCCAAGGAAACAGCAGCGACATTCGAACTTTATGGCCCTGATTCCCGCAAGCCGGGGACTTTTGCCGCAAACTGCCTGTTGGCCCGGCGACTGGCTGAGCGTGGAGTTCGATTTATTCAACTGTTTCACATGGGATGGGATCAGCATACGAATCTTCCCATGCAGATCCCCGGTCAGGCACGCGACATCGATCAACCCTGTGCGGCCCTGATTCGCGACCTGAAACAACGTGGGCTACTCGATGACACTCTGATCGTCTGGAGCGGTGAGTTCGGCCGTACCGTCTATTGCCAGGGAACTCTTTCGACGACGAACTACGGCCGAGATCATCATCCGCGCTGCTTCACGATCTGGATGGCGGGGGGCGGGATCAAGGGAGGCATGACGCATGGCGAGACGGACGACTATAGCTACAACATCGCTCGCGATCCTGTTCATGTCCACGACCTGAACGCGACGATTCTGCACTGCTTGGGAATCGACCACCACCAGTTGACGTTCAAATTCCAGGGACGGCACTATCGTTTGACCGATGTCCACGGAGAACTGATTCGACCCATTCTGTCATAGTAGCCTCCACGTTCGACGCGAAGACAGCCGATTACGGAAGAAGGTCGAATCAAATCACAGGCAAAGCCATAGAGTCCGCTACTACCGTACTCGAACTCGAGTTCGTTGATTGAGGTAGTCGACAAGATCGTCGCCGAGGTTGTGACTGGTGTCGATCACAATTCGCTCGATCGCATTGCGTCGGCACATGTCATCAAACGCGGTCTCATACCGTTTCACGCATTCGAGGTAGCCTTGCCGGATATCCTCGGTCTGTGTCAGGTATTCGCTGATTTCTTCCAAGCCCAGGAACTTTACCATACCTTCGAATTCAAACGATCGCTCGTGATGGTGCAGCACATGGAATAACACGACTTCATGCCGGTTGTATTTCATGCGCTGAAGGGCCGCTTCCAATGCGTCCAGGTCCGTAAAGAAATCACTGAAAATCATCACGATTTCTCGACGGCCCATGCGGCCTGTCAACTCGGTCAGACAGTCGGCCATTTTCGTCTTTTCAACCGGATCGATCTCATCCAGATGATGAGTCATCCGGTGGATCTGGGCGAGCGAATTTCCAGGCGGAACGTAACCTCGCACCTTGTCATCAAACGTCGCCAGGGAAACTTTGTCGTTCTGGCGAACGATGGAATACCCCAACGTCGTGGCGGCTTGTGCTGCGTAGAGCATCTTCTGCTGCAGATCGTCACCATACCGCATGGAAGCGCTGACATCGATCAGCAGGTGGCAGACGAAGTTGGTCTCCATTTCATACTGCTTGATCGACAGCCGATCACGCTTGTAGTACAGCCTCCAGTCGATGTGACGCGGGTCATCGCCGACGATGTAGTCGCGATGTCCTGCGAATTCCACTGCGAAACCAGACAACGGAGACTTGTGAGCCCCCGCCAGGTTGCCAACGACCAGTCCGCGCGGTTCCACCGGTCGATCAGCAACTCGGCTGAGGACTTCGGGATTCAAATAACGTGACAATACGGACGTGGTCATTTGTCTGTTTTCTTTGTCTGGACATTCGAAAGATCAGGGCCACCGCAAGCAAGCACTACGTGATCTGTCGTTTCATCGCGGTCGCACTCATCAGGCAGGCTGAACGTATTTCTTGTCTGCGGGAAGCTTTTCCATCAGCATGCCGATGAGTTTCTCGCTGTTGACGTCGGCGGCCTGAGCCGCGTAGTTCGGGGCAATACGGTGACGAAGTGCGCCCTTGGCAACGGCCTGCACGTCACCGACGGTAGCGTGATAACGACCGTACAGGATGGCTCGGGCCTTGGCACAAGTCACGAGAGTCAGAACTCCGCGGGGACCGGCACCCCAGTTGACCCATTTGTTGACGAAGTCAGGAGCTTCCGCCGCACCAGGCCGCGAGGCTCGTACCAGGGCATGAGCGTATCCCAGGACCTGATCACTGACGGGGACTTTGTGGACCAGCTTTTGATACGTGGTGATGTCGTCACCATGCATCGTCGTGGAGATATTCCCCATCTGACCACTGGTCACTCGACGTGCGATTTCCCATTCGTCTGCGGCGGTTGGATAATCGACTCGAATATGCAGCAGGAACCGATCGAGTTGAGCTTCGGGAAGAGGATAGGTTCCTTCCTGCTCGAGCGGGTTCTGGGTCGCCAGGACGAAGAACGGATCGGGAAGCTTGTGGATCTTTCCACCCGCCGACACCTGGCGTTCCTGCATGGCTTCCAGCATGGCCGCCTGTGTCTTGGGCGGGGTTCGGTTGATTTCGTCCGCCAGGATCATGTTGGCAAACAGTGGCCCCGGCAGAAACTTGTATTCACGATTGTGAGTTTCGACGTTTTCCTGAATCACGTCCGTCCCTGTGACGTCGCTGGGCATCAGGTCAGGAGTGAACTGGATTCGTTTGAAACTGAGGTGCAATGCCTGAGCCAGCGAACTGACCAGCAGTGTCTTTGCGAGACCGGGGACCCCTTCCAGCAGTGCATGACCACGTGCGAAAATCGCAATCAGGACCTGCTCGATCACTTCGTTCTGACCGACGATGACCTTCGCCAGTTCATCGCGCAGCTTGTTATAGGCCTGCTCGCACTTCTGCACGGCGGCGACTTCGTCGGGAGAAAGATTTTCAGTCGTCATGGGCGGGTGTCTCGAAATAGTCTGGAGTGTTGAAGTTCAACCTTTGGCTGAACGGGTGTTATTCATCGCAGCATCAGCATGCCATCCGAAATCGCTTTCGATTTCGGATGGCATTTCAACGAGCATCAATCGACGCTCTCAAAGTACTTTTTCAAACGGTCTTCGTAGGCGCGTGGCGGCTTCTGACCGGCACCCGCTCGAATGGACTTGCGAAGTTCTGGAGGAAGTTTGGCGAACCATGCTTCGTCCTTCAGTTGGCGAGCCAGCACGCTTTCTTCCTTCTCGCGTCCCTTGTTGGACTTACTGTCCCCCGCATCGGTTCCTTCCGGTTGCTTCTGAACTGGACCATCTTTGACCTTCTGATTGGTCGTCGCCTGGCCATCCTTCTTGGCGAGTTGTGTCGAGTTCGATGGCTGTGCCTGAGTCGGCTGACCCTCTTGAGCTGGAGTCGGGGTTGGCTGACCTGGCTGCCCCGGTTGAGCAGGCTGGCCGGTCGGTTGACCTTGCGGCGGAGCCTGTGCCATGGCCTGCTGTGCTGCGAGTTGAGCCTGAGCACCTGCCATCATCTGAGCCGTCAACTGTGGCGATTGCGGTACGAATCCTGTTCCGAGGCCTGATGGATTCTTCGGCTGTCCCGGAGTCCCCTGAGGTTGTCCTGCTGGCTGGCCTTCACCCGGCATTGGTTGCCCTTCACCGGCTGGCTGACCTTCCGCAGGTTGTCCCTCGGCTGGCTGCCCCTCAGCCGGCATTGGTTGACCATCAGCAGGAAGTGGTTGACCTGCATCGGCAAGCATCTCACCCATGGGGCCAAGATCTGGAAGCTGTGAGGCGAGTTCCAGGGCATCTCGTAATGGCTGGTTGGCCACTTCTGTCTGCCCCGAAAGTTCGACCGCTCCCTGACCCGTCGCCTGCTGTGCATCCGCAAACTGAGCCTGGGCTGCGTTCAGCTTCTGAGCTGCCGACTGTTGAGCGGCAGTCGGTGGCATGCCCTGATTTTCGGCAGCCATCTGTTCCAGATTACCTGCCTGCTGAGCAATTGCTTCGGCCGCCCCTTGTTGCTCGGTCGCCAGATTGGCGATCGATTCGGCGATGGCCTGATCGCGTTTTACTTCCTGTTCCTTCGCAGCCAGGTCGGCAGCCGCATGTTCAAGAGCGGCCTCGGCAGTCGACTTTGCGGCATCCATCTGCTGCGGCGAATTGGCCGCTTCGGCCCCCATTTCGGCTGCTGCCGCTGCTGCATCAATCGCTTCCGCGGCGGCCGGGTCAGCATTCGCAACCTGATCTGCGAGTTTTTCCGTGTCCATTGCTTGCTGAGCCAACGCCTTTGCTTGATCGGCGGCGGCTTGAGCAATCGCCTGATCCAGTTTCTTGCCCGCATCCTTCAGCGCTTCGGCAGCTTTGCCCTGAGCC
>CAXBSB010000227.1:0-12159 GCA_963977965.1 uncultured Schlesneria sp.
AATGGGGCCGCCACTGGCTCGACGCCGCTCGCTATGCAGACTCCGATGGTTTCGAAAAGGATAAGTCACGACAGGTTGCCTTCTATCGGGACTACGTGATCAATGCTCTGAACAAGGACCTTCCTTACAACCAGTTTGTCATCGAGCAACTGGCCGGAGACCTGTTACCGAATGCGACTCAGGACCAGATTGTCGCAACGGGGTTCCTGAGAAACTCGATGCTCAACGAAGAAGGTGGTGTCGACCCGGAACAGTTCCGTATGGACGCCATGTTCGATCGAATGGACGCGATTGGAAAGACGTTTCTCGGTCTGACGATTCAGTGTGCTCAGTGTCATTCGCACAAATACGATCCGATGACGCAGGAAGAGTACTATCGCCTCTTCGCGTTCCTGAATAACGACCATGAGGCTCAACGTGTCGTCTACTATCCGGAAGAACAGACGCAGGCAGGCGTGCTTCGCCAGAAGATGGCCGACATCGAAACGGACCTGAAGCGACGAGCGCCGGATTGGCGAGAACGAATGGCCGCTTGGGAAGATTCGGTCAGCCAGGGACAACCGAAGTGGACCGAACTGCAACTGGAGAATGCTGGCGACAACGGACAACGCTATATCGACATGGGGGACCACTCGATTCTCGCGCAGGGATATGCCCCGACGAAGTATTCGACCAGCCTGCGAGGGACCACAGACCTGCAGAACATCACGGGCTTCCGCCTGGAACTGTTGAATGATCCCAACCTTCCCTGCAACGGGCCGGGCCGCTCATTCAAGGGAACCTGTGCGTTGACTGAGTTCGCTGTCGAAATCGAACCCGCAGTAAGGGCCGAAGGTTCGGCTCCGGTGAAAGAGAAGGTGAAGTTCACGGCCGCCACTGCCGACTATTCCAATCCCGAACGTGATCTGGAACCGAATTTCTACGACAAGACCGACAAGAAACGCGTCACAGGTTCCATCGACTATGCCATCGATGGCAAGGACGAAACGGCGTGGGGAATTGATCAAGGTCCCGGCCGCCGCAATCAGCCTCGTAATGCCGTTTTCACGGCCGAAAAGCCGTTCGGTCACGCTCAAGGGACTCAACTGAGTATCAACCTTCGTCAGATGCACGGCGGTTGGAACAGTGATGACAACATGAATAACAACCTCGGCCGATTCCGGATTTCCGTGACCAGTTCACCGAATCCCGCAGCCGACCCGCTTCCGCGTCAGGTTCGCGAAATACTGTCGATCCCACGCGAACAACGGACCGACTCACAAACCGCGGCGGTCTTTTCCTACTGGCGCACAACGGTTGCCGATTTTAAAGAGGCCAACGATCAGATCGAAGCTCTCTGGCAGCAATGGCCAGCAGGGTCAACCACCCTCACCCTGATGGCACGCGACGAGCCACGTGATACGCGAATGCTTGTACGTGGTGACTTCCTGAAGCCGGACAAATCCGTAACGCCCGGCGTTCCGTCCTTCCTGCATACACTCGATCCAGGTGAAGCTGGCAAACCATCCAGCCGACTGACGCTGGCTCGATGGATTGTCGACCGACGCAGTCCGACGGCGGCTCGAGTCATGGTCAATCGTGTCTGGCAGGCCTATTTTGGAACGGGGATTGTGGCGACGAGCGAGGACCTGGGGACTCAAAGTGATCTTCCCTCACACGCGGAAATGCTCGATTGGCTTTCCGTCAAGTTTATGGATCAGGGGTGGAGTTTGAAGCAGCTTCATCGACTGATCGTGAACAGCGCCACATACCGGCAATCGAGTCGCATCGCGGCCGATCAGTATTCGAAAGATCAGTTCAATCGGATGCTCAGTCGTGCCCCGCGCGTGCGTGTTGAAGGGGAGATCGTGCGTGACATTGCGCTTTCGGCGAGTGGATTGCTGAATTCTAAAGTGGGTGGTCCGAGTCTGTTCGCTCCCGCACCTGCGTTCCTATTTGTTCCACCTGCCAGTTATGGTCCCTTCACGTGGTCAGAAGAAACGGGGCCGGATCGATATCGTCGAGCGATCTACACGTTCCGCCGGCGATCTACGCCATATCCGATGCTGACAAACTTCGATACCCCCAACGGAGACTTTTCGTGCGTCCGCCGTGTTCGTTCCAACACACCGCTGCAGGCTCTGACGACCCTCAACGAAACCCTGTTCATGGAATGCTCACGACACCTGGCGCTGATAACACTGCAAGAGGCAGCCCCGGATGATGTGAGCCGGTTGAAGTGGGCTTTCCGGCGTTGTGTGTCTCGTCCCCCGACGGAACAGGAAACCAGAATCCTGCTGGATCTGCTGGCACGGGAGCAGGCTCGTTTTACTCAACCCGGTGTCGACCCATGGCAGCTCGCTGCCAACGATCCGGCGAAGCCCCCGATGCTTCCGGAAGGAAAGACTCCGGCTCAACTGGCCGCCTGGACGGTTGTTTCGCGAGTCTTGTTGAACCTTGATGAAACAGTTACGAAGGAATGACCATGCGTCCTGCAGATAGTCCACTTGTGCCATCGTCCGCAGTGTCCGAACTGCCGATGTCTCTGTCTCCGAGCCAGATCACTCGCCGCTGGTTCTTTCGTGAGTGTGGTGTCGGACTCGGTTCCGCCGCACTTTATTCGTTGTTCCAGGATGGGGCTCTTGCTGCCAGTGGAGCTACGTCGGCACTCAGTCCTCGATCGAGTCAGTTGCTGCCGAAAGCGAAACGGGTGATTTACCTGTTCATGGCCGGAGCTCCTTCGCATCTGGAACTGTTTGATAACAAGCCGGAACTGGCGAAGTGGGATGGAAAGCTACCCCCTGCTGATCTGTTGAAGGGGTACCGAGCCGCCTTCATCAACCCGAATTCGAAACTGCTCGGTCCGAAATTCAAATTCGCAAGACATGGAGAATCGGGCGCGGAACTGTCAGAACTGTTGCCTCATCTGGCGACCGTTGTTGACGACATTGCGATCGTCAAGTCGATGGCGACCGACGCTTTCAATCACGCACCCGGGCAGATCATGATGAACACGGGGGCTCAGCAGTTCGGACGCCCCAGCCTGGGGGCTTGGACTCTGTATGGCCTGGGAAGTGAATCGCAGGATCTGCCCGGATTTGTTGTCTTCAGTTCGGGGAAGAAAGGGCCCAGCGGGGGTTCGTCGAACTGGGGATGCGGCTTCCTGCCAACCGTCAACAATGGAGTTCTGTTTCGGTCGGGAGCTGAACCGGTTCTGTACCTGCTGAATCCACGCGGAGTTGATGAAGCGATTCAGCGCGATTCGCTCGACTCACTTCGTCAATTGAACGAACTGCGATTCGAAGCGACGGGCGATCCCGAGATCTCGGCCCGGATCAGTTCGTTCGAAATGGCCTATCGAATGCAGGCGAGTGCCCCGGATCTGATGGACTTGAATAAAGAGACCAAGGAGACGCTGGAGATGTACGGTGCCGAGCCTGGCAAGTCGTCATTCGCAAACAACTGCCTGCTGGCGCGTCGTCTCGTCGAACGAGGTGTCCGGTTTGTGCAGTTGTTTCATGAAGCGTGGGACCAGCATGGGAATCTGGTCAACGATCTGAAGAAGAATTGCGGAGATACCGACAAACCGACGGCAGCATTGCTGAAAGATCTGAAACAGCGAGGCCTGTTGGAAGACACGCTGGTCATCTGGGGCGGTGAATTTGGACGCACGCCAATGGTCCAGGGGGGAAGTGATGGTCGAGATCATCATCCCAACGCCTTCACGATGTGGCTGGCGGGAGGTGGTATCAAGCCGGGAATCACCATCGGGGAGTCGGATGAATTCGGCTTCAATGCCACGACCGATCGCGTTCATGTGCATGACCTGCACGCCACGATCATGCAGCTTCTGGGCTTTGACCACACGAAGTTGACGTTCCGTTTCCAGGGACGCGACTTCCGCCTGACGGATGTGCACGGCAACGTCGTGACGAAACTGCTGGCCTGACCTGAAAGTCAGTCCAGTCACGGCTGTGTGGCACGCCATGAGGTTTTCCGAAGGGCGTGGGCACTAGATTCTGCCGTCTTCGAATACGACTTGAGACGATCGGTCTTGTCGTACTAAAACGCTTCTGCAAGAATCCCGACCCGCTTCGGGGAACTGGATTTTCGAAGCGGTCTGCCGATTTTCCCAGTCGTGGTCCAAGCACCATCCTGGGAGCCATAAATCCAAGTACCGTTTTGAATTTCCTGGGGATTTCCTTGCTGGAATCACCGTACCTTATGAGTCGCCTCGCTGATCGATGCCCGACCATTGGACGGGGTTCCTGTCAGCGTGCTTATCTCCTTTTGATGGCAGCACTTCTGGCGTTTTCGGCCGGTTGTCGCGCCACGGCTCCTTCTCTCGTCGGGCTGCCGAAAGGGCTGGCGATCGAGAACGAGCATCTTCTGGTGCGGACAGATCTTAAGCTTCCCAAGGATCATCCGGTTCTGCGAGATCTGGATGGTCTGCGAGACCAGATCGCCGACGAATTGAACCTGCCCGTCCAGAAGCAGCCGGTGACTGTTTACCTCTTTTCCGACGAATTGCGGTACGCCCAGTACCTGCAGACGAAATATCCACTGCTGCCTCCGCGTCGAGCGTACTTTGTTGGCACATCCAAGGAACTGGCGGTCTACACGTTCTGGGGAGAACGGATTCAGGAAGATTTGCGACACGAATACACGCATGGTGTCCTGCATGCGACCCTGATGGATGTTCCGCTGTGGCTCGATGAGGGATTGGCGGAGTACTTCGAAGTTACGTCACAACCGCGCGGATTGAATCGCGACTATGCCCTGCGACTGGCCAGCAATCTCGCTCAAGGCTGGAAGCCCGATCTCGATCGTCTGGAATCACTCGAAAAAGTCGAGGACATGCAGAAGGCCGATTATTTGGAAGCCTGGGCCTGGGTCCACTTCCTGCTGCATCACAGCGACGAGACTCGCGATATCCTCGTCGCGTATCTGCACGACCTGCGAACCACGGGAACCCCGGGCAAGCTCTCGGTCAGAATCCGACGAGAAATCCCCAGTGCCGAACAGCGGTTCATGTCGTATGCCTCCTCCTTGACGAGCGGCATCCAGCAGGCCGGGGGAACGATGGAAGTCCCTCGCAAGATCCGCCACTGAGCACCGCGGAACTCACAGCCCAATCGTTTTTCCAAAGCAGGGTGGAGTCCAGATCGCTTCGAGCTCCGGCCCACGATCGCGCATCGTTGAGAAACGCTTGTGACAAGAAGTGGCCGGACTCGTCAGAGTTCGGTGCTTGAAGACTTGAACAAACCCGAAGTCTACGACTCCGGTTCCAGAGAAACACCACTCTGATATTGGTTGCCACGTTCCGTCGCAATCAAAATCGGAACGCTTTTCGGCCCAACGGGCCAAAAGTTCACCCAGCCCGGCCCTCATCGGGCCGGGAATATGGACCGGAATTTCCAGAATGGGTTACGTCAAAAATGATGACAGAACCCCGTTGGGCCCGTTGGGGTACACGGTTCGGATCGTACAGACCCAGGGTAGCTCACTTCGTGAGCAACCCTGGGCTTTAAGACACAACTCCGTTGGAGTTGAAGACATTGATAACAAGGATCAACGCCAGATCTCGTCATCTCGTCACACTTCGCTCGCAGCCGGACTCGTCAGAGTTCGGACGAAGCAGATTCGACGTTCCAACCTCCCGCGCGGCGAATCCACCCAATTTCAAAGACAACGGCCCCGGTGAAACACAATCCCGCGACTGACATCCGAACGTCGCTGCGATATGCTCGATGTTCTGCCTGTCGCCGAACGATCAGGATCGACGGTGACGAAGTCTGGATGGTGCCTGCATCTTGAGGGGAATCCGTATGAAGACTGCCACTGGAGTGACAGTGATCGAGCATGGTCAACTGATCGATGGAACCGGCGCAAACGCCGTTCCAGACGGGGCTCTGTTGATCGAAGATGGCAAGATCACGTATGCGGGTCCCGCCAGCCAGATGCCGCCCGTTCATCCCTCGGCGACGCGGATCGATGCTCATGGCGGCACCATCATGCCAGGCCTGATCGAAGCTCACTTTCATCCGACGTATTTTAATGTCTCGGCACTGGAAGACCTGGATATCAAGTATCCCGTCGAGTACGTCACGCTGCTGGCTGCCTGCAACGCCAAGCTGGCTCTCGAATGTGGCTATACGTCTGCTCGAAGTGGCGGAAGCCTGTTCAATATCGATGTCTGGTTGAAGAAGGCGATCGAGTCAGACCTGATGCCCGGCCCGCGCATGGCAACGAGCGGGCGCGAGATCTGCGGGGTCGGGGGATTGATGGACTGGAACCCCGACTTTCGCAAGATCGGCATGGATGGTCTGGTCCTGCTGATCAACGGCCCCGATGAAGCTCGAGCGGCTGTTCGCAAGCTGGTGAAGGATGGCGTGGAATGGGTCAAAACGTATCCCACGGGCGATGCTGCATCACCCGACATCAATGATCATCACACGCTCTGTATGACGTTTGAAGAAATGCACGCGGTTGTTGCCACGGCTCACAATCACGGGCTCAAAGTTACTGGACATTGTCGAGCAACCCAGGGGATCAAGAATGCCTTGCGGGCTGGTTATGATGCCATCGAACACGGGACGTTTGTTGACGATGAAGCTCTGGAACTGATCCTGCAACGGGATGTCCCGGTTGTTCCTGCACTCTATTTTGAGCTCGCGAGCATCGAGCGAGGCCCGGAGTTCGGTCTGCCTCAAGCGGTGATTGATGGACATCAGGAGACACTCGACGGTGGGACAGAAAGTGCTCGCCGGATCCTGAAAGCCGGGGGACGGATTGGACTGGGGGGTGACTATGGATTCGGCTGGAATCCCCACGGTGATTATGCCCGCGAACTGACGTTCTTCGTCAGGCATGTCGGATTCACTCCCCTGGAAACCCTGAAGTGTGCGACGAAGACCGGAGCCGAAATCCTGGGGCGAGCCCACGAACTGGGCACTCTTGAAGCCGGAAAGCTGGCAGATGTCTTGATCGTTGATGGTGATGTCCTGGCCGACATTTCCATCCTCGAAGACCGATCACGCTTCATCGCCGTGATGCAGGGCGGCCTCATCAAAGCAGGGCGCCTGCTGCGATAGTGCGTGTCGCAACTCCGAATATGGTAGCGGAACTCGTAAGAGTTCCGTCTTATTCCCTCTCTGGAGACGCAGCGGTGTGATTCCTGTAGGACGCCACTGAAATGGGATTTGCGAATCGCCGACTCTCTCAGATCCCCTTGGAGAATTCGTTCAGCAGCGCGACGTAGTTGGAAAACACGCGGAAGATGATGAATACGATCATGAAGGCGACCAGGCCCCAGATTACCCAGGCAAGTGATGCGGTCATGGCCGACAGACTGCGACGAGCATCGTCTTCCAATTGAGGGCTGACCCGTTGCAACGCTTCGGGAACGGTACCGGTTTCTTCACCCACGCGGACCAGTTCCAGATAGTCGCGCGGATAAAGGCCCGTTGCGAGCAGCGACGTCACCAGGTCTTCCCCCTCGCGAACCATGCCAACCGTTTGTGGAATCGAGGCAATAAACGCACCATTTCCCGTCGCCTTCAAGCTCGATTCCAGACTCGGTTCAATCGACATCCCTGACTGTTGTGTCAGTGCAAATGCCCAGGAGAACCTGGCGACAGCAAACGATCTGAGACAATTCCCGACAACTGGCACCATCAGCAGCAGCTTGTGGACAAACGTCTGTCCCTGCAATCCCTTGGTCAACAACTTATAGAAGATGAAGCAGGTCGCCGCTGTACCGAAGCAGCCTGCCAGCCACATTATCGCTCCCTGAGTTCCAATCAATCCTATCCCCAGGATATCTGTCGGCTTCTCGTTGGAGCCCCCCGCAATCATTCCCAGGATCAGAATCAGCAGTGCCACGATCAAGATCGCTGCGACCAGTTGAAACACAGGCCAGGCAATCGCACTCAGAAACGTCTTCTTCAATCGAACAAGATTGTCATAATGTTCCGCCAGCGCGACCAGGACTTCTGGTAGTGAACCTGTCTGTTCAGCGACATCGACCAGGTCGATCATCAGTTCAGGAAAAGCACCTGCCTGTTCCCGCATGGCAACAGCGACCTGGCTGCCGTTGCGAAGATCTTCAACAATCTGCTTTGAAGCCTGTTTCAATTGGGGATCGAGTGACTTCGAGCCCGCGATCTGGAAGGCCTTCAGGATATTGACACCGGAATGGAGCATCGTGCTCAATGAACGACAGAATGTCGCCAGAGTGTTCCAAGACAACTGCGATCCGCTGAACACTCCCACGACAATCTCCTTCACAACCGGCCAAATTCGCAGCCGAACACTCGTCCATTCACGGTCGTTGATGGTAGCATTCGTTCGCCAGATTCAATCCCGATTCTACCACCTTGACCTTCAGAAAGTTTATCATGCCACAATATCGCTGGCTCGCAACTTTTCTTTTGTCTTCGGTTTGCCTGTGCGGGTCAGCAGACGCAGGCGTCCCGGCATTCGAAGCCAAGGTTGTTGACCCGAATATCGGTGTTGTCTGCTATGCCGTCACCAGTGCGGATGTGAATGGTGACGGTAAGCTGGATATCGTTGCCGTCAGTGAAGACCGGGTCCAATGGTACGAAGCACCGACCTGGACCAAGCATGTCATCATCGACAACCAGACAGAACTCGACAATGTCTGCATCGCGGCCACGGATATTGATGGCGACGGGCGAGTCGATTTCGCTCTGGGAGCCGGCTGGATCAAATCGAATACGGGCTCGATTCAATGGATCACGCGCGGGGCCAAGCCCGACGACAAGTGGTCTGTTCACTTCATCGCGAAAGAAGTGAGTACTCACCGAATGAGTTTTGCGGATGTGCTTGGCAAAGGAAAACCGCAACTCGTCGTCTCGCCACTTAATCGGAGTGTGGCTCCAGCCGGGATCCGGTTGATGGCGTTTGAAATTCCCGCTCAGCCCAAAACTGATCGATGGGGAATGACGATCCTCGATGAGTCTCTGAATCGGATGCACAACCATACCCATGTCGACTGGAATGGCGATGGCAAGCTGGACACGATCACCGCGAGCCAGGAAGGGGTCTTCCTGATCGAACGCAAAGGCGACGGGTTTCAAAAGACAAAACTGGGACAGGGAGCCACAGGAGACAAGCCGGAAACTCAGGGTGCGGGCGAGATTCGTGTCGGCAAACTCAAAAGTGGAGGCCGATTCCTGGCAACAGTAGAACCGATGCACGGAACGAGCATTGCCGTCTATACCACGAAGCCGGATGGATCACTCCCCCTGCAGCGGACTGTGATCGAAGAGACGTTAAAGGCAGGTCACGCCGTCTGGGCGATGGATCTGGATGGCGACGGAGCCGACGAAATTGTGATCGGACATCGGGAACCCGGAACGGGAACCGTCAAAGGCCCCGGACTGTATGTCTACTCATGCGATGATGAAGCGAATCGGAAATGGAGCAAGCACGTGATCGACGACGGTGGCGTTGCCGTCGAAGATGCCGTGGCCGCTGACTTCAACGGGGACGGAAAACCAGACCTCGTAGCAGGCGGCCGAGTGACGCACAACGTGAAGCTGTATTTGAACCTGGGAGCTCGCAAGTAGACAGGTCGTCGGCCCCGCCATCGAAGCTGGTAGCAGAACTCGTAAGAGTTCTGTCTTTCCGTTTTCGTAATCCGGTCGTTCATCCTGAAGTCTTACGACTTCAGCTACTTCTCCGGTAGCGATTTCTATGAGGGATGATCCGCCAGCTGTTAGCGGAACTCGTAAGAGTTCCGTCTTTCCCGTTTTCGTAGTTCGGTCGTTCACCCTGAAGTCTTACGACTTCAGCTACTGCCAACACTTTGCTGCGAGCTGCTTAACCCGCTGCGCAGAATTGGAAATAAACGTCAGCCGCCTGACGCAACTGGTCAATCGCGATCCATTCGTCTTTGGTATGGGCTTGCGCGATATTTCCCGGTCCAAACACAACGGAGGGAATGCCGATCCGAGCAAGACGCGATGCGTGAGTCCCATACGGAACACCGATAATCTGGCGCGGCCCGACGACGGATGAGATCGTCTGACCCAGTTGCTGCGCCAGTGCGCCATTCAGATCGTCACCGAGTGCCGGACTCGTGCAATAGGGGGCTTCGTGGACAAGTTCAAAGTCGAGACGCTCGCGCAGGTAATTGGCAATCTCGGTCTGAACAGCCAGATTCTCTTCGCCCGGGATGACTCGCCGATCCAGTTCAATCACACATCCATCTGGAACAACATTCACGCTGCTACCACCTGAGATCAGCCCGACGCTCAATGTTGCCGGACCACACAGGGGATGAGCCGGTCGGGAACCGGGCAGCCACGCGGCGTATTCTTCGAGCAGTTGCAGCACTCGGGCCATCCGGTAGATCGCATTGACTCCTTCTGACGGTCGTGAACTATGGCATGCACGGCCAGCGGTTCGTAGTTTCCAGCGCGTGGCACCTCGGTGTGCCACCACGATATCCAGCTCCGTCGGCTCAGCGACAATCGCCACATCGGGTCCCTCGGGACACAGACGATAGGTCGTGGCTTTGCCGGTCCAACTGGCTGCCAGATGATTGATCCCGATACTGGTCGCTTCTTCATCGCAGGAACAGGAAAGAACCACATTGGCCATTCCTGCAGGCCGCTCGGTTGCTAACCGCGTAAAGGCGGCCAGCATGGATGCCATCCCCCCTTTGACGTCACACGATCCGCGTCCATAGACTCGCCCCTCTTTTTCCGTCGGCTCGAATGGCGGGATTGTCATCCCATCGACGGGAACGGTGTCCTGGTGAGCATCAAGCAGAATCGTGCGAGACGATTTGTTGCCATCCAGACGAGCCAGGACATTCGCACGACCTGACGCCAGTTCGACGATTTCGAATGGAACATTCAGACGACTCAGGTAGTTCTCGAGATACGCGGTGACGCGTCCTTCGTAGAACTCGGGCCCCGAAACATCTCGTCCCATCGGATTGACGCTGGGAATCGAAACCAGGTCTTTAAGCAGCGGCAGCGGATCGGTCATCAACAAGCCTCAGTGCCTGAAAGAGAAATCGGCAACACACGGCGTTCGTTGTACGCTCGAACGGATGGCTCTGCAATGCTCGAACGAATACGGACCTGGGCAATCGCTTTTTTCAACGTAGGGTGGAGACATCGTCACCCAGAGTAGGGCTGAACAGGACCTTCGAATGTGGTACACGGATTGAACCGGACGCTAGCGCGTTCCGGCTGATGGGGTGATTGTGGAAACATGTCGTTGAAAGTGGTTTGTTTGGAAACACCTCGATTTCGAGTCGCGCCATCAGCCGCTGGGCGCTAGCCCACGGTTCGAATCGTCGCACACGATATCGACTATGGCGCGACGTGAGCACGTCACAAAAGTAGGATGGGACCAGTGACGCTTCGCCGCGCAGGCCCACCAGCATATCACAACGCCTCCTGATGGTTGGCCGGCGCTCATGCCCAGCTTAAAAATGGCAATTGCTCTGGAACGGTAGCCGCCTGTGGTTGAACCTCGTCTGCGAACTCGGGATGATTCATTTCGTCGCGTTCGCTACTGAGGGAGACCACCACGATGTCACGAATTTCCTGCTGCAGCCTGGCGCTGTTTCTTGTTACCAGCATCACGATTCAGGCGGCAGAGCCTTCCAAGGTGAACTCGATCACGTTTGATCGGGACATTCGACCGATCCTGGCTGACAATTGCTTCGCATGCCATGGCCCGGACGAGAAAGAGCGTCAGGGTGGGTTACGACTTGATTTGCGGTCTGCTGCGACCAGGCCTGCTGAGTCCGGGAAAGTGGCGATCGTGCCCGGTAAGCCGGATGCCAGTGAGCTGATCAAGCGAGTCACCAGTACTGACGACAGTCTGCGGATGCCACCTCTGAAGGGAAAGCACAAGCCGCTCACAAACGCACAGGTGACGCTGCTGACGCGGTGGATTGAATCTGGTGCTGAATACTCGTCGCACTGGGCTTTTACTGCTCCTGTCCTGCCTTCCGTGCCTGAGGAGAAATCGACCTCGCGAATCAGGAATGAGATCGACCGGTTCATCATCGCAAAACTCGCCGGTACGGGACTGACTGCATCGCCGGAAGCGGACAAGATCACGCTGCTGCGTCGATTGCATCTGGATCTGACCGGCTTGCCGCCGACCATTGCCGAGATTGATGCGTTCATG
>CAXBSB010000228.1:0-12067 GCA_963977965.1 uncultured Schlesneria sp.
ATCGAAGGGATCAACAACAAGATTGGCGCTCTGCAGCGACGAGCATACGGCTACAGAAACTATGAACATCTCAAATTCAGAATACTCACACTACACCACGCCAAATTCTCCTTGACTGGATGACAACAACGACTTAACCCTTCCCCCAAAAACTTCGGATGAACCAACTTGTTTCTCCACCACGGAACACCACTGAAGGCATGATGACGGGCCAAAGTCCCGGCAATTCAACAACAGACATAGCGTACATCACCATGCCCACACGACGTCAGACCAACTGGTGTCGAACATGGCTGTCGACTTGACTCGCATTTCAATGTAGATCAGTGTGTTGGCGTGTTGATTGGAGGCCTGCGGTCGAGATATGTCGCAACCGAGCTTTCCGATAACGGAATCTATCCGGAAATCTGGGACCGTGACGGTGCCGTGGAATTCCTGACGTCGTGGTACGAATCGCTTCGCGACTATTACATGGACGCAGCTATACCGGGACTCTCACGGCCGCGAGTGAGATTGGTCGTCAGGACGCTTTATGATTTGCTGGGACAAATGCCGACGAGACTTCGAGCCAGACGGTGCGCTTCGTGACATCTACGTTAACGGCACGTCCATCGAACATTGGCGTACGCTATTCGATGTGTTGCGATCGACTTACGAGTTGAAGTACTCAGTCGACGGTACGATGCAGCCACTGCCGGGCAGCGTGGATGAGGTATTGACGACTCGTGCCATTGCCAATCCAGAATTGCTGTTTCGGGTCGGCGATATCGTCGTTGCGTGTCACTTCTTCACCACCACTGAGATTGAGTTCGACATTTCGCCTTGCGAGGTCACGTCGCAGGCAGCACTCGACGCGTTGCTTGGCTTCCTGCGATTGGTCGGTGACAGTCTCGGGAGAACGGTCATCATGAGCTACGAAAATGATGAGCAGCATCCATTCCTTTGCTATGAGCCAAGCAGAAGAGAGTTTCAGTATCACGATGTCGCGGGCTGAACGATTGCTGCGACTACCCCGCAAATCAACAATTCTTGCCAAAGCCGCCGCAACGCGACCCTGCAACAACGCATCAAAGGTCTGAATCGCCAGCGACTGCAGGTCAAGTTGACCACCTCGTTCGTCGATGTACGAGGACACTTTCAAACCTGTGACGTGCCGTTTTCCGGACCAAAGGTCCAGCCGTTCACCCAACCCAGCCTCTTCAGGCTGGGTGCAGGCCCCGTCTGAGGGCCCCTTGAGGGCCAACGGCCCGGCAATTCATCCGCTTCCAACAGCGGGCGCTACTTAGACTCGCCCGATTCCTGAGGTCGACTGAGTGCGACTTCCCGGTCGGCATAAATAGGCTTATGTCGGTACGGGGTTTCCAGGATCAGGATGCACAGCACGGTCATGTAAAGTCGCCCACCCTTTTCGGAATGTTCGAAGGGATCGCCAGGAGGCGACAACGGATGCCAGCTTCCTCGAGTGTCACTGCCCGGTTTACCGGAACCGCCTGTCACCTGATTCTTGACGATGGCGTCGCGAACCTCTGAGTTCCACTTCTTCCATTCCGGCCCGCCAATGTTGTGCAGCATTTGCGACGTGTAATACCACGCATAGACATTTCGGCGACCGCCTCCCCACGCAGGGCGGTTTTCATCAGCGGTGACATACTTCACCCCCTGGACCATTTCTGGGAATGATCTGGGCCAGCCAAGCCACTGCCGACAGAGCAATGCTTCAGCAGTCAGGGCTGGTGAGGCTTTGCTGTCCGGGGAAGTTGGCTCGTACTTGTATCGGGACATCCCCTTCACCTGTACTGAGTCCAAGAACCCCGAGGCTCGAACGAAATCATCCTGTGGAATCTCGATCCCGGCCATCCGAGCGGTATGGAGCGCCATCAGGGCCCAACCCGTCACAGAAAGATCGCCGACCATCAACTTCGAGATCGGACGATATTTCCAGCCACCGTTGTCTGGATGCTGTGATGCCAGCAGATACTTTACGGCCTTTTCTGCATGCGGACGCACTTCGTCATCGCCCGTCAACGCGAGTGCCTCGCACAAGACGATGGTGGCCATCGCATGGGCATAGAAGGCACCGTTGCGTCCTTCTTCCTGACGCAGGTCATGCAGGTCACCTGTTTGCGGATCCTGAATCGCTTGCAGCCATTTCAACCCTTTCCGCACGGGTTCGGAATGGTCGCCAGTCTTGTGAGTATTTCCATGTCCCAGCAACGCGAGCATCGCCAGAGCCGTCGCACCGGTGTCGGTACGAATCACAGAGAAACCCGGATCGGGATAGCCCTGATGCAATTCCCAATGGCCGTCGGTTTTCTGTTGACGGACCAGCCAGGCTAGCCCGAGCTTGATCGCGTTTTCGGCGCTGGTGCTTCCCCCCAGACTCTCCAGATTGGAAGTCCGCATCCGAGGATTTCGTGACTCCAGAGCCTGACTGACATCGACAGGAGCCACCCCAACCTTTTGAGCTCCGTCGGACTCACCTTCGTTGGGTGTCTTCGTCGGAGCCGGTGCAGCTTCTGGACCGTTACCAACGTTGATCGGCATTGCAATTGGAGTGAATTTGCGACCGGATTTGGTCGCCTTTTCACCGGGTTTCGACCAACTGGCCTGAAGCGGATCGCCATCACCTTCGTCGTGCACTCGAAACAGGATAAAGGCCAGGGCGACCATCAGAATTCCATGGACGACCAGACTGACGAGAGCTCCATAGCCGCCCGTCGACAAATCGCGTTTCAGTCGATCGACCCAGGATCGAATCTGCAGTCGATCTTTCAGCGGTTCAAAATCGATCGTGAACCGTCGACGCTTTGGTTTGGGTTCGGGGTTCGTTGATGGTTCGGAAGACATTACAGACCGTTCTCGAAAGGAAGAAACGAGACGCAAAGTCTAGGCATTTTGAGTGATGTACGCTACTGGAATCGACTGACAGACACGACAGATTGGAAATGTGGCGGATTCTGGTAGCAAGAATGAGGCCATCGCCCGAACGCGTTCCGCACGCTGGCGAGACTGGAAGTCGGACTACAACAATCGAGTTCCCAAATGGAGAAGTGGCGACAGAGCGGCGAAGGGATCTCGTGATGCCGAACGATAAGTGGCGCTTCGCCGCGCGAGCCACCGGCAATTCTCAACACCCCGGATAGTGGCCGGCGCTCGAAGAGGGCGAGTCGGCTAGTGCCACCCAGCTTTTGTGATGTGCTCACTCGACGTCCACCACCTATTTTAACGACGGAACCCGGACAGTCGCTCGCTTCAACTTCGTCAGCGAGTTGCCCAGAGCCACTTCAAGGCTTCTGGCAAAACGGCTCCGCCGTGGTTGCCGTTATGGGCTCCATGGCCCCAGACGGTCTTGAGGTCGTACTTGGAGAACTTGAGGGCCGCTTCCATTTCCAGATTGGCCAGCCACCAGTTTCCATGCTCGTTATTGACGTCGTGATCGCCGTCCTGCAAGTAGACACGAATCGGCTTTCGTTCGGTCTTGCGAATCAGCGACGGATATACGTGACCACCGCGAATGTTGGTGAAGCTGCCGATATGACTCAGTACCTTGCGGAACTGGTCAGGCCGCTCCCACGCCACCGTCCAGGCACAAATCCCCCCTGACGATGCCCCACAAATGGCTCGACGTTCGGGATCCGTGGTCAGGTTATAGCTCTTCCCGACCTCGGGCAGGATTTCCTCCAACAGGAATCGAGCGTATTGGTCGCTGAGTGTGTCGTATTCAATACTGCGATTATTGGCCTGCCAGCGGATAGGAGGAAGCGATTCACCCCGATGGCCCGGGTCAATGAAGATCCCGATAATTGGCGGAAGTTCGCCACGAGCCATCAGGTTGTCGAACACCACCGGAACCCGGTATTCCCCTTTCGGGTTGACGTACGCGTGACCATCCTGAAAGACCATCACTGCGGTTGGCTGAGCCGGGTCGTATTTTGCCGGGACGTAGACGTAATAATCGCGGACCGTGGCATCGAAGATCTTACTCGTCCAGGAATGACGAGTGACCTTTCCTTCAGGAACCCCGGCTACAGGCTTGGAGTCTGGACCCAGTTCGTATTTTTGTTCGGTCGGCAAAGTCGCCTGCGCCAGAACCTGAGTCGTCAACAGAAGCAACCCCAACAACGAAGCAGGAATCAGGCGCACGGAAGACCTCCGGGAACAGCGATGGCAAACAGGTTGATAGTCAGATCACGTTACGGAAATCAGGTTTCATTGCGGTCAGACAACCATGAAACAAAGTGCTGCAGATCTGGATCTTCAGGCTCATGAACGGTGACTCCGAAATCACCGTCATCCACGCTGGAAACCCATTCCAGGAAGTCAGCACCAACGGCTGGTCCTTCGGGGATTGCTGCCAGCGGAATGATTGTCGCCAGGACGTTCGCCAGTTCTTCGGCTGATCCATACCGTTCGTCTGGACGCTTAGCCAGCAGGTAGGAAACAACATCCTGAACAATGGACGGAATGCCGGGATCAAAATCAGACAGCGGACGAGGGGGCTCGCTCGCGTGCCTGAGCATCTGCCGGACAGGATTCTTGTCAACAAAGGGGGCTTGGCCAGTCAGCGCGTGATAGAAGGTGCATCCCAGGCTGTACAAGTCGCTGGAGACGTCAGCTGCGTGTGGGTTTTCCGCTTGTTGAGCCGACATGTAGGCATAATGACCAAGCACTTCATCCGGGGTCTGATTGTACGTCAGGTCATCTTCACCACTCACAGAATCGATATACGACAACGCATCGCGTGCCGCGCCGAATTCCATGATCTTGACGAGTCCCTGATTCGTCACCCACAGGCTCGACGGGCAGATGTCGCGGTGAATGATTTCCTGCGAATGAATGTAGGACAGTCCCAGCGCGGCCTGCTGGATCAACTGGCAGGCTTCGAGATAAGGAAGCCGTCCTTCGCGCTCCAGACGTTGCTGCAAGGTTTCGCCCTGAAGTGATTCCAACGCGATGAAAGGGATCTGGCCGATACGGCCGACCTGATAGGTCTTGACGACATAAGGGCTGTCGACCTGCAATGAGACTCGCGCTTCTCGACCCAGTCGAGCTGCCAGCTCAGGATCTTTGTTCAATGACGACGGGAAGATCTTCAAACTGACCGGCTGATTAAACTCAATCTGCTCAGCGTGGTAGACGTCACCCAACCGCCCTGCTGCGATATGTCCGGTGACGCGGTAAGGTCCCAACAGATAAGGCCCGCCGAAACCCGCCAGCAGTGCCTCGCCCTGAAACTCAGTCAGCTCCCGCAGTTCTACGAGCCACTGGATGAACTCTGCGCCCTCTTCCGCAGACCGCCCGCCGTCCAGCCATGACGTCACAAATTCTCCAAGTCGATCAGCACTCAACAATTGGCCACCGACGATCAGATTACGCAACGCGTCAAGATTCATGCCCATTGATCCTTTTGAAAGCCCCCGATGTCTGGAAACCAACCCAAAAGCCATATGAGAGCACTGTGGCGAAAATAGCAATTTTTCCCGGCACGAACCAGCAGGCAATCGAAATTCACACGGTTTCAGGTACGGATTCCGCCAGCAATCAACAGCCACTCATGACGCACCGTATCGACACAGGGAAATTGTCCGGCTGTCTGGTGCCCCGTACTGAGTCATCAGATTCAGCCTGTCGGCTTTCCTCCGACGGTTCGAGTCCAGAGGTGCCGCTGAAACTCCACTATGGGCAATTCGGGCAAAGCTTACGGATGACGCAGTCTCACGCATCAGATCGTACGATTGTGCTTCATTTGGGATCACGCGCCGCTTGACTCGACAGCGTTAACAGCGAACACTCGTTGCAGCATGTCGAACGATGCCCCCTCACCCTCAGTCACGATTCGGTTAATGGACGCCACGGATTTGCGTCGTGGATTCCTGACCGCGCTGGGGGCTCTGAAGCCGGCAGAACTGACAGACGATCAGGCGATCGAGATTTTTCGCCGCCGGATGCGGGCTCGCATCAAGACGTATGTCGCGTTGATTGATAATCGAGTTGCCGGAACCGCTTCGCTGATCATCGAGCCAAAATTTATCCATAACGGTGGCACCGTCGGGCATATCGAAGACGTCGCAGTCCACGTCGCGTATCAGCACCATGGAGTCGGGGCGGCCATCATCAATCACCTGTTGCAAGTCTGCCGGGAAGCAGGATGCTACAAGGTCATCCTGGACTGCGAAGACAGCGTCGCCCCCTTTTACGAAAAGCTGGGCTTCCACCGCTGGGAACAGGCGATGCGAGTGGATCTGTAGTTTTTCTTCAGAACGCGACTCAGGAACTCGATCGAGATCGGTACTGACGCTTTCGCAGAATCCGGTCGATCATTGTCACCTCGCCGTTATGAACCGAGATTGTGATCTGACCATTCTTCAATCCATGCAGTGCTTCACGAATCTGCGTTAACAGAATCGGCGTACATTCTCCCGCGTCTGTGACTTTCGATGTACCGTCACTTTTGTCGGTTGGATGCTGAAACGTCATGATCATGCCTCCTGTATGGCAACGTCGCCTGACAGCCCATGGTAAAAGGGGCTGCTAGTGCGTGTCGCATTTCCGCGTCGCGTCGAACCATGGGTTACACGCTGCAGTTTGATGCTCGCGCGACGCGACACTGAAACGGAATGCGCTCTAAACGCGAATCAACCATACGAACCCCCAGGTTGCCATGCAGAATCCGCCCCCAGCCATCAACCAGCCCAAAACGGAAATGGATAGCAACAAGTGAATCGGCGTCGGGCATTGCTCAACGGGAGTCTCCAGGGAATCTTCGATCCAGTTCGAATGGATTCGTAGTCCTTGTGATTCATTGCTGCCCAAGATTTTTGCATTCATGAAGTTTCACCCAGAAAATGGAAACGGGTTCGAGTGGTCGTATCTGTTCACTGTGATTTCGACGATTCAACAAGCTCAGGCGAAGATTTCCCGAACAACGTTTCCACCGACGTCCGTCAGTCGAAAATCTCTGCCGGCATATCGGTAGGTCAGCAGTTCGTGATCCAGGCCCATCAGAGCCAGCAAGGTGGCGTGCAGATCCATCGTATGCATCCGGCCTTCCACGGCGTGTGTTCCGTACTCGTCAGTCGCTCCATATGAGAAGCCGGGTTTTACTCCCGCACCTGCCAGCCACATGGGATAGCCGGTGATGTTATGGTCACGACCATCAGGGCCTTGCGCTGTCGGAAGTCGTCCAAACTCACTGCCAAACAGCACCAGCGTTTCGTCGAGCAATCCACGCTGCTCAAGATCTGCCAGCAAAGCAGCCGTCGGCTGATCGGTTGCCGTAGCATTCGCAATCAAGCCTTTGTTGAGGTTGTTGTGATGGTCCCAGCCCCCCTGACGAATTTGAACAAACCGCACTCCCGCCTCGCTCAATCGTCGCGCCAGAACACACTGTCGGGCAAAACTTCCGGCAGGACCCGGTTTGACTCCATAGGCATCCAGCACAGACTTTGGTTCCCTGGAAATATCCAGGAGCTCGGGCACTTTGCCCTGCATGCGGAACGCCAGTTCGTACGATTCAATGACGCCATCGATTTCACTTGGGGCCCCTGGAGCGGCACGCAGATCGCGGTTCATTTCCTGGACGAGTTCGATCTGGCGACGCTGCAAGGGCGAGGCCACTTCTGCTTTCAGATTCGGCAAAAAGCCTGAATCGTTGATCCGCGTCCCCTGGAAATGAGCCGGCAGGAAAGCGCTGCCATAATTCACGGCTCCGCCAACAGTTGGAGGATTAACTTTGTGAAGTGGTTGCCACGCCCAGTGTTCTTTCAACAGTTGGTCATATTCAGGCCGCTTCGCATGCAATTCGGCAGGGACTTCCAGAGCAGGCCAGACCGCTCCATCCTTGATCCATTGCTTGAGGATATCGATCTGTTCGTCGGCCAGTTGATTGTTGGGAGGCATCTTGAGTTTGGCGTCGGTATGACTGACAGCCTTGATCAACAGGCTTTCTTCGGGATTGCCGACCTTGATTGCCTTGCCGCGCCCACCTCCCTGCAGCAGTCCCCGATGGTCATCGACCCGCAAGCCCCCGGCCGCCTTGTTGTCGGCCGAGTGGCAGTTGTAGCAATTGTTGACCAGCAGCGGTCGAACTTTCTTCTCAAAGAACTCGAGCTTTGCCGGGTCTGGCTTCGCCGTCTCCTGACCACTGACACGTTCCACCAAGATCAGCGACAGTCCGGCCGACAGAATCATCAGGCTCAGAGAATGGACTCGCATAACAGCACTTTCAATTTGTCGAAGATGTATATCACCGGGCTTTTCCACATCCTCAGTCGAAATCGTCGCACAATTCCGTAGACTGACGTTGCAGGACATCACCCGAAACCGGGTCACATTTTTCCGTAGTGGTCAAAGCAGGTCTGAAGTGAAACAGGAAATTCGACAGGCGGAATCAGAACCCTAGCGAAATTCACGGCACACAGCTTGTCACAGCACTAGCAGCTTTCTGATTCGCCTTTGTCGAACACATCCTTGTTATCGTCCGGCATTTGCCTGCAGCAACGCCGCATTTGTCTGTAAGTCGAAATCGAGCCAGTTCTTGTTCTTTTCGACTTCGCGCACCAGTGTCGTACTCGAATTGTAAACTGCAGGAACGCGTTCCCGGAATTTCCCATCACCCTCGGGTGAGAATGTCGAAATCATGACCTTATGGCGACCGACAGCGGCACCCCATTTCTCTTTCGAGAATCGCAGCTTGTATTTTCCATCGGGGCCCGTTTCACCAATCGACGGACGCCCCTTCGCCTTACCATCCGCAGGTTGAAATTCAACCGTGGCATTCGCCAAGGGTTGACCATCCAACAGAATGGTTCCCTCAACCTGAGCGAGGGGAAGGTCACTCTTTCCGCAGCCGACCAGTAACGCTGCGGAGAGTAACCAGAGCTTGCCCGGCCGCAGGATTGTTGACACAAGAATCACGTTGTTTTCCTTTCAAGTAACTGAAAAAACTGAGGTTCGTCCGGTGTTAGTATTCACCAATGACCTGGCCATTATTGCGCATCCCCAGTCGCTGGTACGTTCCGACCATGGATCTTGGGTCTGAGGCGTTCGCCAGCGTGTTGTCGAAGTGAATGTTCTGACTGACGAACCGGACACTGCCGTCGGCCAGCAGAAAATGAGTGCCGCCAACATGGGCGCTATGAAACGCTCGCGGAGCATTGGTCCCCGGCAGATTAATCTGCCAGTTCGTAATTCCAAGGATCTGTCGTAGTCCGACATCGCCATTTCCGGTGTAATTTCGAGTTCCGATCCAGACGGCCGACAAGTAATCCCAATTCCGCTCACCGACCATCAACGTGTTACTGGTCCCGTCCGTGATGTCACGAACACCAATTCGACTGGCCGGCCAGAAAATCCCATAGGGATCCGTTTGATTCTGAATCCAGTCGACCCCGTGTGACCACCGCGTTCCATGGACCCCGGCATAGCTAGACGTACCAACGGCCGTGTCGGCAAAAATCGCATTCGAAAACAGTCGCTGAGTGTTCGTTGCTGGGGCAACATCGCTGGGGCACCGATAAGCGGCGATGGAAGTTTGACTCAACGGTCGCAGAGCGGCCTGTTGCATCAGCAGGCACAACTCAAGACCGTTGACATTCAACGCATTGAATAACGAGGCCTGATCCAAATTGGGCAAAATGTACGTGGCCCAGCCGTAAGCTGCAGCGCGATTCGCCGTCGTCAGATCTACCGAATATCCAGCATCGGGTGACTGAGATGAAAGGCCGCAACCAGGGGGGAAAACCTGATACTGATCATGGTAATTGTGTAGTGCCAGACCGATCTGTTTGAGATTGTTACGGCATTGAGTTCTTCGAGCGGCTTCCCGTGCCTGCTGTACGGTTGGAAGCAGTAACGCAATCAGGACTGCAATGATGGCGATAACCACCAGGAGTTCGATCAGAGTAAAGCCGCGACTTCGTCTGCGGTGACGTGCCTGGAACGAGTTCATTGGGACCTCTTTCAATTCGTTGAGACAAATATCGATACACAGGCTCTGCCCAAAGCAGGCCGACAGATAAGAGAAATGGGGTCCACAGGACGCAGTAATTACCGCGACAGAGCGCAAAGGTTGACTTTGCTCAACGCGATCACTGCGAAAACCGGGACCAGCGCTCCGCGACGTTGACGTCAGTCGGAATGTGCGCCCGCAGCATCAACAACAGCGAGACAACTCGGGTGTTGGGGTGAGCGTGAATTGACAACAACATCGCTGCCGAAGCATCTGCAGGGATGGTCTTTGGGAGCGTGTCGATGTGCGATGCACAGGTTCGGGAGTAAACATGAAAGAGACCTCCGAGGTCTCTGCGGCTGCCTCCGGACTCCCAGTCAGCGCCACAGCACGAGAATTGCAAACGAGGGCGGAATCTCCTCGCCGGTAAATAACACCGTGTTTGTAGTAGTTATTATCGGCGAGGGACTCTTCGGTGTCAATCCAAATCTCTTGAGTTTTTCCAATTTTTGTGGATTGCCGCAGAGATATGATGTAACCTGTTGTCACAAAATGTGGTTGCGGCGCTTGTTCTGCGACCGCGACTTGAGGATAACCATTCAGAATCAGATCATTCGCAATGACTGTTTTGTTTTTTCACGGGCGCAAGGAATGCCACATGAGTCGTTCAAACACCGGCGGAGCTCGAAAGCCAGCGTCGAAATTTCCGCAACTTCGTAAGCAGATGCAAAAGAATGCCATTACAAAAGGGGTCCAGAAGACCAAGGGACACCAGCCGAAACCGGGAAAGAAGCTTCCATGAACGATGTACTGAGTCGACGTGATTTACTGCGCACTGCGACACTCGGAACGACTGGGCTTGTCTTGAGTCGATGGAGTCATGCGGAAGAGCAGAAAGCGAAAGTCCAGGATATCAAGCTCATCAGTTGGAAGCCGCCGCTCTATCATGGCTGGCCAACGCTGGCCCGTCGCAAGAATGGTGAACTGCTCCTGGTCTGGTCCGGTGGCCGTGAGGCGCATGTCTGTCCCTTTGGACGCCTGGAATTAATGCGATCTCAGGACAACGGTGTCACATGGCGCTGGCCTCAGGTTCTGCTGGATGGCCCGATCGACGAGCGCGATGCCGGAATCCTGGAAACGGCCAAGGGATCGATTCTGGTCACCACGTTTACTTCACTGGCCTATCAGTCACTGCTTGATAAGGCAGAAGCGATCCCCGCGGGACAACCCGGGGCGTGGGAAGACCTGAAACTTAGCGAATGGCGAGCGGCACATCTTCGCATCACGCCCGAGCAGCGTCAGGGGGAAGTCGGAACCTGGATGATCAGATCGACCGATGGGGGTATCACCTGGTCTGTTCGTTATCCTGTACCTGTCAACAGCCCGCACGGTCCAATCCAACTATCGGATGGACGACTGCTCTATTGCGGTGCCGAACTCTGGAAGCCAGAGAGACGAATCGGAGCCTGCCAGTCAATGGATGATGGTCAGACATGGCAGTGGCTTGCCACGATCCCCGCACGCGATGGGGACGACCATCGGCAATACCACGAATTGCATGCCGTCGAAACGACCGATGGCCGAGTGATCGCGCACATTCGCAACCACAACAAATCCAATGCTCAGGAGATCCTGCAGACTGAATCATCAGACGGCGGGAAGACGTGGACGACGCCTCATCCGATTGGAGTCTGGGGATATCCTTCGCACCTGTTGCGATTGAAGGATGGTCGCTTGCTGATGAGCTACGGACACCGCCGCCCGCCATTGGGGAACCAGGCGCGCATCAGCCAGGATGGTGGGCGGACATGGAGTTCGCCAATCATCATTAATTCCGACGCCATCTCGGGCGATATGGGGTATCCGTCCACGGTTGAATGCGATGATGGGACACTGGTCACGGTCTGGTACGAACTTCTCAAGGATTCCCCGAACGCGCAGCTCCGTCAGGCTCGATGGCGTCTTTGACCGTAGTTTCCCAGCACCTTTGGGTGCAAACGTAGGGAAGGAACGCTGGAAGATCCGTTGAGCGTGTTTTCCATGGGCGATTCTTAAAACGCAGATTCTCTGGATCTGTCTTTTTCGGCCCAAGGGGCCAGCAGTTCACCCAGCCAGGGC
>CAXBSB010000229.1:0-12061 GCA_963977965.1 uncultured Schlesneria sp.
GGCCGAGGCCCCAGGCACAGAAAGCTCGCTCGTAATCGCAACCCAGACAGAGCAAAAGTGGATTGGCGAAGTTGTTTTGCTTTGAAGATGTTGACGCGGGCGAACGGTCTTCAGGCTTCGATCGGACGCTTGTAGCCAAAACTGACTGCTTGCTGTTTTTCACCTTTCGCGTATAATCCACGTACTGCGTTCCAGAAGATAATTTTGTCTCTGCGATCCTTGAATCAGGAGAGTTTTGTCCATGGCCATCATGTTGACCGAAAAGGCTGCCGGGGAAATCAAGCGTGTGATGACCGAGCAGAAGATGCCCGAAACGTCCGTGCTGCGAATCGGTGTTGCTGCCGGTGGTTGCAGTGGATTCCAGTATTCACTCGGGTTTGACTCAACTACTGATCCGACAAAGGATACTGTAAGCGATCAGCACGGAATCAAGGTCGTCGTTGATAAGAAGAGCGACCTTTATCTCGACGGTACCACTCTCGATTTCCTCGATGAACTCAATCAGCGCGGGTTCAAATTCAACAATCCGAACGTGGTCAAGTCGTGCGGTTGCGGCAGCAGTTTCTCGGCCTGATTGCCGGAAGGATGAGCGATGGATTTGAAGGGACGCAATGCACTGGTCACCGGTGCATCTCGCGGTATCGGCAAGGGGTGCGCCATCGAAATGGCGCGCGCCGGAGCCAATGTTGCCATAAATTACTTTTCTCACGCCGATGAAGCCGAAGCGGTCGCGAACGAAATTCGCAGCTTTGGTGGCAAAGCCATCGCCCTGCAAGGGGACGTTTCGAATCAGAAGCGTGTGGAAGAGATGGTCGCCGAAACCGCTGCCGCCTTCGGAAGCGTAGACCTGTTCGTTTCCAATGCTGTCTACAGTGATCGCCAACTGATGCTGGAAGCGGACCTCGATGGCTTCCGTCGCACAATCGACGTCGGAATGTGGGGAGCCTTTTACGGCCTGCGCGCTGCTGCAATGCAGATGGTCAAGCAAGCTCGTGGAGGCTCCATCGTGGTGATCAGTTCGCCGCATGCGGTGATCCCCATTCCGACTGCCATGGCCTACAACATGGCCAAGGCTGCAATCGACCATATGTCACGAACGGCGGCGATCGAACTCGCGCCGCATCGGATCCGCGTCAACATTGTCCATCCGGGATGGATTGACACCCCCGGCGAACGCAAATTCTTCACGGAAGAACAGCTGGCTGCTGGTGGAGCCAAACTTCCCTGGAAACGCCTCGGTCGTCCTGAAGAAATCGGGAAGAGCGTCGCGTTTATCCTGAGTGACGATGCGGACTACATGACCGGAAGCACGATCACCGTCGATGGTGGTGTCAGTCTCCCCTGGTGGTCAAATCGATCCGACGGGAATCTTTGATTCTTCGATCGCTGAGTTGCGAAGCCTCATGTGCATTTGCGCTGATGGCAAAATCAACCCCGACGGCGGGGATCGCTTGAATGGATCTTTGATCCCTGAAATCGCATGATTGACCACACTGCCAATGGACTCGCCTCGAATCTTGGATTACGATCATGCATCAGCGGTCGCTGTTGAGTCTGAGCCTTTGAGGTCCTGATTCGCTGCCATCGCATCGCTTCCTATTGTGAGGGATCCTGTGATGTCTGATCGAGCAACAGAAACTGCAGTCCGGCAGCGGGGGCTGACTCGCCGCGGTGTGCTCCAAGTGGGAAGCCTTGGACTGGCGGGCCTCGGTCTCTCATTGCAGACTCTGCTAGCTAACGACGACTCCGAACAGCGGCGGATCAAACCACTCGCTGACAACTGCATTCTGCTCTTCCTGAACGGCGGTCCCAGCCATCTCGATATGTGGGACATGAAGCCGAATGCACCAGACGGCATTCGCGGTGAGTTTCAGCCGATTTCGACGTCACTGCCGGGATACCAGTTGAGTGAGCATCTGCCACGACTGGCTCAGCAGATGCATCTGGCGACCGTAGTCCGTTCGATGAATCACAGCGTCAATAACTCGCACGCGGCCGCAGTCTATGCCTCGCTGACCGGGCATGATCGTGGAGAACAGGGTGGCGGAACCCGTCCAACGGACCATCCGTGCCTGGGCGGGATTATGGCTCGCCTGCGCCCGACCGCACCGACGGTGTTGCCTCAAGTTCACCTTCCCTACATGACAAAAGAAGGAGCCGGTGGTCCTCCACAGCCTGGCTTCTTTGGAGGTTTCCTCGGGCATTCTTATGACCCGCTATTCGTCTTGCAAGACCCGAATGCGCCCGACTTTCGTGTTCCGGAACTGACACTGCAAACTGAAGTTTCCAATCAGCGATTGAACGCGCGGCGACAATTATTCGAAGCGACGGGAGTCGCGAAGGTCGAAGGACGTTCGGCACAGGTTGAGATGTCCCGGATGCAGGGCCGAGCTCTCGACATCCTGTCCTCGGAAACGACTCAGCGTGCATTCCGTCTCTCGGAAGAAGCCCCCGCTCTGCGTGACAGCTATGGCCGGAATGTCTACGGCCAGAGTGCGTTGCTGGCTCGCCGATTGATTCAGGCGGGAACGCGCGTCGTCACGATTTCGTGGGCTCCTGATGCGAACGCCACATGGGACACGCATGGCAGCAACTTCCGCACTCTCAAGTCGACGCTGCTGCCACAACTCGACGCAGCCTGCTCCAGCCTGATCACGGATCTGATGGATCGAGGAATGCTGGATCGGACACTGATTGCTGTGTTTGGAGATTTCGGTCGAACTCCCAAGATCAACGGCAATAATGCCGGCCGCGACCATTGGAATTTCTGCTACAGCCTGATGCTTGTTGGAGGTGGATTCCAGCGAGGACTGATCTACGGCTCGAGCGACAGTACGGGGGCATTTCCAGCAACCCATCCACTGGTTCCCGGTGATATTGTTTCCACGATATACCGTGCTCTTGGGGTCTTGCCGACGACTGAGATCTACGACCAGTTCCAGCGTCCGTATCGAGTTGTCCCCGGTGGCGAGATCGTGCCGGAACTGCTTGTTTAAGTGTGCCGTCGCGCAGTGATCCTCAATGGAACGTTCGACTACTCGATTGTCGAAGTCCTTCGTGCGCTTCGTGGTAGATCACTCATCCTTCGCAAGAATTTGTTGACCACGAAGCACTCGAAGAGCACGAAGGGAGGAGTGCTGCACTGGATGCGTGCCAACCTCTGACCGCAAAAGAATCATCAGCCGGTACGCACCAGTGCGACCCGCACATGGTGCCGTCGATCGGCAGCCTGGTCGATCGCTTTCGAGCGAATGGACTGTCACGCATCTCGGAACAGCAACGGTACCAGTTCACACCCGCGATCCAGGCAGACCGCAGACTTTGCTGCTGTGATTTCGTCGTACGTCGTCAGCTCGTCTGGTGTGATTCCGGTTCCACACATTGTGAACGGCACATAGCCGTGACTGTGCGTTTTTGTTCGCAGGAACGTGGGATGGTCAGGACAGACGAGCAGGCGATAGTCTCCCTGAGACTTCAGGTACTCGTGCAACGGCCCGACGATATGCCGGTCGATTTCTTCCAGGGCCTTCACTTTGGCAGCAGCGTTCCCTTCATGGGACGCTTCGTCGGTTGCTTCGACATGAACGACGATGAAGTCGGTCTGTCCCTGCTTGAGCACTTCGATGGCAGCACGGCCCTTCGCTTCGTAATCGGTGTCGAGATACCCTGTGGCACCTTCGACCTCGATAACATTCCAGCCGAGAAGGCGTCCCATTCCCCGCAGCAAGTCGACGGCCGTGATGACCGCTCCTCGTTTGCCAAATCGTTCCTGAAATGATTTGAACGACGGTCGCTGACCTTGTCCCCATAGCCAGATCTGAGTGGCCGTATGAGATCCCGTTGCGGCTCGAGCCTGGTTTCCTGCAGACCCTGCCAGCACGGGTTTACTCCGTTCCATCAGATCTCGAAGTAATTCACTACCTGAGCCTTTTGGAAGATGAGGTTCAATCAACTGGTCCGTGATATCGTGCGGTGGCACAGTAAACGTCTGTGGACCAAACGGGGCAGGGGTATTACGAGCCCGGTAGACCAGCAGGTTGCGATAGCTGACTCCTGCGTAGAACTTCCAGTGCTCATTACCACACTGGTCTCGTTGCAGCAGTTCGATCAACGATCGCGCCAGATCGTTGGGAATCTGCTCGGCAGTGAAACTGGCCATTCGGCCGTCTTCGACCGTGACCAGATTGCAACGGATGGCCCAGTCCATTGGTCCCAGTTCGATACCTTGAGCCGCTGCCTCGATCGGAGCACGTCCCGTGTGATACTCAAGCGGGTCATAGCCGAACAGACTCATCGTTCCGACATCACTGCCCGATGGCATGGATGCGGGAACATGGTCAGCTCGACCAACGATCCCGCGCATGGCTACTTCATCCATGAACGGGATGTGGGCCGCCTGCAGTGGCGTTTTGCCACCCAGGACAGGCTGAGTTTCGTCGGCGACACCATCCGGAATAACGAGTGCAAATTTCATGGCGCTGGAATTACCCGTCTCAGCATTCGATCAACAGACGAAACGCATCGCTCAGCATTGCCGCCAGCTTGACGGTGAAGCGAGCAGCGTCCGCTCCGTTGATGACGCGATGGTCATACGACAGTGACAGCGGCAGCATCAGGCGTTCCGAGATTTCGCCATCAATCAGTTGCAGTTGCTTCTGGCTGCGGGACATCCCCAGGATCGCGACTTCAGGATAGTTCACGATGGGCGTGAACGCTGTACCGCCAACGCCACCCAGATTGGTGATCGTGAAGGTTCCTCCCTGCATTTCGCTGACCTGCAGCTTGCGATCTCGTGCCTTGCCAGCCAGTTCGGTCAGTTCGGCAGCAAGCTGAATCACAGACTTCTGGTCGACATTCCGGATCACGGGAACCACCAGGCCGTTCGGGGTGTCGACCGCGACACCGATGTTGTAATAGCGTTTCAGGACAACTTCCGACCGAGATGTGTCGTAACTGGCATTGAAGTGCGGAAACTCCTTCAGGCAGGCGACGGCAGCCTTCATGGCCAGTGCGGTCATTGTGACCTTGGGTGAACCCTTGGGGGCTGTTTCGACAAATCGTTTGCGAGCCGCTTCTGTTTCGGTGATGTCCGACAGGTCATGTTGAGTGACATGGGGAATGATCTGCCAGGCAAGGCTGAGGTTCGTCGCCGAAACCTTCTGAAGCTTTGAAAACGCCTGTCGATCGACCGGACCATACTGCGAGAAGTCCGGCAACGGCGGTTCAACGACGCGGCCGCCCCCACCAGAGCCCGCAGCAGCGCGAGCCACGTCTTCGAGGGTGATGCGCCCGCCGGTTCCAGTGCCTGGGATGTTAGCGAGGTTCAAGCCAAGTTCCCGGGCAAGACGGCGCGTCGCTGGACCGGCTGGCAGCGGCAGGTCACGTCCACCACTCGCCGGGAGGGGTGATTTCGGGACAACTGGTGCTGTCGTGACAGCGGGAGCCGCAGGCTTGGGGGCGGCAACTGCTGCAGCAGCACCGGCTTTTGTTCCACCATTTTTGAGGGCGGCAGCAGCAGCACCGCTCGGTTCGATCATCAGGACCGGCTGTCCGGGCTTAATGGTCTGGCCCTTCTTCACGAGGATTTGGGAGACAGTTCCCGCATGTGGGCATCCAAGCGGCAGGACGGCCTTATCGGTTTCGATCTCCATCACAACCTGATCAGCATCGATCGTATCACCGACGGCGACCATGATTGCAGCCACGTCACCGCTCTTCACACCATCGCCGAGGTTATCAGCCTTGAATTCAATCGCCATTCGTCGGTCTTTCGAAATATCAGTAATTCGATGATTTCAGTTAGGAGCGGGATCTGTGGTCCCGTTGAAATTGTCGGGTGATCAAAGTCATCACGCGAAGGCGGGGTCCACCTTCTCGGAATCGAGCCCCAGGTCCTTCATCACCTGCGGCAGCTTCTTGGCGTCAAACCGGCCTTCTTTTGCGAGTGCCGTCAAAGCTGAGAAAGCAACACATTCCGCATCGATTTCAAAGTGGCGACGCAGGTTTTCTCGAGTTTCGCTGCGGCCGAAACCATCGGTGCCACAGACGACATACTGCCCGGGAACATAGGGGCGGATCTGTTCAGCCACTAGTTGAACGTTGTCACTGGACGAGATGAAGGGACCCTTCAGTCCATTCAGTGCCTGTTCAACATAGCTGACTCGCGGCTTCTGATCGGGATGCAGTCGGTTCCAGCGAGCCACCGATTGAGCTTCCCGCTTCAATTCGTTGTAGCTCGTGACGCTCCAGACATCTGCTTCGACACCGTACTTGTCGGCGAGCAGTTTCTGGGCACGAATAACTTCGTTCAGGATCGGGCCGCTTCCCAGCAATTGCGGACGGGTGGACCGCTTCTTGGCAGGAATTGACGGGTCAAGAGGATACATCCCCTTGATGATTCCATCCTGAACTCCTGCGGGCATGGCCGGCATCACATAGTTTTCGTTGTAGACCGAAAGGTAATAGAAGATGTCTTCACCTTCGGCATACATCCGACGCAAACCGTCACGGATGATCACACACAGTTCGTAACCATAGGCGGGATCGTAGGCCACCAGATTTGGAACGGTTCCTGCCATCAACTGGCTGTGCCCGTCTTCGTGCTGCAGGCCTTCGCCGTTGAGTGTCGTGCGGCCCGACGTCCCCCCGCAGAGGAAACCTTTGCAGCGTGAATCGCCTGCCAGCCAGATCAGATCGCCAACACGCTGGAATCCGAACATCGAATAGTAGATGTAGAACGGAATCATGTGCATGCCGACGTTGGCATAAGCCGTACCGGCGGCAACGAACGATGACATGGCTCCTGCTTCGTCAATCCCTTCCATCAGGATCTGACCGGTCAACGATTCTTTGTACGCCTTCGGAGTTCCTGCATCGACCGGCGTGTAAAGCTGCCCCTTACTCGAATAAATACCGAATTGCGAGAAGAGAGCTTCCATCCCGAATGTTTGAGCTTCGTCGGGAATAATCGGAACGACTCGCTTGCCGATATTCTTGTCACGAATCAACGCTTTGATCGTTTCCGACAGCACGGTGGTCGTCGATCGATCACGCGTTGATGTGGCGGCCTCTTCGATCAAGTGTTCGACGGACGGAATCGTCAACTTTTCGGTCGTCGGAATACGAGCGGGAAGGTAGCCCCCGAGTTTCTTTCGATGCTCGTGAAGATACTTCATTTCGGGGCTGTCAGCAGGCGGTCGATAGAACACGGCAGCCTTGGCCTGTTCATCGGTCAATGGAAGCTCGAATCGATCGCGAACCATCAGCAGTGACTGCTCAGCCAGTCCTTTTGTCTGATGAGCGGTATTTCGTCCTTCTGCCTCGGGGCCCAGTCCGAATCCCTTGACGGTGTGAGCCAGAACAACCGTTGGTGCCCCCTTGTGTTCGGTGGCAGCCTTAAATGCAGCGTAGACCTTGATCGGATCGTGTCCGCCGCGTCGCAGATGTTCGATCTGGCTGTCGCTCAGATGTTCCACCAGTTTCAGCAGATCGGGATGGCGACCGAAGAAGTCCTTGCGGACGTAATCGCCCGTTTCGACGCTGTACTTCTGGAACTGGCCATCGACCACTTCACCCAGCGTCTTCACCAGGATTCCCGATTCATCCTTTTCGAACAACGGGTCCCAGTCGCTTCCCCAGACGAGCTTGATGACGTTCCAGCCCGCGCCGCGGAAGATCCCTTCCAGTTCCTGGATGATCTTGCCATTGCCTCGAACTGGACCGTCAAGTCGCTGCAGGTTGCAGTTCACGACCCAGGTCAAGTTGTCGAGGTGTTCACGTGACGCCATCGAGATCGCGCCCAGAGATTCTGGTTCGTCGATTTCGCCGTCGCCAAGGAATGCCCAGACCCGTGATTTGGAGGTGTCGAGCAAATTGCGATGCAGCATGTAGCGCAGGAAACGTGCCTGATAAATCGAGCAGATCGGGCCCAGACCCATCGACACCGTTGGAAACTGCCAGAAATCAGGCATCAGCCACGGATGTGGGTAGGATGAAAGTCCGGTACCTCGAGGCAATTCTCGGCGGAACTTGACCAGCGTCTCTTCCGAAAGGCGACCTTCCACAAACGCTCGCGAATACATTCCGGGCGACGAATGCCCCTGGAAATAGACCATGTCGCCCGTGTGATCTGCGGTCCGCGAATGGAAAAAGTGATTGAATCCCGTTTCCACCAGTGTCGCCGATGATGCGAACGTGGCGATGTGTCCGCCGACGTTGGTGTTTCGATACGCTCGAACAACCATGGCCATAGCGTTCCAGCGGATGACGCTTCTCAGTTTTCGTTCGATCGCGCGATCACCGGGAAACTCGGGCTCAGCCTCAACCGGGATCGTGTTTGCGTAGGGGGTCGTCAATGACGGGACGACGGGAACGCCCTGAGCTTGTGCACGAGAATAAAGACGAGTCAACAGGTGACTCAATGCGCCGGGACCGTGACGGTGCAGAATATCATCGACAGATTCCAGCCATTCATCGACCTCCGTGGGATCGAGAACGACTACGGGAACGTCGGACACTTCGTCACCAGCCGCTGGTGTGGCAACCGCAGGAGCGGCAGCGGGACGACTGGCGGATGGAGCTTGTAGAACGGTCGCCATCGGTTGGTCAGCCTTGAGCAAAAACTTAATGTGATAAACGAGTTGAAGTCGAAATTGGTACGCCGGATTCTATCAGGAACGGAAGCTGGCAGCCCATTCAACACGACTTGCAGCATTACTGCCAGTTGAGTTGTGAATCCGCTCGCCGGACAAAATCTTCGTACCTCTTCCGGACCGGCATGTTAGCACGGAAGTTCGACGCTGCACAGACTGCCCTCGAATGACGGCAATCAGCGGCAGAGATTATGACACACTGGGTCTCTCATCGCCATAGACGATGATGTAAGTGGCCGTTTTTCGGCTCCGCAGTCGCATTTGTGAACTCAGATGCGTTCGGGAAATGACGATTGTAACGATTGGAAAATCGCAGGCTCCCCAGATCCTTTGATGAATCCTTCCGAGATTCTGCCCGAATTCTGCCTCATCAGAATAAGCCTCCAATTCACCCCAGCTTCCAAAATCGTTCCATGAGTCTGATTCCGCTGTTCTGTTGGCTGATGAGAATTTCAGGATCAGATTCTCTTCCGCCACGCTCTGCGGCTGGACTCGCAAATCACGAATCGGACGCTGCGGAGGAGTCATTCGACGAACCGCTTCGCGGCCAAACGGCATAAAGCACGGCGGCCGCCCCCAATTCAGCGACGAACCAGACGATGCGCAACAGTCCCGCGGCAACGATGGCTCGTTCGACACCAATCAGCGGCTGATCCTTCATGGTTTCTATCAGCACCCATTCGCGGACGCCCAGGCCGCCCGGAGCAATCAGGACCACAAATCCCAGAAACGTCGAACCTGCGACGCTGGCCAGCCAGATTGGAAACAGACTGAGATCAATCGGCGAATCGGAGACCGATTGCAGAACACACCCCAGGCTCATTGCATGACAGATCCATCCGAGCGACGTGATGATCACTCCCTGGCTTACGAGTCGACCTGTAATCCCGGTCGCAACACTCGCTTCCGTCGTCCGCGAGATCGCTCTCCGGCCAACTTTCGTAAACAGACAGGCACTGAATGGAGTGCTGGCGAACGTGGCAATTGCCACGGCGACTGGCACGAGGTACGGCTGTTGACGCAGGAATTGACATGCCGCCGGAAGTTTTTCCCAGAGTGATTGAGGGATGACCGTTGGAGCAAGGGCGACAGCGATCGCCGCACCGGTTGACATGGAAACCAGTGTTTCATAGGCCGCTGTCAGACCTGCCAGAACGGGATTGGCGCCATGGTCTTTTAACAAGGCTCCTCGAATCACGAGTACCAGGGCTTTGCCGGGAACATATTTTCCCATGTGACCGACAAAATAGGCGCGAACGGTCGCATACCATCCTGGCTTTTGATGCATTCGTCCCAGCAGAGCCCACCAGAACCAGGCCGAAGGAAGCCAGCCGATGAGATAAAAGATCGCTGCGGGAACCAGCCATCTGAAATCGACATGTAACTCAATGACAGGACTCGATTGCCACAAAGCGAAGGCTCGATGTCCAACGAAATAGAGCATCAGCGAAAACAGCGACCATTTCGCCAGCGGCCACCAGCGGACTCCAGCGGACTTCGCATTTGATCCTGAAACTTCCGCCATCTAGTTCTCGTCTCGAATAATCTTGCGATAGACAACGTAATCGTCCCCGCGCGGGAAAATGACGATGATCAGCAACTGACCATCCTGCCAAGAATCAAAGATCGGGAGATCTTCGAGTTGTGCTCCCCCTGCGGGGCCAAGTTGCGACGTCAGGCAATAAACACCTTGGGGCACCGCGACAGAGTTCTGATACAGCCAGCGCCACATCGCAGGCTGGCTTCGAACGTCGTTCGGCAGGTCCATTTCAAATAACCGCGCTTCATAATCGGATGGGTCAGATCCGTATAGAGTAAAAAACGAGTCATTCCACTGGGGTGACTTCATGTTCGAAAAAGATCCCCACGGGCCAGCCAAGCCAACGGCACAACTGCATCCGAGTTGCTGTTGAGTTCGATCGAGTATCCGCAGTTTTGCGGATTCATCATGCATAACAGCGCGGATCTGTTCCCCTTCCATGATTTTCGCCCAATCGAGCGGCGATGGCTCTGACGAGCCAGGCAGGTAGAACAATCGATTCAGCTGCGGTGTCCACTTCGAGAGGGACTGGCGCGCCATGTAATCGGTGGGAATACGTCCTGTCAAAATCTCACGACTGCGGCTTTCTTCGATTGGCTCCATGCGCACAGGCCGTCTTCTGGGATTGTACATTTGCGACGGATCCATTTCGTGACTGATCCTGGACCCGGTCTTCATTGCGGAAAAGATTCCTTTGCGAATGTCAGTGGTGACATTGCGTGTTGACGCCAGGAACAACAGTTCGAATTGATTGACACGAACCGTCGATCCATCGTCACCAAGATCATGAATGATCAAAGCACGTCGAGCTTCCGAAGTTGACATGTACGAGTTCGTCAGACTGACCGTCAACGAAGTGACCAGTATTGTCGCGATTGGAAACGTCAGCCATGTGTACTTCCTGGCTCGCAGTCGTCCCAGTACGAAATAATCGACGGGCCCGATCAGTACGACGAATGTTCCAAGAATCGCCACCAGAACCCATAACGGAACCATGCGAACGCCAGCCGGTTTCAGGCAATTAAGCAGTTCCCATGTTCCCGACGGAAACTTGATTCCCAGCCGCCGATACGAGTCATTATTGACATTAATCTGCTGAGCAGATGGTCTTGCTGTCATCAAGTCCGCAAACGTGGCTTTGCGTACGCGAATACTGCTTGCCTGATCTGCGTGAATGCGAAACAAGAATGCCGCGGCCTCTCGCCATTCAGGACTCTCCGTCGCTTCAGCCGACTCTTCATCGACCCGCATGACAACTCTGCCAAGACTGTTTCGCATTTGAATCAGTCGTTCGTCATTTCGGAGAGTACCAGCGATCAGTCGACCATCCTTACCAGGAGCAATGACGACATCGGGAGTCGATTTCGCCATGTCACGAAGAAACTCAACATGATACGGCTCGAGGACTCCTGTCGGTTCTACGTACAGACTTCCTCCTGCACGAATCCAGACAGCCATCGCATCCAGTTGTGGTTTCTTCAATGACTGGAATTCGTCTCGAAACAGGATCACGATTTCGTATGCACAATAGGCCAGCGGGTCCTGTGGCAGGTCCGTCGGCTCAAGCGACACCTGGACGGTCTTCATCGACTCCTCAAGGTCCGAGATCAGATTCTCAAAGGCCAGCCGCTGCAAGACTTGATGGCGTTCGACGGACATTCTCTGTGCGATTCGAGCGAACGGAACCAGTGTCATGAATGTCCGTGAACGACTGAGCGCAACTCGTAAAATGTGTCGTCCAAGATCCTGTGTGAATTTCTTTCCGACAAATCTGATATCGACGATCAGTTGATCGACGGGATTCTGATCATTCGCAGGTGGCAGCACGACGCGTATCCGCTGCTGCGGACCACTCAACGCCATTTCGTCG
>CAXBSB010000230.1:0-11853 GCA_963977965.1 uncultured Schlesneria sp.
GACTGCCAAACGAATCGTCACTTCAGTCTTTCATTGGATGTCTGTCGAGAAGCAAAAGATAACCGGACGCTAGCGCGCGCTAACGCGTGCCAGCTGTTAGGTGCGTAACAACCAATTGCCGCTGGTTGAACTGGGAGCTGATTTGAATGCACCCAATGATCAAGGTAATACTCCGCGGCATGCTGCTGCCCTGAGCGTCTTAAGGTTGATCAAAGGTTGCGTGGACATGAACGCGCGTTCGGCTGCAACTCGCGGGAAATCCGCTGGCTTCCAATGGAGATTGCCGATATATTCCAATCCGTTGACATGCCTCGAAAGTGCTCACGCACTCCCGCCACCTTCTGCTGACCGACAGATTTATGACCCACCGTATCTGCCTGCTGGTGATTCTGTTCGCTGGTTCATTCGTTCCGTGCCTCAATGCCGCGGATGACTCAGCCTCTCTCGCCCGGCGATTTGCCGCGGAATCGGTACCGTTCGTCAAGAAGCATTGCACTTCCTGCCATGGCGAAAAGGAGCCGAAAGCCGATCTGAATCTGTCCGCAGATCTGGAAGCCAAGGCGTTGATCAGTCGACGTGGCGTCTGGGAAAATGTGCTTGATATGGTCGAAACAGGGCAGATGCCCCCCAAGGAACAGCCGAAGCCTGATCCGGTCGAAGTCGATAAGTTTGTCACACTGGTCAAAGCCCTGTTTGAAGATGCCGACCGGAACGCGAAACCCGACCCTGGTCGGGTGACAGTGCGACGACTCAATCGAGTCGAGTACAACAACACGATTCGTGATCTGATTGGAATCGACTTCAATCCTGCCGAAGATTTTCCATCCGACGATATCGGACATGGTTTCGACAACATCGGCGACGTGCTGACAATCTCTCCGGTCCTGATGGAGCGTTATCTGGCTGCGGCCGAGACGATCGTGAATCGAGCGATTACTCCGAATCCCCCCAAGCCACCGGATCGCGGATTGAGTTCTCGATACCTCGAACCCGCCGGGCCGGGCGTTGCCGAAAAGCGATTCCGCCCGATTTCGACAAACGGTGCCAATCCGATCTTCACCGGACCGCTGCATACTCGCTACATGATTCCCGATGATGGCGAATACAACTTCCGAGTGAACTGTTACGCCGAAACGGCTGTCGACCAGCCCGTTCAGATTGCCATCCTGGCCTGTGGCAAGAACATCACGGGTGGTGCGACCGATGAAGAAGCGGGTCGATTGGCAGGGCAATCTGTGACTGGCCTGCGGCCGTTTGTCATCGTCAAGACAGTGACCATTAATGCTCGATCCGCCGACAAAGCCGAACGTGTTCAAGTCCGGATTCCACCGACAAAAGGGTTCGACCGAGTCGCTGTGGCGATTGTCAAACCGACTGAAGTTGCCAAGCCCGCAGATGCCTCAGCAGATGCCCTGGCACCAGAGAAGTCGAACGCTATCACACTGTATGTCGAGAACTTCAATCTGGAAGGGCCACTGGATACGCGGCCTGCTTCTCATCGTGCCCTGCTCGCCTGTTCACCGGAAAAGTCTCGCCCCGATCAGACGCGTGAAGTTCTGACTCGATTCGTCAGCCGAGCCTATCGGCGACCTGCGACCAAAGAGGAAATCGAACGACTTCTCGTCATGACCACGCTGGCTCAGGACAATGGTTTGAACTGGGAAGGAGCCATGCAACGTGCCTTCATGGCAGTCCTCGTGTCGCCCAAGTTCCTGTTCCGACTGGAATTGGATGACCGCCCCGACAGTGTCGAACCTCATCCGATCGACGAATATCAACTCGCCTCGAGACTGTCGTATTTCGTCTGGAGTACGATGCCGGACGATGAACTGATGCAACTGGCCGCACGAGGAGAATTGACCCGGAATCTGGATGCTCAAGTCCGTCGCATGTTGAAAGACCCCCGTTCGAAATCGCTGGTCGACAACTTCGCCATGCAATGGCTGCAATTAAAGCGGCTGAAAACGTTTGCACCAGATCCCAAGCGGTTTCCCACATTCAACGAAGACCTGCGTAACGCGATGGCGAAAGAGACGGAGTTATTCTTCGATGCCGTCATTCGTGAAGATCGCAGCGTGCTCGATCTGGTGGATTCAGATTTCACTTTCCTGAACCAGACACTGGCACGGCATTACGGGATTGCTGACACGATGGGAAACTGGGCTGGCCAGAAGGTCGAGCAACCGGGAGGCAAGCCTATCCCGCGTGAGTTTGTGCGAGTCTCGTTGCCTCACAAGTTGCGAGGTGGCCTGCTGACTCAAGCCAGCATCCTGACCGTGACATCGAATCCGACTCGAACATCCCCTGTGAAGCGAGGTCGCTGGGTTCTGGAACAGATCCTGGGAGCCCCTCCACCTCCACCTCCACCAAACGTTCCCGAACTGGCTGAAGGTGAAAAAGCTCAGTTGACCGGATCACTGCGACAGCGGATGGAGCAGCATCGCGCGAACCCGGCCTGTGCGAACTGTCACGCAAAAATGGACCCGATCGGGTTCGCGTTTGAAAACTATGACGCGATCGGAGCTTTCCGCACGAAAGATGGCGAGTTCCCAATCGAAACGTCTGGAGTTCTGCCGGACGGGAAACCTGTTCAAGGCCCTGCCGATCTGAAGTCGATCCTGATGGAAAAGCGAGCGATGTTTACGCGCTGCCTGACCGAAAAGCTGATGATTTACGCCCTGGGCCGGGGACTGGAATACTATGACCGTCGGCCCGTCATGCAGATTCAGGAAACCCTGGCGAAAAGCGATTACAAGTTTTCCGTGCTGGTCAGTGAGATCGTCAAAAGCGATCCATTCCGCCTGAGGCGCGGGAAAGAAGACGTGGAACCGAAAAAGAATTGAAAACGCATCAAGTTTTGCTCATGTCCCGTGTGGGAAACGCCGTCGAACTCTATAATTGTTGATCTCTGTTTCTGACTTGATTCGAGGTACAGTCATGACCCAGCCCGTTTCTCGACGAACCGTTCTGCGAGGCCTCAGTACAGCAGTGGCTCTGCCCTGGCTGGAGTCGATGGGGCCGATGACCTCATGGGCTGCCGAATCAACTGTGGGCAAAGCGGCCACGGCTCCGAACCGCCTGGCATTTCTGTACGTCCCCAACGGCAAGAACATGGCCGACTGGACACCGTCGACTGAAGGGACTGCCTTCGAGCTGACGCCGATCCTGGAACCGCTGGCACCCGTTCGAGACGACATCACGGTCTTGACGGGATTAACCGCCGACGGGGCTCGCCCGCACGGTGATGGGGGTGGCGATCACGCACGTGCTCTGGCAGCGTTCCTGACGGGAGCTCATCCCGTCAAGACTGACGGCACCGACATTCGCAACGGGATTTCCGTCGATCAGGTCGCTGCTTCGCGCATCGGGGATCAGACTCGCCTGGCATCGCTGGAAATCGGCTGCGAAGCGGGGGCCATGGCCGGGAACTGTGACTCGGGTTATAGCTGTGTCTATTCCTCGACAATGGCCTGGCGCTCGGCGACTCAACCGCTGCCGAAAGAAGTGAATCCGAAGCTGGTGTTTGAACGCCTGTTCGGATCCGGCGGTAACGCGGATCGAGTTCAGCGCGACCAGCTGCGAAAAAGCGTTCTCGACTTCGTGCGGGAAGACTCACGCGACCTGCAGGCGAAGGTGAGCAAGAATGACCAGCGAAAGCTGGATGAATACTTCTCGTCCATTCGCGACATCGAACAGAGAATCGAGCGAGCGACTCATCTGCCGGAAGTGAAGGCCCCGGATTATCCGGTACCAGCCGGGATTCCCAAGGATTTTCCAGACCACGTCAAAATGATGTGTGATCTTCTGGTGCTGGCGTTCCAGGCAGATGTGACTCGCATCAGCACGTTTGTCTTCACCAATGAAGGCAGCAATCGAGCCTATCCGTTTGTCGGCGTGTCAGAAGGGCATCACGACTTGTCCCACCACGGCAACGATGCGAAGAAGAAGGAAAAGATCCGCGACATCAACAAGTTCCACGTTTCGCAGTTGTCGTACCTGCTGCAAAAGCTGAAGGCGATTCCGGAAGGGGATGGGACGTTGCTGGATCACTGCCTGATCGCTTACGGCAGCGCCAACTCGGACGGGAATGCCCACAACCATGACAACCTGCCGATCGTGCTGGCTGGCAAGGGTGGTGGAACCGTGCGAACAGGGCGACACTTGATTTACCCCAAGGAAACGCCGCTGAGCAACCTGTGGCTGTCGATGCTGGAACGGGTTGACGTGAAGCTGCCATTCCTGGGTGACAGCACGGGCGCTCTGCAGAACCTGATGAGCTGATCGCGGTTGTTACGACCCTGAAAACCAAATGGCCCGATACGAAAGTATCGGGCTTTGGTTTTGGAGTCTGCGACAAGGTCGTGCTTGATCTGGTTTTGAGTACAACGGGATTTGACTGTTACTGCGTGCCAACCGCTGGTTACAATAGACCCATCAGCCGGTACGCGCTAGCGTCCGGTTCGCCTTCTCTTTCGCATGGAAACCGCATCAACTCTCGCAACCGGACGCTAGCGCGTGCCGGCTGATGGCCTTTGTCACACAACGCGGACGCGCGAACTATAGATCACGTCTAATAACATAAGTGTGGCGCCCCGTGGGCATCAAACTGCAGCGTCTAATTAATTAACGCATGTTCCGACGCGACACGGACAATTGCAACGCGTGCATTACGACGTCAGCAACTGTCAAATCGGGACGCTGTTAACCTCAATGGCACGTTCGATTACTCGATTCGGTGGCGTGTAGTCCTCCACCTTCGTGCTCTTCGCGTACTTCGTGGTAGATCACTCGTCTTCGCAAGAATTTGTTGACCGCGAAGGACACGAAGACCACGAAGGGGAAAGTGCTGCGCTCCCGGTTACTTTCCAATCGAGCATTGCGCTTCAAAAATCATTACCTGCGTTGCGTGGTACCCATTCCTCAGGCTCGAAATCTTCGTTGCCGCGCAGCCTTCAGGGGCGTCGAATGCGTTTCCGCCATTTGTCGCGGTGGACACATGGCGCGAAGTGCACATCACAAAAGCAGGGTTGACCAACGGCGCTTCGCCGCGCGGGCCCACCAGCATTCCAAGACGCTCCTGATGGTAGGCCAGCTCTCGAATCGAGTTGGTCACACCCAGCGACTCGCACTATTGGCCGGGTTCTCCTGGTCCCTGGATCTCTTCCACCGTGGCGTCCTTTCCCATCCCGAAATAGACCTTTACTGTATAGGTTCGAAACGTCCCGTTCCAGACGTAGGTATTCACGGAAACCGCAGCAAACGCATTGGGGCCAGCCTTCTCGGTTGTCACTACTGGCTTGCCCTGGATCAGGACCTGATCAAACTGTGATTTTGTCAGATCCTTGTGCTCATCCACCGATGACATGGCTGCCCGCCAGGCCGCCGAAGTCTTCGTTGCCGCCTGTTTGGCCTGGAAGTCGAGCAGGGCCACGATGAGCAGGATACCGAGTGTTCCGAAGACGACTCCACGAATAATCCAGTCGCGCATGGCATTCTGAGGCGGCTTTTTGCCGGACTTTTTTGCGGAGTTCTTTTCAGAGTCACTCATGTTGGGATTCGATCGTTAGAGGAAGAAAACGAATGTCACGATGACAAAGATGGGAATCAGGATTCCGCCCGAGTAGGCCATGTAGCCGAAAAAGCCCGGCATTCGGACGTTGTTTTCTTCTGCGATCGCTTTCACCATGAAGTTCGGGCCGTTTCCGATATAGGTATTCGCTCCCATGAACACCGAACCACACGAGATCGCTGCGAGGATCTGAGCTGCTCCCTGACCCGGCAGCTTCAGGAACTCGGCCAGGTAGCGGCCCGATTCCGCATCAATCCCATGGATCCCGCAGGCAGTCACAGCGAACGTCAAATAGGTTGGTGCGTTGTCGAGGAAGCTGGAAAGGACACCTGATGCCCAGAAGAATTGGGCCGGGGTATCGATTCCCAGGCTTTTCCCTTTAACGTTCAGAATCGCCAAGGCCGGGATCATGGTTGCGAAGATCCCCGCAAAGAGAACTGCCACTTCGATGATCGGTCCGAATCCAAACCGATTCCGGGATCGGATGTCTCCTGCTGTCAGCTTGTAACAGAGTGCCGCGACGCCCACCATCAGCAGTTCCTGAACACCAAACGGCCACGAATTGCCGCCGTTACCGAGTCCCTGACCCGAACAGAAGATGACGGCCACGATCCCGCCGAGGCCGACAAAGTTGTGCAGACCATCAATACCGAATTTCTCGTGTGAGGCAGGGGTATCCAGAGTCGGTGCCGGTGTCTTTGATTCGCGGCTGACAGCGATCGTGTCCCAGATGAAAAAGACCGTCAGCAGCAGACCATTGACCAGAGCCCACTGCGGCAGCAGGCGGAATGTCCATTCAAACGGAACACCTTTGAGGAATCCCAGGAACAGCGGAGGATCACCGAGCGGCGTCAGCAGTCCACCACAGTTCGATACGACGAAGATAAAGAACACGACAACATGTGCCACGCGAATCCGCTTCTCGTTGGCTCGCAACAACGGCCGGATCAGCAGCATGGAAGCGCCCGTCGTCCCGACGAAGCTGGCCACGGCAGCGCCGAGTGCCAGGAAGAGCGTGTTCACCAGCGGTGAGCCCTTCAGTGATCCTCGGACATAGACGCCACCGCTGATCACAAACAGCGAGCCCAGCAGGACGAGGAACGAGATATATTCTTTCCCGGCATGCTCCAGGGCTTCGATTCCGTGGTGACCAAATGTCAGCAGATAAAGGACAACGGGAATTCCCAGCCCTGCCGCGATGAATCCCTTGTTTCGATTATGTTCCCACCAGTGAGGGTTCAGCAGGGGAAACAGAGCAATGCAGAGCAGCAGCAACGCAAACGGAGCAACAGCCGTGGCATGGACCATCTCGCCCAGCTTTTGGCCATGCCCGCCGTTTGCAGCATGCTCTCCATGATCCGCCGCAGCATGTCCTTTATCACCCGCTGGCTTCTCTTCCGCCTGAGCTGTGGTTGTGAAAACCGCCAGACAGGTTACCAGCACAAACGTCGAAAGCATCAAAAAGAATCGATTCACAGACTTGGTCCTTGAAGTTGCGTGGAAACGCGAGCCTGCAACATTCAATCCGATGCGATGACGGAAGTCGAGCCAACGGCGCATCCGCTGCTGCGTGGACTGGATTTTTGAACGGATTGAACAGATCGCCTCGTTCTGTTCGAGGATCACACCCTGTTCCACGATCACACCGTTGGCGACCAACAACACCTCGGCGATTAGCCGGTCGAGGCGTCCAACGTGGTCCTCGTGAACCCTTTCGTCAGCGACATTGGCCACGAACACATTCTTTGGGGTACGTCCACCTACTCGTCGTGTTTGACTGGACTCTTCTTAACGGGTACCGGGACACTACCGTCTGCAATCACAGGCACAGAGAACTTTCTCCTTGGACCGCTTTCGCCACCGACTCGAATCGTGTATTCACATTGAACAACCCAGAACCAGATTTCGCCTCGAAGATTCAGAAGGCGCATGGATGTACAATTCCATTGAAACTGATTGTTGTCAACGACAGGAAGACTTGTATTTAGCCATCGTAGAGCTGCGGCCTTTGCTACCTTGGGGCCGCAACGTAGCTGATCTCCTCCCTCCCACACTGCTCCTTTTGCGATCGCCGCATCGCTAGCCAAGAACACGTAATTCCAGTCATCTAAGCACGATGCTGACAGAACGTACAGCCCGTCCTCAGTGTTGGGAATATCGTCTCCGCAAAGTGGTGTTGAGCACACGACAAGAAGACACAACGCAAGAAAGTCGCTCATGTGCGGACGCATCATTCAATACCATTCATTTTGTGCCGGGCACTTGGAGGCCATGGCTTCAATGGAGAATACTGACCATTCCCTGACGTTTTCAACATCAAAGCGACAACGCCAGCGATATCGGGTGCAAGGAGCCATGCTCAAGTTCGATGATGTCCTGTGCGTACGACCTCAGAGATCAACTCGCATCTGCACAGGTGAACCGAACGATTCCAACGCGCGTAACGATCTTTGGCACTGTCTGAGTTACGGTCGCCAGGATTTGCGTCCATGTGCATGGCAATCATACGACGCTGAAGGCGTCGCAGATCGTAGCCGGGGGTCGGAGCGAAGCTTCGACCCCCGGATCGAAGAACGCGCCAACACAATGCATCCTGAAAGGATGCCAGAACGCGTTATGGGGAACGAATTCGCAATCTCAAGGGCATGTCACCCAAGAGTTCACTCATGTGGAATGTGAGGGAAATCAATCAAACAACGACGTGTCCCGAATCTATTTCAGCCGTTAAGTCGAGTTCCTCTGGCATCCCTTCAGGATGCTTTTACCAAGTCCATTCCGTTCCGGGGGTTTCCGCTTCGCTACAACCCCCGGCTACGATCTGCGATCGCTTTGCGATCAAGATTAAAGGCCAAATTGCACCGACAAATGTCGTTACCCGAGTTGAGAGCCACCCATGCGTCACCTCCGTTCGTCATCGCTTCAGCGATTGATGATGTTTCATGAAGTTTCAGTCGTTTCCAAACGTTTTTATGTGTTCCGACAGGAATTCACACCCTGCATTAAGATGCGAGCGTAACTCAGCCATTGCACCCGTAAAATGTTCAACAGCGAACACGATGTTTCCCGAAACACCCAAACGTCCCATCTCGGCAATCGTTGGAACAGCACCCATTTTATCGATAAATTCATTGACTCGACGAATGGAGGCGATAGTTGCCATGGCGTCAGATTTCAATTGGGCAGTAACATTCGATAACATCAGACTCTGTGGCGCGTGCGTTACACAATAATACACACTCGTGACTTCACCGTTGTCTAACATTTCTGCCACAATTACTTCAGCATCTTTCCCACAGACTTTGCATTCATTCAAGGCGACCTCGCATTTGTGAGATTCCTGGTATTTGGTTAGAAACACACCACCTCGAAGCCAGCGTGTGAGGCACACGAGTAGGCATGCCTCGTGCGATGTTATCGCAGTTACGGGGTTGCTCAATTGGCTCGATGAGAAAACAAAAGGGTCAGGACGGTCAGGACTCTTTGTTCCTGTTCGAGCGTGAACAAAGAGGTGTGACCCCCGGTTCTCACCCTGTGGAGGACATGGCTTCGTCGCTCGAGAATGCTGATCATTCCCTGGCGATTGCAATATCAGGGAATTGATGCCAGCGATATGTCGCAGAGGACCAGTCATCAACTTCGATGATGTCCTTTCCCGTCGCCCACTGTCGCTTTTCAAGCGAGGGCATCACGTTGCCTGGGAATCCGAGCTGGGAATCTGGTGAAGTCGACCCAGGGATTGGTGGTGCGATACCAGAATGTCAGGCGTCGATTCATCACACAACCAGGCCAGTTCTTCCGGGCGCAGGTTTGCCAACGGGTCAAACCAGGCATCGTGTGGGCCTGATGTGTCCTGCTGTGGAACCGTTGCGGGATGAAGGCCGATTTCTGTGCAGTTGTGGGGGGACGAAAACCTCACAAAACTTTCAAATCGTGATCGGCTGACGAGGCCCGCGTGGGCTGTTCCGAAGAATCGGGCTGGGGCGGCAAATCTGTTTTGCCTTCGGAATCGCCTCGCAAAGTGGCGTTTGACGAGGGCCACTGCAAACGGGGCGGCGCGGCCTTCCATCAGGACGGTTCGTACCAGATGGGTTTCGTATGCGACTCGGACCACGGGGATCGAATACTTTTCCATCAGTGATGGAACGAGTGTGGCCACGGCGGGCATCATTTCGACGTATTGATGGCCATTCAGGTGCGTTGGCACGACACCGAACTCGCACATCCGTTCGATCTGAAATTCCAGTTCCTTCTGGATGACCTCGCGAAATCGTGACCGTGGGGATCGCAGATGTCGGAAGACGGGGCCGATGCCTGGGAATTCGCCCTTCTCATTCAACAGTTCCGACGGATAGCCCGCCGACAAGGGATGTCCCTGAGTCAGATTCAGGTGGATGCCCAGGTCGAAGGGTGTCAGGTGATCTGACAGCTTTCGCCGACGTACGGTGGACGAGATCGATTCGGCGCGAAGATCGGCCATCAGTCGAGGCCATTCTTGGCAGGCCTCTTCGGCTGCGGGGGCATTGGCCAACAGTGACGTGCTGGTGAGGATTCCGTCTCGAAACGACTGCAGAATTCCTGCATTGACGGCCTTGTTCATACCGAAGTCGTCGGCATGCAAGACCATCCACCGGGAAACTCGCACGCCAGCCATTATGCGGCGGCTCGAGTCGTTGGTCGTGATTCGTCAATTGCTGCTGGTTCGGCCTTCAGATCGTACTCGCCACGCAAGGCACGCCAGCGGACTCGAATCACATCCAGCAGCATCGGAATCGCGTTCCGGCTGAGCGAGATTGTCGATGCGTACTCGTTGACCAAGGTCACGGGGACCTTCTGAATCCGCAGATCCAGGCAATGTGCCAGAAAGACCGCTTCGGCATCGAACGCGAACCCGTTAATCTTGGTTCGAGAGAAAATCGCCTGAGCTGCTGATCGGCTGAAAATCTTCAGGCCGCACTGAGTATCGCGGACCTGGCGCGAAACCAGAAACGTCACGATTCCTCGAAAGACGCCCGAAGCGAGTGTTCGCAGGAACTGACGCTCAACAAGACTCGCCGAGTCACTCATGTCTCGACTGCCAAATACGGCATCTGCCTGACCCGCTTTCACGGTTTCGTAGGCTGACTTCAGCGAGTCCAGATCGTATGGCAAATCGGCATCGGTAAAGGCGACAACGCGACCGGTGGCGGCCAGCAGACCACGGCGCACGGCTGAACCTTTGCCTCCATTCGGCTGGCGAATGGTCGAGAAGCGAGGTCCATAGGCGAATGCCAGCGATGACGTCTGATCTTTGCTGCCGTCATCAACGACAATCACCCGATAGTCGATTCCCCATTGGTCGAGGTAAGTTTTTGCATCCGTCAGTGTCTTGGGGAGGCGAGACTCTTCGTTGTAAGCCGGGATGACAACCGTCAGATCGTGGTCCGAAGGCAATCCAGATGGTCGAGGGTGCGTACTGAGGCCGGTTTCAAACGGAATCGTTGAAACAGCATCATCCTGTGATTCGGCCGAAGTCTGCGAGCCATCCATGTCTCTATTCCCCAAAGAAGTCGCGGGACAGTAGCGAAATGAGGCAAGCTCAGCAAGATCGGTTTTTGAGCCGCCAATGCGGTTCCTTCGAGCCGAACAGCCGGGCGGGATGGTGTCACTTGCCGTAGCCGAAATTGTGAAATTTCGGGCGTTCAGGGCCTCGGATTCCGAACTCGTAAGAGTTCGGCTACGAAGTTCATTTGGCTACGAAGTTCGTTCGGCAACGAGCTTCTGTCGGCAACCAGGATCGAGGAGCCCGAAGTTACCCAAAGTGACATTTGACCGATTTCAGACATGGATATACCATCCGCCCGGTGTTGGAACACCCGGAGTTGCAAAACGGCTGCTGAGGATGACGCAGGACAGTCAGGGAAGATCTGATGACCGATGTAGCCCGTGAGACGCCGAGAGTTCAACGGACAGCTTGGCTGATCTGGATCGTGCTGGGACTGGTCATCTCGATCGTCGTGGCAAAATCGCAGGATGCGGGTGAGCGTTCGGTCACGGGTTCCTATCGGGCTGCTGTCCAGAACTGGTTTGCAGGAGAACCCCTGTACAACATGGCTGGGTCTGGCTTCATCTACATGCCACAGGCCGCCATCGTTTTTGCTCCGTGGGGATTGCTTCCCAAGCTGGTCGGTGAAATCGCCTGGCGCTGGACGATTGTGATTGTTTTTTCGGCCGGAGTTTTCCGGTTGACTCGACTGCTGAGCCACGATGATCGCTGGTTCTTGATCGCGACGCTGGCGGCGGCCGGA
>CAXBSB010000231.1:0-11847 GCA_963977965.1 uncultured Schlesneria sp.
GAACAAAGCACAGGGCTTTCAGCCCTGTGGAGACGGATGGCGCAGGGTATGCGACCTGTAGGGTCGCGAGAAGTTTCTTCATAGCGATCAACCCCGATCGGTCGCGTCTCGCGACCTTTCAGGTCGCACAAATAGTTTGCTTCCGTTCACAGGGCTGAAAGCCCTGTGCTTTGTTCTCTTGGGCTTTCAGCCCACAGGGAATGACACGATTCGAAAAAGCAGAGTTAACTGCATTTTCAAAGTAGGATGCCGGTTGCAGATTTCTGAATGGGGCTGCGGCATTCTTCGAGCCGGCCTTACTATCTGCACAATCCTTGCAAATCGAATCTCGATGACGACTGCTACAGTCATCAAGTTCTTCCAAGAAGGCGAATTCCGGATCGCTTTGGGTAAAAGCGGCAAATGTTGCCGATTGTCAGCATCCGATTTTGACGACACGGCTTCTGCAAGCTATTTGCCAAGAGTGGGAAACGCGTCACGTCATCAGATCCTGTCCGATGAACCCGACCATTCAAATCTCGACCAGCATGTTGAGGCTGACAAACGAGCGTTTGAGTGTTGTGACAGTCGTTTTTGATGGTCAAGGCGGCACTACGAAGTTTACGGTCGGATGGCAATTACAACCATGATGTCCACGCGCCGCTCACCACTGCTGAATTTCACCGCGCCACTCGTTCTTGAACCTCCGCGTCACTGCGGACTGTCATCGATTGCACTTGCACCTGGCAAGCATCTGATTGGCACGAGCGACGAATGTGCGATTCGAGTGAATGTTGAAGGTGTTGTGGGCCGCCATGCGCTGATCCTCGTTGGCGAAAACCGGACGATTGTCAAGTCGATCGACTCACGCACATGGGTCAATGACGGTCCAGTGACAGAAATGGCGCTTCGAGCAGGTGACCGATTGAGCATCGGGCCTCTCACGTTTCGCATCCGAACAGCGACAAGCGAAGAAGCGGCCGCGTTCCATTCAGTGGAGCGGCACGACCCAACGGAACGCGATGAAGTTCCTGTCGCGGTGAGCCCCACTCTCCCTGCACCTATAGAGATCGAACGCCCCGCGATCACCGCAGTCTTGATGGATGTGCCACTACCACCACCGTTATCGCCAACGATCCCGGTGAATGAGGAAAAAACGGCGGATCCAATTGTCGCGGAGCTAGACATTCCCGCAGTTCCAGTGCAAAACCTGCTTGAGGGCGCTGCTACTCATTTCAGGTCGGATCAAGATTCCATCGATTCGCGGCTGAACGAACTCGAGCAGCGATTGGTCGAACTTCAGCAGTCACGAACGGTTTCTCAGCCATCAACGCCCCTTTATAAAGTTGAAGCGGGGCAGTCGGCGGAAGTGGCGCGACAGGTTGACTTCGAGGAACTTCGTGAACGTTCGGAACAGTTGGCGATCGAAGCCAGGGAACTGCAGGAACGAACGGATCGAGTTGCTTATCGCGAAGTGCGAGTCGAGCAGCATCGCGTAGAGCTGGCTCAAGAAGCAGAGCGAATTTCGAAGTCCGCGAATGCCGCTCGAGAGGCCTTGTCTGTTGAACACGCATTGCATTTGAAAACCTGGCAGGAGTGGGAATCCACGTATGCCCGGATGACAAATGACCTGACCACGCGATTAGAGTCTCTTGAACGCCAGCAAGGCGCACTGCAGATTGAGTCTGATCGCATCAATGCCGCAAAGTTGGAGTTGCAACGGGCACGCGCGGAGTACGAACAATCGAAGCGTCTACTGGCTGATGAGCAGTTGAAGCTCGTGAATGAGCGTGCGGAGTTGTCTCTGCTGAGATCAAAGCTTGACGCTCAGCAAAAGCAGCTTCGACGAGACGCTGATGAGCTCAACGATCGCAAGCAGGCAGACCTTTTGGAAATCGGACGCCAGCAAGCTGACTTACTCACCGCCCAGCAGAATCTTGAATGCGAACGAACCGCGATTCTGGCAGAGCGAACAACGCACCTGCATCGTCTCGACCAGGAAAATCAGCGACGTGCCAGCCTGCAGGAGATGTTTGAACGTGATCGACAAACTGCGGCGACGGAGCGCGACGAATTGTTGCGACTCAAGAGTGAGCTGGAACGTACCAGATCCGAATTAGAGTCTGAGCGATCGCGTATGCCCGTTGTTTCCCAGCCATCTGTTGAAGCAGACGTTGAGATCGAAACTCTCAGGCAACGATGCCATGCGACCGAACTGGAAGTCGCTCAACTTCGCGGCGAAAAGGCCGAACTTTCGCGAATCAATTCGGAATTGCGGTCATCAGTAGCGATCCCGCCACATGCACTGACCACGACGGTAGTCCCGCTGCATCAGCTGGTAGATGTGCAACCATTAACCACGAGTGAATTGGTGGATCCAATGGTCGAGTGGCCAATGACTCCGCCCACTCCGGAATCTTCCAAAGAGCTCGAAGCTTCTGCATTGTCCGCGGTGTCTGAGCCCGATTTTCCTGGTGAGCCTGTTCAATTCGATTGGGGTAGTCACGTTGTATACGAAGCGGAAGTCACTACCGCTCATCCATCGGAGCCAGTGTCACATTCAGAAGACGGGCCAGAGAATACCGAAGGCTACATGGACGCAGTCGACTGGGATGCTCTGAACTCTTCGCATCCGAAACTTGATGACTCACGATCGGATCCAAGCGAGAGCAATCGCGGATTTGACGCTGGGTACTCGTATGGTACCCCTGGCGGACTTGAGCCTTCGTATTTTCCTCAACCGAATGAGCTCTCAAACTGGGCGATTCCCGATTCGAAAGTCGGATCAAGCTCGCCCGCGGCATTTGGAGCGGATCCGTGGGCCAATGTCTCGGCATCACTTGAGTCGACTCCATCCGCGTTCCACGAGACGGGGACGGGTGCGTTCGACTTTGGTCAGGCGACCGACCCTTGGGCGAAACCCGCGAATACGACTCCGTTGAGTTTTGCTCACAACAACGAGCACTCGACAACCGAGTCACCTGGGTATGAAGGATTCTTGCCGACACCATCGGCGACAATGGAATCTTCTGAGGAAGCTGCAGGTTTCGCCCTGCTTGAGCAACTCATGTCCACGAAGCCAGCACCATTTGCACACGTTGACGAAACCATCGCGGCCGTCAATCGAGATTTTGGTGTTCCCGTTGATACTCCAGAAAATGTTCCGCAGGAGTCGGCTCTACCAGCATGGTGGGATCAAAAGTCGAGCATCGCTGACGTCCCTTCATCCGAAGATGTGGGGCACCCGAATTGGGTCGTTGATGCACTCCGGGACAGTGCGACACCATCACCATCGCCATTGCCATCAACAACACCGAGTCCAGATGGTCCAACGACCGATTTGCGTTCGCAACTCGCAATGCTGTTCGATCTTCCCACCTCGGCACTTGATGAAAAAGCGAAAGAGTCGTCTGGACCGGAAGTTCCAGAACTCACTCCAGTCGAATCTGCACTGCCCCCGATTCCGACGGAAGTGCCAACTCCGCCAGAACCCGCGTCCAAATCCGAAGCACCCAAGGCAGCCCATGATTCCCACGAACCTTCGACCTCCGAGGATTCGGTTGAAGAATTCATGGCACGCCTGTTGGCTCGCAGTCGAGGAAGTGCGGTTGATGAGGAGACACCTGCCAGCAAGCCTGTTACATCAGCACCATCGACTCAAGCCACAAGAATCGAACCAGTTGCGGTAGCCGAACCTGAATCTGCGGATCGTTCTCACTTGATGGCTGAACCCAAGCATAAACAGAACAAGCAGGCAGTCAGGGAGAATCTTCAGTCGTTTCGCCAGGTTGCTCATCTGTCCGCTCGATCAGCTCTCGCCAAACACTCGCATCAGCAACTGCTCAACGCCACGATTGCCAAGGGAGCCTTGTTCGGAATATCGACTGTCGCGACGGGTGTCTATCTGATCGATCCATTGTTTGGTAATACGTTCCAACTGTGGAAGGCAGGGGCTTGTTTCCTGGCGACTGTGCTTTCAGCGATGGAAACTCGCCGCTCGTGGAAGCAGTTAACGGAGCCACTGGGGTCACATGTGCATCCGGAATCACACCATGCCGATGGTGATTCGGAGCACAAACCAGAAGAATCAAAAGTTGTTTCGAATACCGCCGAGGTCGTCGCAGGTCCGATCACATCAAATGAGGGAAAGTAGGCCCCAGTTGATGTTACCCAGATCTTGTCTCTCGATTGGGTGGCGATGTCGCAATCTTCGGCTGTTTTTGGGCTGAAGGCCCACAACCGCATATTCAGAGAAGGACTGAACACAGGACCTTCAAACGTGGTACACGGATTGAACCGGACGCTAGCGCGTACCGGCTGATGGGGTGATTGCGCAAACATGTCGTTGAAGGAGATTTGCTTGGAAACCCCTCGATTTCGAGTCGCGCCATCAGCCGCTGGGCGCTAGCCCACGGTTTGAATCGTCGCAAACGGTATCGACTATGGCGCGAAGTGAGCAAATCACAGGAGTAGGCCCCGCGTTGTACGCTTTGCGTACAAACAACGACTCGCTGTGATTGAGACACCATTTGATCATGATGAACGGCTACGGAGCAGCCTTTTCCGGGTCGTCCGCGACATTGACCTTATAGCCTTCAGGCGGGGCCAGTTCGAACAGTGATTCTTCAAGAACTATATTCAATTCGAATTTTCGCATCGTCGTTCGTCGCCGTTTTGTCTGCTGGACGAGTTCGATTCGAAGTGGATTTCCTGTTCTGGCGTCGCCCCACAAGGTGCATTCGCCGAACTTCGTGTCGGCCACAAAACCGATTGCGGCTCTACCATCGATTTGGCGTGTTCCCACGCGGCGGAATGAGCTGGAATTCAAATCACGGTTTCGTGACAGGAAGTCACGCAGTTGAAAGAAATCGTCTGCAACAGTCCTTTCAGCTGAAACATCGGGGACTGAGACAACAGCGGTCCGGGTCGCTGGGAAAAGTGTGATTTGCTTTGCTGCTGGTTCATCCACGATTGTGACCGTAAACTCATTATCTTGAGATTTCTCCTGCCGAAAGCGCCCTGGGGCCTGGAAAAGAGCCCTTACGATGTGTTCGGCACGTGTTTCTTGCGTCAGGTCAATCTGAAATTGCGCTGTCCTGGCATCGGCGACCGCAATTGCCAGTCGGCGAAACGCGAGTTCGGGTGTTTGACTTCCAGGAATCATCAGCCACACGAATATTCCAAGCACGCAGACTACTGCGATGATCGCCCAGCGGAGACTGGCTCGAAGAAACATTCTCTTTGGTGGAACCTGAAATTCCCCATGTGAGTCCGTGGTCTTCGCCTGCACACGATCGTAACGGGACATCACATCACGATGAAGAGTTTCGCGATGAACTCGCGACGGAGCATCATCGAACGGCAGATCTTTGATCAACCGCACAAAGTCCTCGTCATGTTCAGGTGATTCAGACATCATTCATCCTTTGTGACGACGATCCAACGGCTTCTGGTCGGGAGTGGAAAAGCTGAATTTTTCACGTAACCGAGCCAGGATTCGACTGAGCGCAGCTCGCACGGCACCCGGAGTTGCTTCGACAACATCGGCGATTTCATCAAAACTGCAATTCGAGAAAAAACGCAGCATCACGATTGAGCGATCACGCTCGTTTAATTCCATAACGGACTGGAATACGAGCGGCCAGTCAGGCATCAGATCGGCCGCTGGTGCTTCCGTCGAATGCTTCCAGACACCGCTTCGGGCTGCCTGGTCCCAGATTTCCTTACGTCTTCGCTCTTGCCGCAACGTGGAATTGATCTCATTGGTTGCGATCCGAAACAGCCATCGTCGAAATTCTGAATCGGTGTTTCCGGTAAAGGATTGCAAATGAGCGACGACCTTCAGGAATATTGTCGAGAGAATGTCTTCGGCGACAGCCCGAATAAACAGCCGGCGTAGACAGTATCGAGCCACTTCGGGGTAGTAGCGTTCGTACAAGGTGCTGAAGGCTCCACGATCCGTCCGAGCTCGAATCACAAGCTCGTCGGCGTCGGAGCAATCATAACTGGCACCTTCATGACTCATTGTGAGGTTATCAATGCGCGATACGATTCCGCGTTACGACAAAAACCGGAAAAGACCGCGCTTTTGCCAGAATCCACTTTCCCTGAATCTGCAGGGTACCATTTGATCGTGCGATCGCAATGCTGGAACTTGTACTGGTGATCGTGTAGGTTAGACACGGTGTCTCTCCACTTCCCTCTCGCCGTTCCGTTCATGAGGTATCCACTATGTCGTACAAGATCCAGCATCTCAGTATTGGTGGTGTACTCGACCAAAGTATCACTTTAGTCAAGAATCACTTCGGATTGCTGTTCCAAATCATGCTGATGGTCTGGATACCTTGGGTCATCCTGGGGAATGGAATCGTGCTGGCGATGATGCCTGCGCTTCCTCCAAACCCAACGTTAGCCGATGTTTTGGCAGTCCAGGCCAAAATTGGAACGATCTCCTTGATCATCAGCCTGGTGACGGCTTTTATTCTCATGCCGTGGGCCAGCGCATCTGTCATGTACGCGGTTTCTCAATTGTATCTGGGCAAATCCGCCTCGGCGTTAAGCGCAGTCAAATTTGGTGCTGGGCGCCTGCTGCCAATATTCTGGACGACAATCGTCACCAGTATTGCAATCGGGTTTGGATTGATCCTGCTGATTGTACCCGGGATCCTGTTTGCCATGTGGTTTGGGTTGGCGCAACAAGTCTGTGTTTTGGAAAACACCATCGGATTCAAAGCACTGCCCCGCAGTAAGCAACTCGTTCGACCCTATCTGGGATCGTTTCTTGCTCTCGGTATCCTGGTCGTTGTAATCGCCATTGGAATGAATGTTGGTGTCGGTTTCATCCCCGAAATGTATACGAAGCTGGTTGTAAGTGCGGTTCTGGGTGCCATTGTCACGGTCTTCCAAACCGCAACCTTTGTGATCTTTTACTTCTCATGCCGATGCGGGGTCGAAAACTTCGATCTCTACCACCTGGCATCTGCTGTTGGAGAAAGCGTTGCAACGCTGCCTGCTCAATCGGAGACCACCGAGGCAACCTGAGTATTTGAAGTGCGTTTCTTCGAAATCGCCGCAGGCGGTTCTGATAGCATGTTGAAGCGCGGGTCAACAAATGTTTGTCATTCCCTGTAATCTCGTGACACTGGCTGTGCTGCCTGATTCGGCTCAAATTCGAGCCAAGGCAGCAGAGGTGGTTGCTCGCCCCGACTTTCAACTCGATTCACAAGTTGACCATGAATCGATGGGAGTGTGGTTGCGTGCGATTTTCTGGCTGCTGAACAAGCTTCGGGCATTTGTCGATTTTCTCAATAGTCTGCCCAGTCCGCTCTGGTGGATGGTTGTCATCGGGATGACGATTATTTGCTTACTGCTGATCGGGCACGTTGTCTGGACGTTTGCAGGCCTCTTGTCTGGAAATCGCAGGCGCAAATCCGGTGCGGTCCTGACAGACTCGGGGGTCGATGCGGACGAACTTGAGAGAAAGGCCAATCAAGCGGAAGCGAATGGCGACTATATCGGAGCGATTCGGATGCTGTTTCGTGCAGGTCTCGTCCGAATCGAAAAATATGAAAGGAAGCCCATCCGACGCGGAATTACGAACTGGGAACTGCTCCGGCGTTATCGATCCTCCCCGTTTTTCGAACCGCTACAATCGTTCGTTGGTACCATTGATGCGAAGTGGTACGGACATGATGATTGCGTGAAAGATGATTGCCAGTTGTGTCGGACCGAGTACGTACGTATCTGCAACCTGATCGAAGGGCGGATTCATGCTGTCGGTTCGTAACCTGATTCTTGTTTCTATCCTGGTGTTCGTCACCTCGATAACGCTCGTCTGGGCATCACTGTTCAGCGAACCTGATTCGAATGGTTTAGGTCGCGACACTTATGGAACACGAGCGAATGGCTTTCGCGCGCTGTTCGATGTTGTGCGTGAATTGAGTATTCCAGCGGGACGAGACTTGAGCCCACCGAAGCCACTGGAGCCCGGGGCGACACTGGTCCTGCTGCAGCCTGACCGAAGAATCATCGGGACTGAGTCGTCTTATCTTCGAAGTCTGCTGCCATGGGTTGAGCAAGGTGGACGTCTGGTCGTGGTGCTCTCGCGGTCAGACCAATCTGAGTTCGAAAGAATGGTGGAGGAACGGATGACGGTCGACCTTCCTGCACTTCTTGAGGTGCTCGACCTGTCATCGGTTGAAGTCATTTCCTCTTCTGCCAGGAAGCCAGGAATACAAAAGCGAAGACGGCCAGGCCGCCTTGATGACGAATATGTCATTGAGGAGCTGGGGAAGATTCTGAAAGAGCCGTTGGCAGCGCCTTTCGAAGTTGAGGTCGCAACGACTGGCACCCTGGCACATCTTGATGTTGATCGGTTGGCGATTGCGGGAGATGGGATGCAACTCCTTGATTGCCAGAACGCCAGACCGAGTGGAACAATTACCCACCAAACCCTCATTGACGGCGTATCGAGCACAGGAATTCTTGTGGCTGAATTCCGCCGCGATAAAGGCAGTATTGTCCTGATTTCAGATCCGGTGCCGTTTCAAAATCGGTTTCTTGCACGTGCAGACAACAGCGTGATGGCTGTTCAATTACTTTCACCAACTGGAAACCATGTCAGGTTCGACGAGTTCTACCACGGACTTGGAGTGCGAGGGAACCCGTTGTATCTGATGACGCGACCGGGATATGCCTGTTTTCTGCTGGGCTTATTGCTGCTTGCTTGCCTGGCTGTCTGGAGAGAAGCGATTGTCCTTGGGCCAGCGTTGCCAGATGAAATAGTCATCAGACGCGACATCGGCGAATATGTGAAGGCGATGGGGCGTTTTTTCTCTCATGGAATTGAGACGCGTCCCTACTTGATCAATCAGGTTCGGGCAGGAGTGTTCAGGGAACTCAGTCGAAGATTCGGGTTACCGCTGGAATGCCAGAATGCGGAATTGATTACCAGAGCGATGTCACGTCGTGACCCGGTCTCGAGCGAACGGTTCCAGAAAGTCGTCACTGAAATCGACGGCGAACTTCGATCCCGCAAACGATGGTCGGAATCAAACACCATAGACGCCATGAGGAGGCTAATAGCTTGTCTCTCGACACCCACGTAAAGTCCATTCGATCGCAATTAGAAAAAGTGATCTTCGGTCAGGAAGAAACGATCGATTTCGTATTGGCAGCACTCTTCAGTTGCGGGCACGTCCTGCTTGAAGGTCCACCCGGTGTGGCGAAGACGTTGCTCGTCCGGACAATCGCTGCCACCTTGAATCTGGACTATCACCGCATTCAGATGACACCCGATCTGTTGCCGAACGACATCACTGGTTCGTCGATTTTCCGGGAAGATACGCGAACGTTTGAGTTCCGACGTGGTCCCATATTTGCCAATTTTCTGCTGGCCGATGAAATCAATCGAGCTTCTGCGCGTACGCAATCGTCACTCCTGGAGGCAATGCAGGAACTGCAGGTGACGTACGATGGCCAGACGTATCCGCTTCCGGAGCCGTTCATCGTATTTGCAACGCAAAACCCGATCGATCAGGAGGGAACGTATCCACTACCGCTTGCTCAACTCGATCGATTCATGTTTAAACTGCAGGTGACATATCCCTCTGCAGAGGCCGAACGGCGTGTTCTGGCAACGCACCACGCCACGTCGGGATTCTCATCACCTGAGCGGATGTTCGTCGAGCGAGTCATGGGGGCCGATGAGATTGTGGCTGCCCGACAATTGATCCGCGAAACATTTGTTCGAGAAGAAGTTGTTGGTTATGTCCAGCGCCTGTTGCATGCAACTCGCGAAGATGATTCGCTCGAAGTTGGTGCCAGTCCGCGATCAGGGTTGATGCTTCTGGTTGGGGCCAAGAGTCTTGCCAGATTTCGAGGCCGCGACTACGTCACTCCGGATGACATTCAGGCGGCATTTCTTCCGGCTATGCGCCATCGAGTTGTCCTCAGTCCGACCGTTGAACTGGAGGGAACGACGATGGACGACGTGCTGTCACAGATTCTGGAAATCGTTGAGGTGCCTCGGTGATCATTCGTCCAGGCCGCAATCTTCTGATCCTCATTGCAATTGAGATCCTGATCGGAGTTGTTGCTTTCGTTTGGGAACCGATCCTGGGGATTATTGGGCTGTCGCTGATACTCGTCATTGGTGTCGCAATCCACGATGCAAGGCGCGCGGCCCGATTAATCGATCAGATTAAGGCATCACGCCGATTGCCACGAGTGGTTGGACGGGGAGTTCCCTTTGAAATCCTGCTGAATGTCACGAATGAGACTTCCACACACATTGCCGGTGAAATTCGTGATGTGCGCCCCGCCGCCTGCCAGCCAATCTGGAATTCGGTCGCGTTTGATTTGGTCTCAAACGGAGCGTGCATTGAATTGAAGTCTGCTTGCAAAATCCCTGTTCGTGGTCTGCATCGTTTCGGATCACTCTGGGTCCGCATCCAAGGACCATTTGGTCTGATCGAAGTTCAGCGTGAAATCACGACGCAGGACGAGATCAAGATCCTTCCGGAAACATTTGCTTCGCGTGGCGAACTTCAAAAGGATCTCAAGGCCGAACTTCAAGTCCTCGACAAGGTCAACCGAACTCGTCAGAAGGGCTCAGGCTCTGAATTTGTTACTCTTGAGGAATTTCGCCAGGGAGATGACCCTCGCCGGATCGATTGGCGAGCGACGGCCCATCATCGATTTCCGATAGTTCGTCGGTATCAGGTCGAACGGCATCGCGATGTGCTGATTCTGATCGACAACGGCCGACTGATGGGGACGATGACTGATCGAGGTTCAAAGCTTGATTGTGCTGTAGACGCCAGCCTGAATCTGGCGCGTGTCGTGCTGGAAAGTGGTGACCGTTGTGGGATTGGCTTTTTCGACAGCAGCCTGCGAGGTCATTTGCGTCCGATGGCAGGCCCCAATTCGCTGAGAAACCTGGTTGAATGCGTGTATGATCTGCAAACACAGTGGAAAGAAACTGATTTTACCCGTGTGTTTGCCGAGATCCAGCAGCGTCAGTCGAAACGATGTCTGCTGGTGATACTGTCTGATTTGGGTGACGCAGAGACGTCGCGCATGCACTGCGCCGCACTGGAAAAGCTGAACCGGCGTCATCTGGTTCTGTTTGCGGCTTTACGAACCCCGCTTCTGGAACGAGTCATTCAGGGGCCGATGGAAACCGTTGTGGAAGGTGCGTCGAAAGCTGTCGCGATGGGACTTTTGAGGGATCGCGGTCGATCACTGCATGCTCTGAAACATGGTGGGCTTCAGATTCTGGACGTGGAACCGCAACAATTGACGTTGCCGTTAATTAATCAGTTCATTGAGTTGCGAACGCGCAACCTCTTGTGAGCCAGCAGAAAGAACTGCATTTCGATCAGACTGTCGTCGCTTGTTTTGCGCGGTATTCGCAGAACGCGCCGTAGGCGATGTAAAGACTCCAGAACAGCCCTGTTGCCGCTGCAAAGATCATCCGTGATGACGTCGTCCAGGTGCTTTGTCGAACATAACTTTCGATAATCGCTGCCGCCAGCAACATTCCCGCAACGCCGACACAAATCTGCCCCGCTTCACGACCAGCTTCCTGAAGTGCTCGCTTGCGTGAATGACGACCTGGTCGAACGACGGCTTGCCCCAGCATCAGGCCAACTCCCCCGCACAGGACAATCGCCCCGATTTCGGTAATTCCGTGGGGAAGCAGCCAGGCCCACATTTCTTCGTAGATACCCGCCTGATGATGAATCGCGATGAACACTCCAAGCAATCCGCCGTTGAATAGCATGAGAAAAATTGTGGGGATCGCGGCCAATACACCCGTCGCCAGGGCCATCAGGCCAACCTTCAAGTTGTGCTGAAACAGAAACG
>CAXBSB010000232.1:0-11782 GCA_963977965.1 uncultured Schlesneria sp.
CTGTGACTTCGTCACCCCGGTAGGCTCAAAGCAGCCAACCGGGGCTACCCCGCTTTTCCGGGTCGACCGGTTTCGGTCCGTTTCGACGCCGTTCTGCAGACCCTTTGGAGGGCAGTCGATTTGACTTGGAAATCGTATGCCCGGAGACGTTCTGACCTTCAGGAACAGCAGAAACGTGATCTGCTCGGTGTACGTCATGTACGACAACCCGTCATCCCGCAGCACATGGGCGAAGTTCCAGGCTTTGTTGACAATCTGCTGACTGTCGTTGGTCATAATTTACCAGAGGCCAGTGACGCCATAGGCGTCGAATTTGGAATCGGCACTGACAATGGGCATCGATTCTGCAATGGCTTGGCCCACCAGCAATCGATCAAAAGGATCTCTGTGATTGTCTGGATACTGCAATCCGATCAGTCGGGTAGTATGCGCTGGAGTGATGTGCAGCACCTGGAATTCATACTGGACCAGTGCCAATTCGATAAACTCATCGTAGGGGCGATTCAAAATCCATTTCCCCAAATTCAATTTGATCGCAATTTCCCAGTACGATGCAGGGCTGATGAATACCTCATTCGCGAAGTCCTGAATCAGCGATTGAGCCGTCTCGGTCAATTTCTGGTCGCCTTCGACGTACCAATACAGGGCATGCGTGTCGAGCAGCAGTCTCACGGCATGTATTCCTGAAAGTCCTGCAGATGTTCGTCATCCTCTGTGGCAATGGAAATCATACCCTTTCCCAATCCCGGGCGAAGTCGAGGTTTCGGCACTGGTTGACTGACCAGCTTCGCGACAGTCTGCTGGTTCTTCACCGGGAGTCATCTGGTGGATAAGCTCTTTGAGTTTCGCTTGAGCCTCTTCAATAGACACGGTCGTCATGATTGAAGTCTATCGGGCCGGTGGGGATTCACGGTTGGTTTTGATGAGGCCGCAGGTATGTTGCCAGTTCATCATTGTATTTTGCATTCACTCAAGACAATAGTGAATTCGCCCCCTGATCGAATTCAGCCTGTAACGGTATCGACATACATCGCCGAAAAGCGGCCCCACGCCGACGGCGTCACAGACCGTAGCCGGGGGGCAAAGAGAAGCACGCTCACGTGACGCATACTGAAGGGATGCCAGAATCCGTCAGGCCGAGTGCCACGACCTGTGAAATCCTTCACGACCAACAAAGGTGAGCAATGGGAATCAAACGGCGGGAAGGGAAAGCCGGGAAGCAGGTGCTGAAACGAGCAATGAAGATCTCTGACGGCGAGGTAACTCGTTTCTTGGATGGGATGTCACAATCCGAACTCTTCTTTGACAACCAGTTTGGATTCATGTCCATCCATTGTTGGGATCCTCAGAATGGTGAAATGGAGTTAACCATTGATGATGAGGCCCTGGCACTTGCCGTAAAACTCTATCTTGAGCGACAGGGCATTCCCGTGATCACGAACCCGGAGGAGTTAAGAGACCTTGCCCGACGCAACGGCTGGACAGGTTTCCCATATAGATCTAACCAATATCATAGCCCGTAGGTCAGGACCCACAGAACCAGGAATGCTCCGCCCATGAATCCCACGATCTGCAGGAACAATCGCAAGGCGCGAACGAGGATGTACTCGGGAAGTTCGTACCGGCTGGCGCTGTAGACCAGGCTGATAGCCAGTGCCAGCGGAAGCATGTGCCAGGTGACGTTGGTTTGAGCGAGTAACATGGTGGCAATCATCGAAAAGACCCCGTAGACCTGATGTTGGCAAATGGACCTGACGCGTCAAACAGACGACTTGGGAGGCGACCCTTCGTTCTGGGTCGGTGGGGTACTGATCGTCGATGGCGCCGAAGACGACGTCGATACGGGTGCTGATGGAGTCGGTGAGGACTTCGCCGCTTGAGGCGAATTTGAGCCTTCGTTCGACTTGGCCTTGAGGTGCTCGTCACCGAAACCGTAAGCGGGACCAAGGACACAATCCCAGATGGCAAGGACGTTCAGCAGGCCAGCAATCCAGGTGAAAACCATCGCCAGTTCGTAGGTCTTGCCCAGACGACCATTGATCTCCTGCAACTGGTCTGCGTCTGGTGGCGAGGCATAGGCATCCTTGAATGGACGTGGAATCGTTCCTTCGATGACTTTTGTCGGAAATGCCGCGACACTATCTGCGATTCCACAGATGATCTCGCGTCGAAAGCCCGCCTTGATGGCAGGATCGAGTTCAAATCGAGAACCGCCCAAGTTCAGTTTTGCAGGCTTGCCGTCCAGCGTCCCTTCGAACGTTCCCCGAAATTCGCCCCCTTCAACCGGTTCTACTCGCAGCGTCCCCACGAGGACTCCTTCGGTATCTTTGTCTGCGGGAACCAAGTGACCTTCGAATTGTTCCACCATCGGATGGGATGGGATGCGGATAACGTGATTGGAGGGGTTTGCTGCTCGGCGATTCTGCAGGAAGGCAGGCAAAGCGCTTGCCCCGGCTCCCAGTTGAGCGGCGTAACTGAGTGAAACGTACTTCAGGACGCTTCCCTTTTCGGGAAGGTTGTAGACGACCATCCCTTCACCCATCTTCTGACCCCAGAAGAACAGGCCGAGAATGCTGAAGAGGTATATCAAGCCCTTGGCTGTCCGCCCCTGAAACAGATGTCCCGCTCCGGGCACCAGATAGGCGAGAATGCCAGCGATAAAGGAACTCTTCTCCTCCCACGGCCTGGGATGCGACGACGGACTGGGAAGCGACATGCGGTAAGCTTTCGTCGAAACTTCAGATCGGCGCGACAGGCGCTTCCCTGAAACCTCGCAGATGGAATCTGTCTGAAAATCGATCAGCCAGCACGAAGTTCAACGAATTTCGACGCTGACGAACCCGCGGATTCTAGCACAGTCGTGTTGATCGGGACTAGGGTAATCGTCCATTCCAGCGTTGTTGGGTGCAGTCGTTCCTTGGTGGTCACAGAAAGCCGCCCATACGGGGTGCCACGGTTTTGGAGTCCGCGAAAAGGCCGTGCGTTTTCGGCGGAATGTCGTTGCGCGGCGCGATTCGCACGGGGGATTGTTTGGCGATTCGCGTCGTTCCACGAGCGAAGACACGGCCTTGTCGAGGACTCCAAAACCGTGGCACCCTACTAAATCGATGTTGTCTTGCTCGATTCACCATGTCACCCAATTTACGACTGTACCCGCGTTGGAGCGGCAGGTTCCTGGTGATGTTGATCAGGGGCCTGCAAGGTTTGGCACCAATTGTTTCAAGGATGATGGAACACCAGCAAACTTGGCAGATCCGCGAACGATTTGAATGAAACCATGAAATGATGCCTCACGACAATCGTGATGCGATTCCGTCGGAAAAATAGCCGCAAGGCATTGTCAGATTGTGTTTTACAAACACAGCAATCCTCGATAATCGCTGTGGGAATCCGTCTGGACGCTTCGTAAGGTTTCTGTAAGACTTCGCGCCATCCCGATCCCAGTTCAATTTGTGCAGGAAAGCCGACATGAGCGTGTCTGTTGTCGTGCCCATTTATAATGAAGTTGAGAACATCCCGTTGCTTCATTCCGCTGTGACTGCGGTGATGAAGAAGCTTGGGCAGTCGTACGAACTGATTCTAGTCAACGACGGATCCAAGGATGGCTCGGGCGCTGCGCTGGAAGTTCTTGCCGAGTCTGATCCTGCGGTTCGCGTCATCGAATTTCGTAAGAATTATGGTCAGACCGCTGCAATGCAGGCAGGAATGCAGGCGGCCAGCATGAACTCAATCGTGCTGCTGGACGGTGACCTGCAGAATGATCCCACCGATATTCCGATGCTGCTGGCAAAACTTGATGAGGGTTTTGATCTGGTACATGGCTGGCGAAAGAACCGTCAGGATACGTTCATCAATCGCAAGCTTCCCTCCAAAGTGGCGAATTGGCTCATTTCCAGAGTGACGGGATTTCCCGTGCACGATCTGGGCTGCACTCTGAAGGCCGTACGAACCGATATCGCCCAGGAACTACAACTCTACGGGGAAATGCACCGGTTCATCCCGATACTCGCTCATTGGCGAGGTGCTCGGTGTGCCGAAGTCGTCACGAATCATCATCCGCGCCGCTTTGGTCAATCGAAATATGGAATCTCGCGGACGACTCGAGTTATCCTGGATTTGCTGACCGTCAAATACTTCATTCAGTATGTTGTCAGCCCCATGAAGTTGTTCGGTTCGATGGGGCTGCTGAGCCTGCTGACCGGTTTCGTCTCGGGCGCGGCAACCTTGTGGATGAAGCTCAACCTAGGCGTCGACATGACAGGCAATCCGCTGCTCTTATTGACAGCGATGTCCCTGATGATGGGGATGCAGTTCCTGTTCTTCGGAATGCTGGGAGAACTCTGTTCGCGCATCTACTTTGCGACTCAGCATCAGACGAACTATACGATCCGCCGAACACTCAACTTCGACAAGCCGTCGGTTTCGATGCGTCAGGAACGACGTGCCGCGTGACGTCGCTGTCGCTTCGCGCTGAATGTGACATCTCCCGGACAATCCTGACGGGTTGATGCCGTCAGATGTACGGATGTCGCGCCCGCAATCGCAAAGGCTGACCCTCGACGGATGTCGAGGGCGAGTACCAATGAATTGAGGCCAACTGCTTGCTGAGTTCAGCTTGGCAGCAGCGCCGACAGATCGGCGTGCGGGCGGGCGATCACGTCGGCGAGGATCAGCTTGCCACCCAGTCGTTCGACCGTCTGGCGGCCGACTTCGATGGCGGTCTGAACTGCAGCAACATCGCCACGGATCATGATCGTCACGTAAGCCGCACCGATTTTTTCCTTGCCAGCCAGCGTCACATTGGACGACTTCAGCATGTCATCGGTGGCATGCAGTGCAGCGACAAGACCTTGAGTTTCCAGCAAACCGAGAGCATTGGTCGTGGTCATGACATTCTCTTTGGGAATTCGCGAATCGTAAACACCAAGTAACGGACTGAATGCTGGCTTTGAATTGGCCAGCTTGCGAGTTTCTTCCAGGGGGGCGGCCATCACAGAGTACATGGCCGAACTCCCCATATGCCGGGCTAGTTCGATCCCGTGCTCGGCCGCGGCCCGCACGTCGGCCACAGACCCGATCAATTTCAGGCACTGGGCTGCTCCATCGGTACTTTCGATCCCGATGATGTGAATGTTGGCCATCTTCGAGCAGGCATCTGCGACGATAAATGACGGCGCGAGATTGCTTACTTCCAGCAAGGCCAAGCTCAACGAGTCACTCATCGTCATTCCTTCCGCCGACTGCGGTTCTTGATTGCAGAGCTGTCCGTTTGCCGTCGAAACGGCGTACAGATTCAGCGTTGAATAGTTCTGGACGCCAACGACGCCCAGCGGCCACCCGATGCTGCAACTTTATCTCGTCCCAGCCCGTCAGGCTGCCGCAAGACGTTGCAAAAGATCTACATTCTGGTGATGCGGGGTGAATGGGTCAACTTTACGGCCTGCAGCGATCAGGCAATCTTACGAATTGGCGTTGAAATCCGCAAAATCGGCACAGTCGGGCTGTCGAATGGCCACAGATCAGTTCGGCGCAATTCGTAATTTGACCAAGCGGCACATTGACGTAGGGTTGGCATGAGATGAGACGGTGCAAATCGGCAGCAGATGACAAATCTCACCTGCGGTCGAAAGAGCCTCGACGGAAATTCCCGGCGATGGCAACGAGGTGCCCTCTACTTCGGAATCCGAAGTAGATGAGACGAGTGAAATGACTCTTGTAGCAGAAATCCCGATGCTGGAAGCGTCCATGCCTTCCGCCTGGCGTACGGAACCCGTACCGCCTCGGCCGGAAGCTCGACCTTCGCGGGTCCACTCTTCGGAGTCGACACGCGCCCTGCTCGGTCTGCTCAAGTTGTCTCAGACCGCCGCTCGCGAGATGGCCAATCCTGCTGACGATTCCACATTCGCTGGTGTCATCAGCAAAGGTGTTTTGCGCAGTCTGCTGGGAACTCTGCATCATCGACACACATCCACACTGAAACACAGTCGCCGAGTCGCCCTGGTGGCATTTGGCCTGGCAAATCATCTGGGCTGGGATGGCAGACAACTGCGCATCCTGGAAGTCGCCGGACTGCTGCACGATATCGGCAAGATCGGTGTCCCGGATACGGTTCTCGAAAAGCCGGGACGATTGAGTCCCGAAGAGATCGAGCTGATCACCCTGCACAATAATGTCGGTTTCGATGTCCTGCAGGCATGTCGAGTCGACCGGCAGATTCAAGAGATTATCAGCCAGTCTCAGCAGGCCTATTGTCCAGACCTCGAATCGGCCGCCGTGCAGGCTCCCGGCAGCGAACTGCACATGGGGGCTCGCATCCTGGCAGTTGCCGATGCCTACGATTCGCTGGCAACCGAACAACCGCACCGCCGGGCGAAAGCTCATCAGGAAATCATGGCGGTTCTGTCGGAAGGTTCAGGAACTCAGTTCGATGCCAATGTCGTCAGCGCACTGGCTCGCTGGGTTCAAAAAGATGGTGCCCCGCTCTCGACCGCTCAGGATGACATGGATTCCGGTGCTGCGTCACCTGTGGAAATGCGCGAGGCGGATTCTGTTGGCCTGATGTTCTCGTACCTGCACACTCTCGAACGGCTTTACGATGGCTTCCATCTGGTTGATACCGAAGGGAAAGTCCTGATCTGGAATCGTCGTGCCGAACGGTTGCTGGGCCGGACGGCCGAAGAGATGCTGGGACAACGCTGGTCACCTCAACTGCTGGGATATCGACACCTGGACGATCGGCCCATGACCGCGGCCGAAACACCCATGTTACGTGCCATCGAAACCGGTCGCACATCGCTGCTCCCATTGATGGCCATGCACGGAAACGGACAGGCAGTTCAGATGGAACTGCAGGCGATGCCACTGTTCGATGAACAGGGACGATTGCAGGGTGTGGCAGAGTTCTATCGGGACTTGTCTCGCAACAGCGGAAAGAATGCGAGCAACTTCCGCGATTTGAAACTGGCGGCCACACGAGATGCCCTGACTAACGTGGCCAATCGCCGGGAATTGGAAAATCAACTGGCTGCGATGATGGAAGGGTTCACAAATCGATCACGCGAGCCATTCAGCGTGATCTTTGTCGACGCCGACCACTTCAAGCGAGTCAATGACACGTACGGACACAGCGTCGGTGATCAGGTCCTGATCGACATGGCGCGATTGCTGACCCAGGAAACGTATTCTGGCGAAGTCGTCGGTCGTTATGGTGGTGAAGAATTCGTCATTGTCTGTCCGGATACAAATCTTGAACAGGCGTTTCGACGATCCGAGCGACTACGCTCAACGTTGCGCAAATCGGTGATCGGCGGTGTTGATCGCTTGACGATCACAGCCTCATTCGGGGTGGCCCAGTCCGAACCGGGTGACACCGTAGACTCCTTGATTCGACGTGCTGACAAAGCGCTGTATCAAGCCAAGGATCATGGGCGAGATCGAACATGCTCGCTGACGAGTCTTGATCTTCAAAACACGAACAAGCCTGCCGCCGCCGTCAAGGAAGAGGGAGAGCCATTCGTATTTGAGAGTCGCTTCTCGTCGGTGGTTTCATCCGACATGATCGCCTGTAAGCTCGAGGGATTCGTCAATGACCAGAAAGCGAAACTCTCAAAGGTGACGACCGAGCGGGTGGTGATGCTGATTGGAAATAGTGGCCTGCTCGCTTCGCTCAATCCATTCAACCAGGAAATCCCGGTTGAAGTTGATCTGGTGATGAACGGCCTGTCAGAAGCAATCGCCAAGCGAGGCGTCCCGAAGATCCAGTTCCACATCACAATTCGCCCACGCCGCACGATCCTTGATTCAGACGCATTCCATGCCCGCGCAACTCAGTTGTTGAAAGAACTGAAAAAGTACTTCGCGACTGATTGACGGTTGTGTGGCACGCTCAAAGGCCTTGCGATGGGCGTGGTTCGCCAACAGGTTTCCGCCCCTTGTTCGTGCAGCCTCCACGAAAATTCTCAAAGAGCAGCCCACGCCCTTCGGAGACTCATGGCGTGCCACACGCTTGTCGCGGTGAGCATCAACCGTAGAGCTTGTTGGCATCTGCGTGATTGATTTTCCGGGCCTTGATCCGGTCTCCCGACAGTTTCTCGCCATTGGGGTCGATGTAGACTCGCCCCGTGGCCCCCGGCTTAACACTCATCACGTGGATGTTGAAGATAAACGATCCATCTTCCGTCGCCTGGAACCAGTGCACGTTGTCCTTGATGTCTGTCACTGTCGAATACGTGCCGGGCCCGAAGGTTCCGTCGATCGTGGGGCGGATGATCATGTGCGTCTTGTCGTCTTCGAGACGATCGAAGTGACGGCCATGAAAATTTCCCTTCAGGATCAGGAAGGCCGTGGCCATGTTGTCGTGACCATGCGGGACAACGGATCGATCCTTGTTGAGTGCGAACACCTGGTTTCCGTACACGAGTGACGGAAGCCCTTCGATCTTGGGCAACTTGGGACGCAGACTCAATTCGCCCCGATCTTGAAACTTTACATCCTTCGTCAACGCGTCAAAGTCGATGAACTTCAGCATCTCGGGCAGATCGACTTTCGCCAGCAACTGCTCTACCTGCTTCATCCATTGAACCTGCTCCAGTTTCTTACCCTTCAGGTCCAGACTCATCGCGTTCAGTTCGGCCAGCCACTTTGAAGCGATCAACTTCACTTCGTCACCGAAAGCATTCCGCGAAAACAACGTGTCGAGCAGAGACCACGTTAAGACGGATCCGAGAGCCTGCTGATGAAAATCACGTCGCGTCATGGATTGCATGTCAAAGTTCCTGAAGGTGATCGCCTGGACTGACTGGCTGACAACGATTGACTTGCCACGGGTTGTTAGGCCGATCGAATATAAACCAATTCGACAGTCGGCGTAAGACTTCGCACAACGGGTCGACGGCTTTTCGCGTGAACCCGACGGACAGCGTTCAGGTTCTGCGTATCAGGAGCGCGGTCCCGCCTGGTCGCAGTTGAGCTATCGGGCCGCCCTTCCAGGAGCGATCAGGTCTGCTTCAGGGCTGCTGGCGGTTGCATAGAGTTTCTTTGGAATCCGGCCCGAATGAGCCGCCAGATAGCCCGCTCGGCAGGCCAGCTTCATGGCTTCAGCCATAGTTCTTGGATCCTCTGCCGATGCAATGGCGGTATTCAACAGAACACCGTCGCACCCGAGTTCCATTGCGAACGCGACATCGCTGGCGGTCCCCACGCCGGCGTCGATAATCACCGGATAGTCGGGATCGTTCTCTTTCAGGTATTCGAGGCAAATCCGGATGTTGTTCGGATTGAGTACCCCCTGCCCGCTTCCAATCGGACTTCCCGCGGGCATCACGGATGTGGCCCCGGCATCCTTCAACCTTCGAGCCGTAATCGGATCGTCCGTCGTGTAACACAGGACTTCAAAACCGTCAGCGACCAGTTCGCGTGTTGCCTCCAGCGTGGCGACCGGGTCGGGCAACAAAGTCTTCTTGTCGCCCAAGACTTCCAGCTTCACCCAGGAAGCCCCCGGATTGCCGACACTCGAAAGTATTTCTCGCCCTAGTCGAGCAGTACGAACAGCATCTTCGGCCGTGAAGCATCCGGCCGTGTTGGGAAGAATCGTGTACTTGCTCAGATCGATAAAGTCGAGAATGTTTCGGCCGGCAGCGTCAACCAGACGTTCTCGACGAACGGCCACCGTGATGACGCTGGCTCCGCTGATTTCCAGGCATTCGCGCATCAATTCAAACGTCGTGTACTTCCCTGTCCCCACAATCAGCCGGGATGTGAGCCGATGCGAACCAAGAACCAGGCTTGAATCTGTCGAAGAATCCATGAATCGCGATCAACCTCCACCCACCAACGTCACAATTTCGATTCGATCACCCTCGGCCAACACGGTGGCAGGATGTTCTCCCTTGGGAACGACCTGTCGATTTCGTTCCACGGCCAGAAAGCGGGGCTTGAGCCCCAGGATTCCTAACAGCGATTCAACCGTCGTTCCTTCAGGAACAACATGACTGGCATCGTTGACGACGATATTCAGAGTAGCCATGACGGACGAATAACTTTTGCACTGAAACCAGTGAACATCGCACACACGAAACAGTGCCGCCTGAAGAGTGACACCCGACCGTAGTGACGATTCCACGGAAGAGACTCAATTGTAAGAGCGGACTCAACGCCGAGCCGGATCGCTCGGCGTTGTCGCAAATCGTTCAGCTTTAGATCGCATCCAACTTCGGTGGGGTCCTGCGGACATCGTACTGCAGCGTCAAACCCATATTCCGACGCGACATAGCCGTCCGACCCGCACTAGAAACCGTCCCCAACGTTTTCCATCATCGCGCCCATCGACTTCAGTGCTCCGTTGCGAGTCGACACCGCCTTGAAGACGTTGATGTCGATCTTTTTCGAAACCTGCTTGGTCGAACCGTCGGCGATACCGAAGATGCACAGATCGCCATTGTGGCTGCTGCCGAAGCTGAAGAACTGCAGCGTGGTGTTGGATGGACCCGGAACTGCCCAGTAGGCGTCGAAGACATCAGGGTGTGTTGAGTCATCCCAGACGCGGACACAGCAACTGTAAGCATCGGCCCAGTAACCGAACAGCGAATCACCAACAGCGATCGTATTGGACTGACCATCGCTGATATCAGCCATTCGAACAGCACTGTTCAAATACAGAATGCCGTTGGGATCTTTCGGAGGATTGCCACCGCCCCCTGCAGAACTGGGGTCATACGCCCCCATATTGCCGCGGTAGGTGGAATGTCCCCACGGACGACTTGAAGGAAGCTTGGCACTCGGGCAGACATACGATTCGATGTTATTGCCGAGAAAATTCTGATTGTTACCGCCACCAAACTTGGCAACGCGGAAGTCCAGATCGATTGTTCCCTGACCCATTTCCGAGCGGAGAAGTGCCGGCCAGCCCCATTCCGCGGGCATCAGCCAACTGTTGACCGTCACGATGGTCTTTTGACGCATGGCCATTAATTCCATGGTGACAGGTTCTGTCAGGGTTGCCTGCTGACCTGCGCCCGGGGCTGGGCTGATGTAACCCGATGGCCAGCAGCGATGAGCACTTTCGTAGTTGTGCATCGCCAGCACGATCTGCTTGACGTTGTTAATGCATTGAGCCCGGCGACCCGCTTCACGAGCGTTCTGCACAGCAGGCAGCAACAGCGCGGCCAGCATCGCGATAATCGCGATCACCACGAGCAACTCGATCAGGGTAAACCCGCGGCGAGCGGTTGGGGACGCAGAAGGACGGACATTTCGAGTCATTACTTAACTCCTGATCTTCGGACCATTTGGCTGGCCACGATAAGAAATCACCTGCCATACGCGGATGCGCCTCATCCGCGTTTCGCGTACTAAATCGGCGGATCTTCATCCACCGTAGCAAATCCGCAACCCCATTTCAAACCCCGTTTGCTGTAAAGTCCGGACGACCGGTGTTTTCGCGACTCGATCTGCCCGGTCCAGGGCCGGGATACAGGTCGGCATGGCTCCTGAGGAACATCACGTCGGAATTGGTTTCGACGTTCTATTATCGCAATGATATTCGAAACGCATTTCGGCCCAACCGGGCCAATAGTTCACCCAGCCAGGGCCCTTCGGCCCTGGGAGGCAATGTAAATCAAAACCTGAGGCCTGAAGGGCCGATCATTCGGTCTTGAACTCATCGAAGGAACGAACGGCCCTGCAGGCCTCATGAATACTTTGGTCGGATGGATTCCAGGGCCGAAGGGCCCTGGCTGGGTGAACTGCTGGCCCCTCGGGCCGAAAAAGACAGATTCAGAGAATC
>CAXBSB010000233.1:0-11561 GCA_963977965.1 uncultured Schlesneria sp.
AACGCACGGCCTTGTCGCGGACTCCAAAACCGTGGCACCCCGCATAGACGGCTTCCTGTGACCACCAAGGAACGACTACACCCGTCGGCTGCGACAAAATCGTTCGTCTCTTCCGCTCGATCTGCTCATCAAGGTACAATTTGGGGACCGAGATTCTGGAGTACCTTGAGTTGAGCAATATCCTGGCAGCATCGCCCTTGATGGTAGATCCCATTCCCCCTGCGATCATCTCGTTGATGTTCGGGGTGGCGGTGTTTCTGTTCGTCTGGACGATCTGGCGGACGCTTTCTACGGAAGATCTGTCTCAGGATCTGGAATGGCGCTATGACGTCAACCGGATCAATGAACTGCGCCGGATCAGTGCCATCTACCGGTTCCTGCAACCAGTGGTCCAGGCGTTCGCGAGATTCAATCGAGGTGCGTTTGCAGATCAGTTGCCCGAGATTGGTCGCGAAATTCAGGCGGCGGGATTGCCGCGATTCTGGACGCCCGCCGAATACCTGGCTCGGATTGAACTGCAGGCCCTGATGCTGATGCCCGCCTATGTCTACACCTGCGTCCAGATGATGGGACCGGCAGGATTTGTCATGGCGTTGATGATGACCGTGCTGACGGGATATCTGCTGCGCCGTCGACTGCGTAATACCGCACGCTACCGACTGGTGCTGATCAAACGCCGCCTGCCATTTCTGCTGGACCTGGTCACACTGCTGATGGAAGCGGGCTCGACGTTCCTGCAGGCCATGAAAGAAGCCGTTGACGAATTTCGAGAACACCCGGTTGGTGTTGAATTCGGTCGGGTCCTCGGTGAATTGAATATGGGCAAGGGACGAATCGCGGCGCTGGAATCGATGCGAGACCGACTGCATGACGACGAAATCACCAGCATTGTCGGTTCGATTATTCAGGGCGAACAACTGGGAACGCCGCTGGCCAAGATTTTTCGGACGCAATCGGACGTCCTGAGACTCAAACGAAGTCAGCGAGCGGAAACGCTGGCCGGAGAAGCAGCCGTCAAGATGCTGTTGCCGGGCGTGCTGATCATGGCTTCGACCGTCCTGATCATTTTGGGACCGTTCATGTTGAACTTTGTGACAACGGATATCATGCAATAACGGCTGCGATCGGACCTGACCGTCCTGCACTCGGGAAAACGGATGAATTGATTTAATCGGATCCTGAATTTCATGTCTGCTTCGACTGCCACAACTATTGTCGCGACGTTGACGGTGACCTCGGGTCCTGACCGTGGTCAGGTGTTTCCGCTGGTTGACGAGTTCATCCATATCGGATCGGGGGCCGACAGCCAGGTCCTGCTGACAGATCCTCAAGTGGCCGAGCACCTTGCTTCGCTCGCAAACCGAAACGGTCGATACGCCATCTTCACGCCGATTGATGATGCGATCAGTGTCGATGGCAATTCGATGAAGGCCGATCAATGGGTCTGGTTGCCCTCACGCGCCACGATCAAGATCACCTCCAAAACGACATTGACGTTTCAGGCAGGTTCCACCGAAGCTGCAGCGACCCCGACAGAGAAGCTTCCCGAAGCATCGCCACCTGTTGCTTCCGGTAAGTCAAAAGGTCAGGAGCGACGCCGAGCTGGAACGAAAAAGGGCGAAGCGGGTGGCACCACGAGCCGGGCCGTTGCCAAATTCATCACCGATCGACCGGGCGAAATGCTGGTCAAGCTTGGAGAAGATGGCCATCTTCCCGAACTGGCCCTGCAGGAAGCCGCCGCTCCGAAAACAGCGAAGCAGAAAGAGGGCGAAAAGGGGAACCCGGCGCTGGTTTACGGTGCCCTGGGATTCAGCCTGCTGGCTTCGATGGCAATGATGTTTCTGGAACCGGAAACGTTTGACGAACGTCGAGCGTCAAAATCCACAGCCCGACGCGAAATCGTGACTCGATTCATCGGTGATGAAAAGGGGCCAACCAAGCCATACCAGCGATTACTGCGCGAAGCTGGCCTGGCCCATTCCCGAGGTGACTTCAGAAGCGAGCGAGACGCGTATCTGGCTGTGCTTAACCTTCTGAATGCAGAAGACCGGAATCCTCATATCGGCATTACCGGCGATCTGGAAGACGATGAAAAGCTGAAAGGTTATCTGGCGATCCTGCTCGGCAGGTAAGCCCGAAACACTCTCTACCTTTTGAGAGACAGGTGATCTGCTCCATGGCTCGACCGCTCTATCTCCTGCTGTTATCGCTCGTATTTCTGAACGTCGCGTCGGCTGATGAAACAAAACTTCCGCCACCCGACTCGAAGACCATCGACTTCGTTCGCGACATTCAGCCGATCTTCAAATCGAAGTGCTATTCCTGTCATGATGGCGCTAAACAGCGAGGCGGATTTCGGCTGGATCTGAAAGCAGCGGCACTCAAGGGAGGCGAGAGCTTTTCGCCTGCGATCATTCCTGGAAAGTCGGCTGACAGTCCGTTGATTCGAGTCCTTGCCGGACTGGAAGAGGGGCTGTTGATGCCTCCCGAAGGAGATCGCCTGACCGCACAACAAATCGGCTTATTGCGGGCCTGGATCGATCAGGGAGCCAAGTGGCCCGATTCAGCGAATGTTGTTGATGACGTCATGTCACACTGGTCATTTCGACCGGTTGTACGAAAAGCGATTCCGACCAATGCAGGTGCCATCGGCCGGGCCAGGAATCCGATCGATCCCTTCATCATCGATCGCTTGAGAACAGAATCAGCAAACCTGTCTCTTTCAGTAGAGGCCGACTGCAGCACGCTGATCCGGCGACTGAGTTTCGATCTGATCGGGCTTCCTCCAACTCCCGATGATGTCGCAGAATTCGTTGCCGACCAGAATCCCGATGCGTATGAGCGGCTGGTCGATCGGTTATTGGCGTCGCCACACTTCGGTGAACGCTGGGCCAGGCATTGGCTCGACGTCGTGCGTTTTGCGGAAAGCGATGGATTCGAAACAAATCAGCCGCGGCCGAATGCCTGGCCCTATCGTGACTATGTCATCAATGCCTTTAACGATGACCGACCGTATGAGCAATTTGTGGCGGAGCAACTGGCGGGCGACACATTCGGTGCCGACGAAGCAACCGGGTTTATCGTGGGTGGTGCGTGGGACCGGGTGAAGAGCCCCGATCCCGGTCTGACGGCTCAACAGCGTGCCGATGAATTACACGACATGGTCAGCACAACTGGCAGTGCCTTCCTGGGTCTGACAGTCGGTTGTGCCCGCTGTCACAACCACAAGTTCGACCCGATTTCGCAAGTCGACTACTACGCAATGAAGGCGATCTTCGCAGGTGTTCAACATGGGGAACGCCCGACCAGGCCGATCGGAACCGAATCTCGCGAGCAGCAGATTAATGCGGTGAAAGAAGAATTGGCGCGAGTGGATGATGCTCTGCGCGCATTCGAACCGCAGGCGTATGTCGCCGCTCCAGAAGTTCCCAGCCTGTTTCTGGACGATGATACTCCACCGACATCAAACCCTCGGCAGCCCAGTGTCACACAACTGATACCGCGAATCGGACTGGAACCCCACCGTCCAGGAACGGCTCAAGGACAGGCGAGTGACCCAGGGGATGCGCGTCGCTTACCGAATCTCGGTAAGAACTATTCGTACTGGAACGAGGTGGCGAATAAAGACGTCTTCACCTGGAACCCTGGCGTTTCAGGGACATATCATGTCTGGCTGTCATGGGGTTGCGGCTGGAAGACTCATGCGCCCGATGCTCGTTACATTCTTGATCGTGACGGCGATCTGACGACAAAAGAGGATCAGCAGGAAATCGCCCGCATCGATCAGCGGCATTTTGCTGATGGGACTGGCGATGCTCAGCAGCCGTTGTGGAGCGGCTTCTATAACGCCGGGGTTCATGAATGGACGCCAACGACGCGTCTCGTCCTGCGAGGCGGCGAGACCAACGCATATGTCACGGCAGACCTGCTGTTTCTGCAGGGAACACGCGGCGGCGCACCGGAACCAAAGGCCGCGCTGCCTCACTTGCGTCCTTCTGTCCATCGCAAGACAAACGTCGAACGATTCGCCCCCATTAAGGCTCAAATCGTCCGCTTCGTGATCGAACAGACGTCGAACGGTTCGCAGCCGTGTATCGACGAACTGGAAATCTTTTCCGTACCAGCAGGCGGAATGCCGTCTCGAAATGTAGCCCTGGATGCATCACCATCCTCGTCTTCCAACCTGCCTGGTTATGAGATCCATCAGCTCAAGCACATCAATGATGGTCGCTATGGCAACAGTGCCAGTTGGATTTCGAACGAAGCGGGGCGGGGTTGGATTCAACTGGAATTCGCTCAGCCCGTCGAAATTGATCGGATCCTCTGGAGTCGAGATCGACCTGAGAATGGTCAGTTCAGCGATCGCATTCCCACAAAGTATCGGATTGAAGCGGGGATGACTCCGGCGGACCTCGTTGTTGTTGCTACTTCAGAGGACCGATTTTCAATTGAAAAAAATCTGGCTGCGTTGCCAACTCGCAGCGGTTTGAATGACCGTGATCAGGTCGAAGCAACACAATTGGCTGTCCGGCGTGACGCATTAACCAGCACGTTAAGCCAGCTCACACAGACTCGGCAGGTCTATGCTGGACGATTCACAGCTCCTGAGCCAACAAATCGGTTTCATCGTGGCGACCCGCTGCAACCTCGTGAACCCGTCGCTCCGGCTGGTTTGACGTCATTCGGTCCCGAATTCAAATTGCCGCCCGATGCGCCCGAGGCCACTCGACGACTGAAGCTGACCGAATGGATGACGTCGCCTGAGCATCCCCTGACACGGCGTGTTTTCGTCAATCGGCTGTGGCACTTTCACTTCGGTCAGGGGCTGGTCACGACGCCCAGTGACTTTGGCCGTAACGGAGCCAGACCTTCACACCCTGAGTTACTCGATTGGCTCGCCAGCGAATCGATCCCACAGGGTGCCGCCCGGAATTCGCCTAAACGATTGCATCGCCTGCTGGTCACATCGGCAACGTACCGACAGAGTGGATTGGCGCGACCAGATGGAATGAATGTTGACGCCGGGACTCGACTGTTCTGGCGTTATCCACCACGACGTCTTGAAGCGGAGCCGTTGCGAGATGCGATTCTGTCTGTCTGCGGGAACCTGGATGATCGTATGGGAGGCCCAGGCTTCGACCTGTTCGAACCCAATACGAACTATGTGAAGGTCTACAATTCGCGGCATGAATTCGGTGCAGCCGAATGGCGGCGGATGGTCTACCAGTCGAAACCTCGCATGCAACTCGATGACCTGTTCGGTCAGTTCGACTGTCCTGATGCTGGTCAGATTACTCCGAAACGAACAAGTTCCATTACAGCGCTGCAGGCTCTGAATCTGCTGAACAGTCAGTTCATGGTGCAGCAGGCAAACTTGTTCGCCGCACGCGTCGAGCGGGAAGCGAGCAGCGACAAATCACGTCAGATCCGTCGGGCATTTGAAGTGATTTTCCTGCGATCTCCGACGATGGAAGAGTTCACAGCGTCGAATGAAATCGTGGAACAGCACGGATTGCCAGCCTTCTGCCGAGCACTGCTGAACGCCAACGAGTTCCTGTTTGTGTACTGATTTGCGAGTCAACTTCAGCACGGCAGTTACAAACGCTGAGTCAACGGGAGCGACCGAACAATACGGCGCAACCAATTGCGGCCTGAGTTTTCAGCGGAAATCGCCAGCGTGACTGCAAGAATCAGCCCGCAATACACCGCCATGGACGAGCGGCACTTTGACGACAAAAGAAGAAGCATGAGGCCACAGAGGCCCAGTGCGATGAATGGGTAGATCAGCCATGAGTTCAAGATTGTGTTGATACGACTGGGGTCATGATCTGGAGACGAAGTCACGGGGGACAGAAACCGCGTTACGATCATCAGCAGGGCGAGGGACGAAGAAAGTAAGAAATACCGGTTTACAATCCGATCTGCGGATCGAGGATTCTGGTTGCGGTGAAGGTGAAATGCGATCAGAGCAATTACGCCCAGGATCAGGCTCAACGCGCAGGCACGCGCCCCAAACTGCCAGTTGATCGGTGAGCCGTAGCCTGACGACAAGTAGACCACGCAGACTGAAAACGGAATCAGCCAGAATGTTCCCGGTTGCTTCCGCTGTCCACTGCATCGATCAACGCTCGGCGTGCCTGACATCGGCTGGATCTTGCTTTCGAGCTTCGTGCGTATTCACTCGAAGTCTACGCGAAAAGTTCGGCGATTGGCGTCGGATCACTGACGAGATGGCTGGGGCGACCCTGAGGCGTGTACAGGATCTGATCAGGATCGATCCCCAGTTTGCGGTAGATTGTCGACACGAAGTTTTCGGGCGACAGGACTCGATCAACGGCGTTGTATCCGGCGCGATCGGTTGCCCCGATAACCTGACCGCCGGGAATCCCCGCACCGGCCAGCATCACGCTCATCGCTTGTGACCAATGGTCACGTCCTGCATCCTTGTTGATCTTGGGGGTCCGGCCGAATTCACCCAGCATCACCACCAATGTTGAATCCAGCAGACCTCGTTGATTCAGGTCGTCGATCAAGGCCGCAACCGTGTTATCGACTTCTGGCATCCGCTTGTTCAGCGTCTCAAATATTTTGGTGTGGTGATCCCAGCCCCCTTCATTCAACGTGATAAAGGGGACACCTGCTTCAACCAGGCGACGTGCCAGCAGGGCTCGTTGTCCGAATCCGTTGCGACCATATTTCTCACGCACGGTCGGCGGCTCTTTCTGGATATTGAATGCAGCCTGAGCCTTCTCGCTGCGCATCAATTGCTGCCCCTGCTGGTAATAGTCGTCAAGGGCTCGTACCGGATCGGCTGCGACAGTATCGGTGACTCGCGGCAATCGATCGATTCGCGAACGGATTGATTCCCGAACCGTAAAGCGATCGTCGGTAATCCCCGTCGGCAACGCCACATCCCGGACCCGGAACGAATCGCTGTTTGGGTTATCGGGAACCACAAACGGAGCATACTGAGCACCCAGGAAATTCGGTCCGCCTGATCGAGTCATACTGGGGATCGAGAAATAAGCGGGCAGTCCGTCCCGATGACCTCGAGCATGTGCCGTCGCCGAACCAAGGCTTGGATGGAAACTGACAAAGGCACCACAGCCAACGGGAATTCGCGGCGGGGCACCCGTCATCATGTAATGATTCCCGGCACCGTGATTTCCCTGGTTGTGGCAGATCGACCGGACAATCGCCAGCTTGTCGGCAATGCTTGCCAGGCGAGTCAGGTGCTGCGAGAAATATGTTCCAGAGACCGATGTGGAAATCGGCTCAAACTCACCCCGCACTTCTTTGGGGGCGAGCGGCTTGGGGTCGAATGTTTCGTAATGTGTTGGCCCACCATCCAGCCAGATCAGGATACAGCACTTCGCTTCAGTGCGCGACGCCGGACCACTGTCCGCAGCACAGGCTCGCCGCAGCAGACCGTCGGCCAGACCCATCCCAAGGAAGCCACCCAGCCCCAGTTGCAGGGCGCTGCGTCGAGAGATGCCGTTGCAGTTGTGATAAATTGCCATGTGGTCCCACTCAATCTTTGAATACAAATTCCGGAGTGTTGATCATCGCCCACATCAGGTCTTCGCAGACTCGACGACGATCGGCCCCTGTTTCATCAAACAGGCTGACGGCTTCTTTCAATTCATCCGCTGATGGGCGGCGTGCGTACAGAGACAGGTAAAGTTCTTCAACAATCTGTGGCGGTGTCAGTTTCGAACCCGCAAGGACATGGGCACGGCTGCCATCGCTGGCCACCTTGCGAGCGAGGGTGTTGGAGTTCATCAGGTGCAGTGACTGCACAATCGTGGTGTCGAGTGTACGTTCGCACGGCGGGTCCTGATTCGGATCCTGACGCCCGAAAGCATCGAGGAACAGGGAATCAATGCGAGCCGTCCAAAGCTCCTTGGCGCGCGATCCTTGCGGCATCGCTTCGAATTCTTCACGCACGCTCGTGGCGGTGCTGACAGTGTCGAGCAATACTTCGGCACGCAGGCGAGTTCGGTAATGGCGTGAGAAGTTTCGATGATCGCTGGCATTGCGGTCATTGGGTAACGAACTGATGCTGTAAACATACGATGTGGCAATTCGTCGAATCAGTTTCTTGATATCAAACTTCTGATCTCGGAAGTCATCGCCGAGTGCTTTCAGAAGCGGAGCGTTGGACGCCGGATTGGTGGCTCGTAGATCGTCAACCGGTTCGACAAACCCGCGTCCCATCATGTCGGCCCAGACTCGATTGGCCATCGCCTGAGCGAAATAGTGGTTTTCGGGCGACGTCAGCCATTCGGCGAGCGCTTCGCGAGGATCGTCGACACCTTCGAGGTTCGGAGCCGTCCCGAACAGCGGCCGAGGTGTCATCGGAGTGTTCTTAAGCGGATGATTGACCACTCCGTTTGTCCCGGCGAAGATGAACTCTTCTGATCCGGAAATCGGGGCCGAAATCCCCGTCCCTTTGCGTCCGATCTTCGCAAAGTAAGCAGCAAACGAATAGAACTCGTCCTGCCCATAAACTTCAAACGGGTGGTGATGACACTTGGCACATTCGAGACGAATTCCCAGGAACAATTGACTGGTGATCGTCGTCAGGTCATCGGGGGCTCGACGGTCTCTGAACATGACCGTATTGCCATCACGAAACGTGCTGCCGCGTGCTGTGATCAGTTCCCGTACAAACTGGTCATAGGGCTTGTTCTTGCGGAACGAATCGCGAATCCAGGTGTCGTAGGCGAGTGTCGACTTGATGCCGACGTGGTACGGGTTTGGACGCAGCAGATCTGTCCACTTGTTCGCCCAGTGCTCTGCATATTCTGGATCAGCCAGCAGGCGATCAATCAGAGTCACGCGCTTGTTCACCGTCTTGTCGTCGAGAAACTCGCGAGCTTCATCAGCAGTGGGACCACGGCCAATGATGTCCAGGTAGACGCGTCGCAAGAATGTATGTTCGTCACAGGGAGCTGACGGAGTGATGCGAAGTGTTTTCAGCTTCGCCCAGACCAGTTCATCGATGAAGTTCTGTCTGGGAAGTGAGGCATACTGGCTGTCGGGAACGGAATCGGGGTGAGGCACAGCAACGCCGCAAACGGCGATGTGTCCCATGTAGCGGGCCATGATCGCGGTATCACCAACAATGGGGCCGGCCGTCATCAGGCCTGAATCGTCGACAGCAACCTGGGCGGCCTCATTGGAAAGAAAAGCGGTCAGTCGAGTCACATCGCGTGTCGAGCCATCGCTGTACCTGGCGGTGACTCGCAGTTGTTGCCGGGCCAGTTTCGGCAGCACTCGTTCTCGCGGCTCAACAGAGATCCCGGTTAACGTGATGTCGCCTTCAGCGGCAGGTGGTTGCGTGAATGAACTCGATCGTCGCGGCATCCCGGCGGCAACCCAGTCGTACAAAACTCGATACTCGGGGGAATTCTTTTCAATCCGCTTCCCTCCGCCGTGAGGAAGTTCTCCGGTTGGCTTCTGCAGCAGCAGGCTGCGTTCGGCGGCAGGTGCAAACACGCGGCGTCCACGCCCTTCTTTCGCGAGTGCCTCGTAGTCGAAGTCAGGGTCAAACCCGAGCAGACTGAGTTGAAACCCGTTCTGACCGCGTTGCTTTCCGTGGCATGCACCCGCATTGCAGGAATAGCGTGACAGAACGGGCATCACATCGCGTTCAAAATCGAAAGCGACTGTTTGCGTGAGCTGAGAAATCGTGACGGGTACGGAAAGAGCTTCGCCACGGATATCGATCTTGATGACCGCCTGGCCATCCTGAAGTGGTCTGACATATCCTGCGGAAGAGATTTCCACGAAGCCTGGCGGGGTTGCCGAATACTTCGCGTCTCGCGTCAGGTCGACTGTTCTGCCGTCGAGATCCACTTCCACAAGCAACTGACTTCCCGCCAGTCGACCAGCCAGTTTCAACTGCTTCGGTGAAACAACAATCTCCCCCCGGGCCGATGAAAAATCACCAAGAACCCCGAAACAAAAGGTCAACGCCAACAGCAGGATCGCGGAGTGTTTGTGCATGTCGGAAACACGGAAGGAAGGAGATTCGGCGGATTACATCAGCATATACTGAAATGATCGGCGGCACCAACCCTGAAATCTCGTGAAACCCGAAGAAAAACGGACTTCCGGGACTCGTCTGAATCAGCCAGGACGTGCTGAAAACCTTGTTTCAGCCCGAGGTCTGATCAACGACGGGAAACTCGCAGCAGGTACTTGAATCAGAGCGGCTATTAGAATCGATACCCCAAACCGACATTCGTAAACGAATTCGGAGCGTCCTGGGTGATTCCCCAACCGAGTCGAATACCGAACTCCAGGTTTTCTGTCAGCAGATAGTGCATTCCAGGACTGATAAAAGCCCGACTGAAATCCCGCTCGGCTCCCTGGGAAAAGACACCAAAATACTCGACATGCGTCTGCCATCGTTCGGTGAGTGGCATTCGCAGAACCACAGATGGCGCCCACTGGTTGAAAGCGTCGCGCGTGCCGTGTTCAGTGCCATAACGCATTGAGGAATCGATGCGCCACTTGTTGGCAAATTCCCAACCCAGGGCGTAACCCACGGTGACGTCTGTCGCAGGTGCTTCGCCGCTGGTGGGAGTAAACCCTTGCAGAATCACAGCACTTCGCGGAATCCAGCCAGCCTGTTCTGATGTGGCAAACTTGATCCCGTAGAGAAGCTGGGAATCGCGTTCAACACCCCCTGCAAACGCTTCGGCTCCCTCAGCCCCGGACACGACATCACCCGCGCCGCCAACTTCATAGTTCCAGCCGAACCGAAGTTCAATCCGATCGCTCACCCCGTATCGAATCAGCAGTTCGGGAAGGCTATGCGTGTCGGCCACGTTCTTGTTGTCGATGAACGAATACGAAGATTCGAACGTTGTGAGTTGATAGCCGACCGTACTGGTGGCGGGAGTAAACGCGTCACGATCGGTTTCGAGTTCGGGCTTTTCGGGGGCTTCCGCCCCTTCTGGACGTTCACCCTGTGCCATGGCGACGGGTTGGCCCACGGAGATCACGAGCGACAAGACAAGCGCCAGTCTGAAAATCCACGGGATCATCGTCACGCCTTCAATCGCGTCGGCCAACCACACAGACAACGCGAAACGCATTTCAACTTCGCGACATCGAGAAATTGTCTTCGAGCATGCAGAAATCCCTGACACCACCGGACAGGGTTTGAGATTTCATCGGCTGCGATACCTCGCAGTCACCTGTTGGAAACACGCCGCATCCACTGTTACCCGACGGAGTTTGACGGCTTTACCGATTCGGCAATTCCGCTCAAGTTTGCGGCCCCAAGTTCATCGTGACTTTGGGATGTATCGAGTGTCTTCCACCGTACTTTGCAAATGACGTTTGTTCTCGCGTCAATGCCATTTCGGCTTTTTTGCAACGCGTCATTTCCTGTGGGCTGAAGGCCCACGAGAACAAAGCACAGGGGTTCAGCCCTGTGAACGGAAGTAAAACATTATGTGCGACCTGAAAGTCGCGAGACGCGACCGATCTGGGTTGATCGCTATGACTGAATTTCTCGCGACCCTACAGGTCGCATACCCTGCGCC
>CAXBSB010000234.1:0-11536 GCA_963977965.1 uncultured Schlesneria sp.
GACATCTGCCACGACCATATCCGGCTTCAGTTTCAGCAGTTTGACGAGCACGCTGAGTCGTTCTTCTTCTTCCCGTTCAGGCCGCTCAAGCCATGGTGCCCCGTGAAAGCTCATCACCTGTGCAATCTCGCGTCCCATGTAGAACTTGCCAGTTCCGTTCGGGTCGTGATCGCGACGCATCTGGTAACGCCGGGCGTTCTTGTCTTCAGGCTTTGCAGGCTTGGGAGTTGTTGGCTTTTCCGTGTCAGCAGGAGTCTCTTGCGCTGCGGCCACCGAAGAAAATCCCTGGGCCAGCAATAACCACAGGATGCCGCTGAGCAGTGCACAGAAGATGCAGCACAATCGGAAGGATGGACGTTGCTTTGTCATCACCAGACCTCGCTAACTTTTGAGGGCAATCGCTCTAGCCCACTATGACCCATGTTCCGACAGGCACTAGAATCCGCGTGCCGTTCGGATGTCGTCAAAGTCTCGCAGTTTGTAGCCAATTTGAAGGTAGTCGAGCAGCCGACACAAGGATCGTACCGCGACGCCCATGCCGTCGGGGCCGCTGAATCCACCAAACTGGCCGCCCCCTTTCAGATGAGGCTCCAGTTCAAGAAAGACACCAGGTGCGCCGAGCTTTTTCATTTTGGCTTCGATGGCTGGCAGGTGATCTTTCAAATCACGCAGGATCAACTCGTGGCCAGAATCACCGATGTCACATGGGACGAAGTTTTTCAGGCGTTCCTCGTCAACAACGCCGGTCCAGACCAGGCTTGGATCGACACGGTAATCCTTGATGTGCATCCATCCGAATGAATCTCGCATGGCGCGGTATTCTGCCAGGCAATCGAGCGGTGACAGGTTCTGGGACGAGATGTTGCCACCATCAAAAATACAGACCAGATTGTCGCGGCCGATGGCAGTGGCCAGCGCCGCCAGCATTCGTCCGTTCTGTCCGACCAGATTCGCCTCGACTTCCAGTCCATAAATCAGACCTGCCTGAGCACACAAATCGACGATCGGTCCCAGGCGGTCTGCGGCCTGCTGAACGTATTTGGCAGGATCTTCTCCGCGAGGATGATAGAACGAGAAACCTCGAATGAGCTTGGCATCCAGAGCCGTCGCAGAACGGATTGTGGCTGCAACATCGCCCGCATGATAGGTCGCGTCAGGAACAAACTTGTTGTGAGTTCCGTCGTCGATATCCAGCAATTTGACCTTACCCAGACGTGAACCGATGCTGGTCACTTTCATGCCATAGGTTGCATGCAGCTTTGCCAGGCTCTTCAATTCGTCTGAGTCCAGTTCGGTGACATGTTTCACCTTTCCAGAACCCGTGACGTCCACAAAGCGAGGGCTGTAGTATTGCAAGCCGATGGCCGACATCGCGGAAAGCTGTTCCACGGCGGTCTTGGAATTTGCCGCTTCGTCAGCGAAGGCACTCAGGATAATTGAAGGTGCGGACATTACGGAGCCTTTGGTAAACCAGGGTGGTCAATTTGCGAATTCTGGGACGGACTCTGCACGGAATGGCTTTTGAAATTGATCGAAAACTCGATGTCCGACGCAGTCGTCACTGCTGAAGAATAACGGCGTCAATTTCGGAAATACAACCAATTGGTCAACGAAGACCTGGAAATATCGGATTCAGGTGACACCGCTCAGCAGCGAGATTTCGAAGTCAATCAGGCCGCTGTCTTGAACCGCAGGCTTCCGGGGAACATTATGTCCCTTGCCGATATCCCGCCGCATCATCAGGAGTGATTCAATCCTGCTGAGCGTGAGGTGTCTGACATCGTACCGATCGTTGATGCACTTGCCCCGTCGCGCAACCTCGTGTAACTCGAAACTGGGAATGGAAATCTTGAGCAACGCAGAATCTCGACAATTGCGAGCCGGAATGGTCGGCATGGGGATGATCTTTGACGAAACGTATCGACCGTTCTTCGAGCGGACTCAGCGAGAAGGATTGTATGATCGTCGATTTGGCGACGTCAGTGTTCCGTTGACATCCGTTGCCACTCGCACCGGTACCCGAGCCGATGCTTATCGCAAAGCTGCGGGATCTGCCATTCACCCCTTCGTCAGTTATTCTGGCTCCGATGCTGTCGACAAAATGCTGGCAGCCGGTGTCGACTTCGCCTGTGTCGCCACCCCCGACAACCGTCACTTCGAAGCGGCCCAAAAGGTTCTTGATTCCGGAGCTCACCTGCTCATCGAAAAGCCGTCCGTTCTGAAGCTGCAGGAACTGGATGAACTGGTCGAACTGGCTCGCCGCAAGAATCTGCTGGCAAAAGTGGTCTACCACAAACTGCTGGATCCTGATCACAAGAAGCTGAGAACCCTGGTTGTCGATGGAGTGCTGAAACATATCAACACAGGCTACTGCTCGTTGCTGGAACCCAAGTCGATTTCAGGTGGTCAGTTTGCCGAATGGATCGTCGGTCGCAATCCCGGGACGTATGTCGCCTGTCACTACATCAAGCTGATCGACTTCACATTCGGTGGCCGTCTGAAGTCTGTCACAGCGACCGGCCAGCGTGGGCTGGTCGGTCCGCAGGATGGACCAACCTGGGACAGTACTCAGATGCGGATGGTCTACGAATACGAAGATGGTCGCGATGCTGCCTTCGACATCCATACCTCCTGGGTGACCCCCGATAATTTCCCTGGCTACGTCGAACAGGAAGTGCAGTTCCGATTCGACAATGGGGTCTGGAATGGCCACAGTCGCAAGCGAGGTGTTGAATGCACGGTGGAAGGTGAAACTCCTCTGAAACGGAAGATTACGATGAACAACCACTACAACGGCACCTTCCTGGAGCCCTGGGGTGAGCGATCACAACGGGGTTATGGGGTCGAAGTGCTGGAGCGGTTTGCTCGTGAACTGGCGTATGTCAAATTCGGTGGAAGTGCGGCCGAATCACAGCAGCGTCTGTCGGAAGGTCAGGCACTCTCCTACAACGATCTGTCAGCGGATCGACAGTCGGTGGCTGCCGTGCAGGCCCTCGAAGCGATTCTGGATGCACATGCCAAAGGCGAACCCGATTGTGTCGTTCGCATCAATGATCCAAAGGGTGGGCTGGTGATGTACCGTCCCGGGGTTTCTGAACCGACCGTCCTGTATTCCGGGCGAGTCTGATTTGGACATCACTTCCGATCCACGATCTCTAACAGCCCGTGGCAAAAGGGGTCAGACCCTCTCCGGGCGTACGATTTCCAAGTCAAATCAACTGCCCTCCAAAGGGTCTGACCCCTTTCGCCACGGGCTACTAAAGGCTTTACGATGAAATCTCAGAGTTTTACTTATGTTCTGTTCCTGATGGTCGCCGGCCCTCTCCCCGCATCTGCCGATGACTGGCCGCAGTGGATGGGACCAAAACGCGATGGCGTCTGGCGAGAAACCGGGATCGTTGACAAGTTCCCCGCAGGGGGACCACCCGTGCGATGGCGAGTTCCCATCGGTGGCGGCTACTCGGGCCCGGCTGTGGTCGGAAATCGCGTCTACGTCACTGACAAGCAGATGCCTCAAGGGATCCAGAATCCCGACAACCCATTCAATAGAACTCGCACCCCAGCGACGGAACGTGTCGTCTGTCTGAATGGTGACGATGGTTCGATCGTGTGGAAGCACGAATATGAATGTCCCTACACGGTCAGTTATCCGGCCGGTCCCCGTACGACACCTGTCGTTCATGAGGGACGCGTGTACACGCTGGGCTCAGAAGGTCATCTTTTCTGCCTGGAAGCCAAAGACGGAAAGGTCGTCTGGGGAAAAGAGCTGAAGAAGGACTACCAGCACGAGCAATCGCCCGTCTGGGGCTGGTCTGCCAATCTGCTGCTGGATGGTGACCGCCTGATTTGCCTCGTCGGGGGCAAGGGGACGGCTGTTGTCGCGTTCCATAAAGAGACCGGTAAAGAAATCTGGCGAGCCATCGATTCATCCGGTCCACATGGTCCCGGTTACAGTTCACCCGTCATTATTGAAGCGGGTGGCAAGCGACAATTGATCGTCTGGCATCCGACAGCAGTCACATCGCTCAATCCCGAATCGGGCAGCCAATACTGGACTCAACCGTTTGTCTCGGCGCAAGGCTTGAGCGTTGCGACGCCACGAGTCAGCGGTGACAACCTGTTTATCAGCGCCTTCTACAACGGGTCGCTGCTGTTAAAACTCGATCAGTCTCAGCCACAGGCGTCCGTTGTCTGGAAGCGTCACGGCGAAAATGAAAAGAATACCGATGCGCTGCACTGTCTGATGAGTACTCCGGTCATTGATGGCAATTACATCTACGGCGTTTGCAGCCACGGAGAAACCCGATGCCTGGATATCAAGAATGGTGATCGCAAGTGGTCCACGTTTGAACCGACCAGCAAGCAGTCGGCACGCTGGGGCAATGCATTCATTGTTCGCCATGAAGATCGTTACGTACTCTTCAGCGAGCAGGGTGACCTGATCCTGGCGCAGATGTCACCTGAAGGATACAAAGAAATCAGCAGGGCTCATCTGCTGGAACCAACGGGGCCATCGCAAAGACGACTGGTGGTCTGGACTCATCCCGCATTCGCCAATCGCTGTGCGTATGTCAGGAACGATACCGAGATCGTCTGTGTTTCACTTGCGAAGTAAGCTGGGTCGCAACGCGACGAGAAGTTTGTCTTGGTTCAATCTTTCAAAACTTCCTGTGACTTCGTCACCCCGGTAGGCTCAAAGCAGCCAACCGGGGCTACCCTGTTATCAGTGGGCTGTTCCCAGAATCGCTCGGGTTTGATCGGCATGATGATTCGCTGCCTCTGCGACGTTGATGGTCAATTCCCGGATCCGTGCGGGATCGTCTTTCCGTGCGGGTCCGTGGTGGGCTGATCGAGTTCCGCGGCGAGTTCGGCTTGAAGTTCTGGACCCAGGAAGTGTTCCACATCCTCTGCCGTCGCATGGAGATGATCGTCAGGAAGATCAAAGTGACGGGCCATGTAGGATTCCCAGAGGCGATGCGAACGGACCAGGTTCCTCGCCTCGGTCGTCCCCGTCGATGTCAGTGAGTCCCCCACAGGGCCAACTTGAATCAGTCCCTGACGTATCAGGCTGGTTCGAGCAAACCATAGCAGCAGGCTCATCCGGTGAGGTTTGGCTGGTTGAGATGAGTTCGACGGGTTTGCGACAGCCGACTCTTCTTTACGATACAGCCCCCCCAGAAGGTCCTCCCTCGCAATTCGGAATTGCAACCGGAGTCGATCGAGCCAGACCCGTCCCAACCCATGTTTCGGGCTGGCGATGACAGCCAGCATGAACAGAGCAAACGTTGTCACGGCCATCATTCCGGCGCTGCTGGCATCCATCACGCGTTGATCCAGACCGAAGCCATACTTATAGACCATCGCGGGCAGTGTCAGCGCAAACACGTGTCCCAGCACAGCTCCGCATGCGGCCACAACGACACTCAATCCCAGCATGACTGGAAGTCTGTCTGTCAACATGCGTGCCGTTGCTCCCGGTACAATCAGCATCGCGATCACCAGGATTGCCCCGACGGATTCAAATGCGGCCACGACCGTGGCGGCCGTCAGCGACATCAGGCCGAGCGAGACCCAGCCGGGCTTCAGTCCCTGGGCCGCACCTAACTCGGGGTCAAACGTATTCAGACACAGCTCTTTGAAAAACAGCAGAATCAGCAGCCCATTGATCAGCAGCATCCCCGCGTTGACGACCACAGCTTGAGGGATCGTGGTGCCGCCGATGGTGTCAAACGCCGTTGTTTCCAGATTTCCGTACAGGACACATCCGGGGTCCAGATGAGCTCGATCGGCGAACAGACGGATGAGCAAGAGTCCGAGTGCAAACATCGACGTGAAAACAACACCAAGGGCGGCGCTTCGTTCCACACGCCCCCAGCGCTGCACGACTTCTGAAAGGAGCGCCGCGAGGACGCCCGAGAGGGCCGCTCCGACAAACAAGGCTCCCTGACGCCGGGCAACCAGCGACATCCCTTCGGCAACTCGACCGATCCCTGTGGTACTGGTGACATGCGATGGATCAGCCAGCCAGCCAATCTCTTCCATCCATGACATCCCCAGGTATGCCAGGACAATGCCAGGCAACACCGCATGGCTCAGAGCATCTCCCAGCAAGCTTTGTCGACGAAGAACGAGCCAGGTTCCCGGCAATGCGCACGCCATCGCTGCCAGGGCACCCGTCAGGGCGATCCAGGTATCGATTCCTTCCCAGAGAAACAGGCGTTGCACAAATTCGGAAAACATCAACTCGGGTACCTTAGCAGCCCGTGGTAAAAGGGGTCTGACCCTCTCCGGGCATACGATTTCCAAGCCAAATCAACTGCCCTCCAAAGGGTCTGACCCCTTTTACCACGGGCTGTCAGGGCATTCATCAATCCATACCAGAAAAAACAGTCAGGCGTGAGGATTCACAGGAACCCGTGCTCGAACTCGATCCTGTTCCAGCAGGACTTCCAGTTGTTCCACCAGGTCAGGTTCCAGAACATGTTCAAATTCATCCGCTTCCCGATCGACTCGGCTGGGGGCCGTTTGAGCAAAGTGGATCAGATACAGTTCCCACAGGCGATGATTGCGCGTCGCACGTCTGGCCAGTCGAGTCCCCTCGACTGTGAGACGGAAATTGCCGTCAGCATCCAGACGAATCGAGCCATCTCGTTGAGCTGCCGTCAGGACATTTCGCAACCGGGCGTCCGTCCATGTTCGGGCATCCAGCAATTGCTGCCTGGAAATTGGAATGGCTGTCAGGTCGCATTCGACGGGTGAAGCATCGCCGATCGATTGTTCCAGGATTTCGAAGCAGGTTCGCAGCAGGTCGAGTTGACCGATTTTCCGTCGGGCAGAGAACTGGCCCAGCCAATGCCAGACGACGCCTCGTCGTGTTCCAAACAACATGCTGACGATGAAGATTCCTGTCCCGGCCAGCACGATGACGGCCCCGGCTGCCAGACGCGGAACAAGAGCACTGGCGACGACTCCAATCGCGCTGCTCAATGCACCCAGTACTCCGGAAACGATCGTCAGCGCTCCGTGTCGATCTGTCCAGAACCGCGCTGCCGTGGGGGGAATCACCAGTTGAGCGACGACGAGAAGCAATCCGACACTGGGCATTCCGATCACTGTCACGGCGACGACCAGCGACGTCAGCAGCAGATCCAGTTGTCGAGTCGGCCAGCCCAGCGCCGCAGCATACGCTTCATCGAAGCAAAGCAGTGAAAGCTCTTTGAAAGCGATCGCGCAGACAGAAAGCACAATCAGGCTGGCAACAGCAATCGACGCGACGTCCCCGGCTGTTAATGCAGCCGCCTTGCCAAAAACAAATTCAGACAGTCCCGCAGCACTCCCCGTCGGCAGGCTCTGTACGATACTCAAAAGAACGATTCCGAATCCGAAGAAAACGCTCAGAACAATCCCCAGGGCAGCGTCTTCCTTGATCAGTCGAGTGCGCTGGATCAGGCCGGCGCAGTACAGGCCTGCCGCCGATCCTGCTCCCGCACCGAGCAACAGCCAGACAGGAGACTTTCCTGATCCTGGTGAGATCGATTCCATGATCAGGTATGCCAGTCCGATCCCCGGCAATGCCGCATGGCTGGCGACGTCACCCACCAGCGATTTCTTGCGCAGCAGCATGAATGCGCCAACGACACCGCCACAGGCACCAAACAAAAGGGTGCCACACAACACCAGTCGAGTGTTGTAGTCCTGCAGCAGAAGAACTCGAACAAAATTGGTCATGAACATCAAATGCGTTGGTTGGGGAATTGCTCGGTGGGACTACTTGGTACTCATGCGGGAACCGACCAGATCCAGCAGTGCCAGCTTGCCGCCGTAAGTTCGACGAAGGTTTTCTGTCGTAAACACCTGCTCGACAGGACCGCTGGCGATCAGTCGGTTGTTGAGTAAAAGTACTTCGTCAAAATACTCGGCGACCGTTTGCAAGTCGTGATGGACCACCAGCGCCGTCTTGCCAGCCGATCGAAGTTCGCGCAGCAATTCCACGATCGCTCGCTCGGTTGCCGCATCGACCCCCGCGAATGGTTCGTCCATCAAATACAGATCCGCATCCTGCACGAGAGCTCGTGCCAGGAAGACTCGCTGCTGCTGGCCTCCTGAAAGCTGACTGATCTGGCGCGAGGCGAATTCTGCAAGGCCCACGCGTTCGAGAGCGGCCAGGGCCTGCTGTCGATACTTTCGAGTGACCGGCCGAAACCAGCCGATCTTGCGGTATAAGCCCATCGTAACGACACCCAGCGCATCGATCGGAAAATCCCAGTCGACACTGGTGCGTTGAGGGACATATCCAATTCGTCCCGACTGCTCGCGGTAAGGTCGCCCAAAAAAGGCAACGTCTCCGGACGCGGTCGGGATCAGTTGCAGGACCGCCTTGATCAAGGTGCTTTTGCCTGCCCCGTTCGGGCCGACGATGGCGGTCAGTTTGCCGGCAGGAGCCGCATAGTCGACATCCCACAAGACGCGCCGCCGTTGATAGGCGACGGTCATGTCATGGATTGAAAGGGGCGACGATTCGGGATGATTGCTCATGACAGATTCTTATCGTGCTTCACCAGTACTGGATGCCGGTTCTTTCAGCTTGCCGTTCAGACCTCGCTCAGGAGCAGTCCCTCCGAGGGCTCGGGCAATCAATGTCGCGTTATGATCGATCATGCCGATATACGTCCCCTCGTACGTCCCTTCTGCTCCCATTGCATCTGAAAACAGCTCGCCGCCAACCTGAACCGTAACCCCTCGTGACTTCGCCCCTTCAATGACCGCCTGAATGTTCTTGGCGTTAACGCTCGACTCAACAAAGATCGCAGGCAGCTTGCGTTCCACCAGGAAGTCGACGAGTTGGTTGACGTCGTTCACGCCCGCTTCGGCTTCTGTTGAGACTCCCTGAACCGACTTCACCTTGATTCCGTACGCTCGCGAGAAATACTCAAACGCATCGTGCGCAGTGACCAGGACCCGTTGAGATTCCGGAATCGATTCGATGACCCCTCGAACGTAATCATCCAGTTTGGAAAGTTCTGCCCGGTAAGCTTTCGCGTTGGCTCGATATTCTTCCGCATGCTCGGCGTCAAACTTTGCCATCGACGCGGCAATGTGGTCGACACACAAGCTCCACGCTTTGACATCCATCCAGACATGGGGATCGTAATGACCAGCGAAGTTGGGTGGCGAAAACAGATACTCTTTGTCGAGGGTTTCCGTGACCGCGAATACTGGCTTGCCCGACCGTTGCAGTTGAGTGAACGATTCGCCCATGCGACCTTCGAGCATCAGTCCGGAATGAAAGACGATATCGGCGATATGCAGTTGCTTGGCATGGCCACGCGTTGGCTTGAACAGGTGTGGATCAACCCCCGCTTCGATCAATCCAAACACTTCACCTCGTTGGCCGACGACCTGGCGGGTCACATCTGTCACCATCCCTGTCGTCGTCACGACTCGATATTTCGAGGACTGTTCCGTTTTTTCGGAGGGCGAAGATGGTGAGCGATCACATCCGCTTGAAACCAGGCAGAAAATGAACGCAATCCAGACAGGGATTTGGCGGACCTGCGACATGACACCACTTTCAGGCGGGACAACTGGCGGGGAGCGGAAGCTCGAAAAAAGACTTTTTGATTAATCAAAATCTACGCGTGATGTACTGTTGTGTCAAGGCGGCGAGTGTTTTGAAATGCAGTGACGAGTTGCCGATGATTGTTGTGGCGAGGCGGATTTGAGTCTGCTTTCGAAAGGAGATTTTCTCATATGTCGTTGCTGACACGAGACTTCTATGCGCGAGACCCTCGAGTTGTCGCGGCAGAACTGATCGGGAAGCACCTCGTTCGTCGAACAACGCAAGGGATCTGCTCCGGGATCATCGTCGAGACCGAGGCCTATCTTGCGAACGATGATTCAGCCTCGCATTCGTTTCGAGGAAGAAATCGCAAGAACGCTACGATGTTCCGACAAGCGGGGCTGCTGTACGTTTACCCGATTCACGGACGTTGCTGTCTGAATACAGTTACCGAGTCACGCGGTGTCGCCAGCGCCGTTCTGATTCGCGCTGTGCAACCGGTTCTGGGAATCGACCTCATGCAGGCACGTCGACAAAGCCCCATGATCGATCTGGCTCGCGGCCCCGGCCGTCTGTGCGAAGCGTTCGATGTTGACCGCCAACTCGACGGATGGGATCTGACACGAGGGCACCGGATCTGGATCGAATCCGCATCGGATGACAAACCATTCGAAATTCAAATCACACGCCGGATCGGTGTGACATCAGCTCATGACTTACATCTGAGATACATCGCGAAACACTGCGCGTTTGTCAGCGGACCTCGAAATCACGCATAGCAGCTTGTGGCAAAAGGGGGCTGAGCAGCCTCACCCCATTGCTTTCGCCACACGAATTCCTCCGAGCCTGATCAAAGAGTCTTGATCGATGAGATGCCCCGTTTCCCTTGCCAGGTTCATATGGAGATCCAGAGCCCGACTACGAATGAGACGATGTTTGCAACCACGATAGCGGCCATGTCCCGCAGCGCAGCAGTGCGGTGGGACGGGATCGGAAAGGCCGCTCGAAAGAGCAGGCATTCTGCAGCGGGGGCGAACGTCTCGGCGACGGCAAGATATGCCGCGTATCCCCATCGGGTACCAACCATCCATGGAAGAACCAGAATGACGATGGGGTAGGTACAGGCGGTTAGCCAGCAACCGGCAATCAGACGTCTGTCCCGTGGATGACTCGGTGACAGCCCAATCAATAGAATCGGGATTTCGATTGCTATTGTCAGCAGATACCCGCCCGGAAGACATGCCCACAGTTCCTCCGCCGTCAGTTCCATCGAGTTTCTCCGGAAAGTGCGATTCTCAAAGTGACCGAAGCAGGAATGGAATTTCCATCAGGACATGCAGAATTGCGATCGTAAAGTAGATGTCGCGAGTCCATGCGTAGTCTGTCAGGAACGAAGCCCAGAGGAGCACGACCACAGCGGCACCAAGTGCGACGATCATCATCACCAGTCGCCTCCAGAGGGGTGAGCGGCGTGACAGCGGAACATCGACCATCGACCAGATGGAGTTTTTGCGACACGTGAGTGGCATCACCACGATCCAGATGAGGTAGTGCAGCAACTCCAGAAAAACGTGAGCTGCGACGAGAAAATGTGTGGAGATTCCCGGAATCACGTCTGCTCCTGCATGATGCGTGATCTGCCACGTCACGAGATCGTGTCCCGAAATGTCAGGCCCCGTTGCCCAGCAAACTGCCATCACACACAGACAGACAGGGATGAGCTGCAATCCCCAGCGAAATGACTTCCACCAGACCAAGGAATGTCGCTGAAGTTCGCGATCAAGGAAGGCCAGCGCCAGCAATGGATGCAAAAAGACCAGTGCCAGACTCCAGGCGAGCGGCAATAACCAGTTGGCGGCAATCATTCCCAAGCCGATCGGAATCAGAAACGGCCACTTTCGGCGTGGATTTTGACAGCAGCGAAGGCGAGCCAACCCGATGATCCAGAGAGTGAGCAATGAATTCCAGACGGCAATC
>CAXBSB010000235.1:0-10811 GCA_963977965.1 uncultured Schlesneria sp.
ACTGCGAAGAAATCCTTCTTGGTACGAATGAATTTGTAATTTGCGGTACTAGAGCGAGTCAAAGACCTGACAGAGGGACTCGTTAAGTGGAGTCCCTTCGCGGGCAGCCTTACGCATGAATCGCGAGCGACATCTCTGAGCGACCTCAGCCCTGCGCCGATCGTAAAATACATGCAGACAAGAAATTCTGACGGTTCGATGGTGGTGGTGCTGCAGAATTCATTCAGGTGCTTGAATACCAGGAATTCGCCGTCGCTCTATGTCATTCGTTTTGAGCCCGATGGCGTCGAATTCAAGTATTTACTACATGCTTGCGAAGCGGACGACTGGAGTTCCTTAGGTTTCGCGCCAGCTATCCTGGGAATCCGCCGCGTCAAGGACTCTCCTCAAGACCTACTTGTGTTGTGTGGGCCAGATGGTTCTGGGGGATTCGCCCAAGTGCGTTCGATAAAGCTGGAGGGCGACGAAAAGTTCCGCCCAACCACGATCGCCGAATTCAGCCATGATCGAAGTTATCGTCTTGATTCGAATGAAGGGTTCTTTGCCTACAATGAAAATATTGCAGGCAAAAAAACAGCATCCATCATCCGTCTGAAATGATGGTGTACATCTTCAATGGGCTGGAAGGGACTTGGTTGTTGCAATCAAACGGACTATAGTTTGCTGCGATGATTGTAATCTCTTGAATTGCCGTGAGAGGAAAGGACAGCCCCCTGTCAGCGGCGTTCTTCCCAATCGCCTACGTCGTCAGTCGTTCCCACTTCGATTGAAAACCGGGACGATTGAAGACTTCTGGATTCACGACGCCAATCGGGCGGCGGTGATGGTACAGGTCGATCATCCCCTGGCAGGCTGTGCGACCGATGTCGCGGAACAGTTCGTCCGTCCATGCAATGCAGTGCGGAGCCAGCAGGACATTGTCCAACTCGGCGAATCGTGGCGGCTGCGTCAACGGTTCGTCGTTAAAGCAATCCAGTGCCGCTCCTGCCAGGCGTCCATTCGACAAGGCATCGAACAGAGCCTCTTCGACGACGATTCCACCCCGTGCCGTATTGATGAAATAGGCAGCGGGCTTCATCAGTCTCAGTTCGCGGTCGCCGATCAGGTTTCGAGTCTGTTCGTTGAGCGGACAATGCAGTGACACGAAATCGGACTGCATCAGTAATTCATCGAGCGAAACGCGTTTTGCACCGAAAGCCGCGACAGCCTCGTCCGTGGTGAACGGATCGAAAACCAGTGGCGTATTCATCCCGAATCCTGACAGCAACTTGACCAGCGACCGCCCGATCCCACCGAACCCAATGACACCCAGCGTTCGTTCCCTCAATTCGCAGCCCATGTACTGGCTGCGGTCGTTCCAGCGAGCTTCGCGCACCAGTCGATCTTTCATCCGAAAGTGATGTGTTAAGGCCAACATCCAGCCGACGGTGGCTTCGGCCACAGGACGATCGACGGCTCCCGTTGTAATCATCAGGACCACATCTGCCGCCGTGCAGGCTGCAACATCAACGCTGTCGTAACCAACTCCGAATCGACCGATCGCCAGCAGATCATTCGCGGCAGTTAAACTGCGCGCAGTCACCTTGGGAGTCAGCACGATGACGCCGTTCACACCTGACAGTTGATCCGGCTGGATTTCAGCAGAGTGCTCTGCGAAGTGATTGACGGTGATACCTGTGACGTCGTCAAACAGACTCAGCCCAACATCGCGGTATCTGGGAGTTCCATCAGGTCCACGAAAGTCGGCCGTCAGTGCCACGCGGAATGGTACGTTCATTTCCAGGGGTTTCCTTCCACAGTTGCGCAACGCTCATCGACAATGATTCGCTCGGGTCTGGGTCCGGCATAGACCCACAGCATCTCCATCGGCCCATTCGATTCGTTGATGAAATAGTGAACTCGCCCGCGAGGCTGCAATGCAGTCGCTCCATCGCTCATCGCATACCGTCGCCCTTCAACGATACACGTGGCAGTTCCGGAAATGATGCAGATCGACTCATCGAAGTCATGCACGTGAGCTGGCAATCGCCCACCCGGTTGGAACAGACCATAGCCCCCGCTCATTTCGATTCCCGGAACCAGTTCCTCATTGAAAAAGTCAATGAATTCCGTGTTCGGACCGGCCGCTCCACGCTTGGCCGTGAAGAATCGATTGATTCGCTCTGCACCAGGCAGACCTGTCGCATCATCCGGAAGCATGCGGCGCGAAAAGAATTTGTCGACCAATTGACGAGCGGGCGTATCCGTCGCCATTGCGATGTGCAGAACGGCGGATTCGGTTGTTGAAGGATTTCGAGCCGTATGAGCCAACCCGGGCGGTATGACAGCATTGTCCATCCGCTTGAGTCCGTAGCCGCGGCCTTCGACTTCGATCGTGATCGATCCGCCAAGCAACGTAATTGACTCAGTAAATGTGTGCAGATGATAAGGAAGGACGGCCCCCGGCGCGAATGTGACGATTCCCGTCGTCAGGTTTCTGGCTTGGTTGTGCAAACCGACCAGGCATTCGAAGTTGACGCCACGAGCGATCTCAACCTTGGGACCACTTCCGACAGCATTCATGACTTCTGGTCGATCGGGACGCATCGATTCCGGCGGCTTCGTCAGCGGCGCCGGTTTGGCAGTGGGAACTGACCAGTCTGGGGTCAACGAGGAGCGAATGGACATGTCGCGGCCGACGGCAGCGAGGCTGGCTTTCAGCGACCTTAACAGCAGGCCGCTATCCATCCCAAGCCCCAGTGCACGAAACCCCTGTGACTGGCGCTGGTGCAGATTGTCGATGCTGGTGGCGATGACACCGCAATGTTTTCCTGCAGCGCGGATGACATCTTTCATCTTCAGAATCTGCTCGGCGACACCAGGTCCTTCCCATTGTCCGCGGAACCCGGCCGTAGACGAATAATCGGCGGGACCGAACCACAGTAACTCAACCCCTTCAACCTGGCACATCATCGGAACCTGCCGTGCCGTTGCAATCGTTTCGATAATCGGCACAACGAGGACATGTTCGTTCGCTTCGTTGGCATGCTCAACAAAACATTGCCCCCAGCAAGTCGCTCGCTCTGCTCCGATACCGCGCAGCCCGTCAGCGGGGTAGCGTGCATAGGCAACCGCCTGCTTCAATTGTTCTGCCGTTTCGATCCATGGGATGACAATCCCATCAGCACCGATATCGAGGGCTCGCTTGATCAGGCTGCCGTTCAGTTCCGCGATGCGAACCAGAGCGACCGTATCGCTGCGAACGGTCGCTCGCAGGTGCTCAACGATTTCTTTCCAGTCGAGATGCCCATGCTCAGCATCGATCACGACCCAATCGAGCCCCAGAGCAACAGCCATTTCTGTGACAGTCGGAGACTCAAGCGTCACCCACATCCCATACACAGGCTGGTTCGCCGCGAGTTTGTGACGTAAGGCGCGAATTGCTGAGGTCTTCATTGATCTTCCGGTTCGTTCGTGGTTCAGCAGGTAACGATGACGGTCAAAACGTCAGTCAAAATCAAATACGAATCATCTCTGGAATCCCTCGGATCACTCCATGACCCAGTTTTCCATATCACCCCATCAGCCGGCACGCGCTAGCGTCCGGTTCAAACTGACATCCAGCACCTGGAGGGAACGGAAACGTGTGACTCACTATGTAGTTCGTTTCGCAATATCACAGCAACCTCAATTCTCAAACCTACAGAATCAGCATCGCATCACCGTAGCTGAAGAATCGGTACTTTTCCCGAACCGCTTCTTCGTACGCATGACGTATCAGCTCAACAGACGCAAACGCGCTGACGAGCATCAGGAGTGTCGATTTGGGCAGATGAAAATTTGTGACGAGAGCATCCACGACACGAAAGGAATAGGGTGGCCGGACAAACAAGCGAGTTTCACCCTGCCACGGTTGCAGCGGATCGTGAACTTTCGCGGCAGATTCGAGTGTTCGCAGGCTTGTCGTCCCGACCGCCACAACGCGGCCACCAACCGATTGCGTCTGCTGGATCGCCCCGACGGTATTCGCAGGAAGATCACACCACTCGGAATGCATCACGTGTTCATCAAGATTCTCGACCGCTACGGGACGGAATGTTCCCAGGCCGACATGTAACGTCACTTCGGCGCGAGTCATTCCTCGAGCTTGACAACGAGCCAGAAGTTCGGGCGTGAAATGCAGTCCCGCTGTCGGTGCGGCGACAGAACCGGGACTCGACGCATAGACGGTCTGGTACCGCTCCCAATCGTTCGCATCGGGAGTCTTTCGATCAAAATACGGAGGCAAAGGAAGCGTGCCGAATTTTTGTAACAGATCGACAGCCGATTCGGGTTGAGACGGAGTGAACAGAAACACCCCGTCCTGTTCCCGTGCGATCAACTTCAGCCCAAGCTCGCGGCCATCGCTGGCGGTGACGACAACCGATTCACCCGTCTGCAGGTATCCCCGGGTCTGGCCGATCAGTTTCCAGCGACCTTCAGAATCATTCCCCAGGTATAAGCCTTCCCATTTGCCGCCAGTCGCGGCCCGATGTCCGACCAGGCGAGCGGGAAGGACGCGTGTGTTGTTCAGGATCAGGCAATCGTTGGGTGCCAGCAGGTCCGGCAGGTCTTGAATCGATTTGTGGAAGATTTCGCCACTTGAGCGGGAAATCACCATCAATCGCGAGGCATCTCGCGTAGGAAGCGGCACCTTGGCGATCAGAGATTCCGGCAGGGCATAGTCGTAAGTGGAAAGTCGGTCAAAGTCCTGCACGTTCAGCCTGCAAAAGTCGATGGTTTAGGATTGAGATCAGACCAGAGATCGTACATCGAGAATGCTTTCGATCAAATCCCGACCTGAGAAGAGTTCCCGATGACTGCGGCAGTTCAGCCGATCCCGATTGCCTTTTGCATCACCGAGCTTGATCGGGGCGGTGCCGAGCGGGCGTTCACTCGCCTGATTCTCGGGCTTGATCGGACGAAGTGGCTGCCGCGCGTTTTCTGCCTGGGACCTCACGGTTACTTCGCAGATCTGCTGACGGCTGGCAACGTGTCGGTGGAATGCTTCGGGGCGCGCGGGATGGCGAGTTTCCCACGACTGCTGTGGCAACTGACTGGCTCATTACGAAGTTTCCGCCCGCGTCTTCTGCAATCCTTCCTGTTTCATGGAAACATTGCGGGACGGATCGCAGGACGAATGGCCGGCGTTCCGGTGATCGTTTCCGGCATTCGCGTCGCGGAACGCCGCAGCCCGTGGTATGGCCGTCTGGATCGCTGGACGAATGGCCTGGTCAACCACAATGTCTGCGTCAGCCAGGGCGTTGCAGACTTTGCAATACACGAGACCAAGCTAAGGGCAGGTAAGATCTCGGTGATTCCCAACGGCGTTGATTTCCCCTTGTTTCGTGATGCAAGTGCTGCTGATCGATCACTGCTGGCACTGAGGCCCGCTGATCCGGTTGTCATCACAGTCGGCAGACTCGAACCACAAAAGGGGATCGTTCATTTCCTTGATGCCGCGGCGATTGTTCTTGGGAAAGTGCCGAACTGCCAGTTCCTGATTGTGGGGGATGGACCTGATCGGGCATCGCTGGAAGCGATCGCTATGGAGCGGGGAATTGCCTCATCGGTCACGTTCACGGGACCACGCTCAGACATCCCTGCGCTGCTGAAGGCGAGCGATCTGTTTGTCCTGGCATCGTTGTGGGAAGGGATGCCAAATGCCCTGCTGGAAGCGATGGCGGCGGGCTTACCCGTGGTCGCAACGGCTGTCGAAGGCTCACGCGAGATCGTGAGCTCAGACGTCAATGGATTGCTGGTGGAACCGCGAAACGCAGCGGACCTGGCTAATGCCATCGTTCGATTGTTGAACTCACCAGACGACCGCACGAGATTCTCCGCCGCTGCGCAACAGACTATCTCAAAAGACTTTACAGACGAATCCTCCGTCACTGCGTACGAGAGATTGTACTCACGTTTGTTGAATCTTTAGTGAGTTTTGTTGTCGCGAGTCACTTTTGAAGATTTTTTTCAAAATCTTCAATCTCTTATCTGGCAAGAGGCTGCGCTCCATTCCGCCCTCGCATGTACCCCTGACGCATCACGTGATGCTTGATTCACGCTGAGCGATTGGTAAAGTCTCGCGTCCGTGGGGAACAGTGGGGAACAGTGGTGACAAATGGCCCTGACGGGAACATATCTGCGAACTTTGGACGAGAAGAAGCGACTCGCTCTCCCCAAGCGATTGCGCGACGATTTTGGTGATCCGGAACTGACCAGTCTGATGGTGGCTCCGGGAACCGAAAAATCGCTGGTTGTCTATTCACCTCAAGGATTTGATGCATTTGCAGCCAAACTGGCGTCGGGCGCCAGTCACCAGAACTACGTACGTCTGTTTTATTCGTCCGCCGAGAAAGTTGAACTCGATGGACAAGGGAGAATGCGGATTCCGGAGCGATTGGCGGAATACGCAGGTTTGAAGAAGGAAGCCTATTTGCTGGGGGTCCAGGACCATGCCGAATTGTGGGACAAGGAAGCATGGGATTCGTTCGTAAGTCGTCATACGCCGGCTTTCGACGAACTGGCACTGAAGGCCATGGGAGGCTAGTGGGCTAGTGCGGGGCTGCTGCCCGCGTGACGCCGCACTTCGATGGGATGAGTTCGAGTGACAGAAAGCAAAGATCGCAGCGGATTCTGAGAGCGTGGTCAGGTTGACTCGATGGATCGACGACACCGACTGCAATTTAAGAGCCCCAGCAACAGGAGACATTCCGGGGTACAGGGAAGAGCAAACATTCGGAGTCGTCGCTTGGCCACCGGGCTACGCGGTCGAACAAGGCGGGCACGGAAGCTGATGCCTTGAAGTGGGGGGTCTTGCGGCAGCTTGGCCCACTACAGTCATTCGCCAATGGCGATGTCGCTGGGAGGGAATGGATTCCCACCCGCGGCGAATGACTTTCGCTGCCATGTCCGTCCTACATTGAAAAAGCCGTTTACTCGGGTGTAAGTGGCACTTCGGCTTTTTCAAATCGTGTCATTCCCTGTGGGCTGGAAGCCCACGAGAACAAAGCACAGGGCTTCAGCCGGCTTCAGCCCTGTGAAACGGAAGTAAAACAATATGTGCGACCTGTAAGGTCGCGAGACGCGACTGATCGGAGTTGATCGCTACGACTAAATTTCTCGCGACCTTTCAGGTCGCATACCCTGCGCTATCCGTCTCCACAGGGCTCAAGCCCTGTGCTTTGTTCTCGTGGGCCTTCAGCCCACAAGCAGCCGATGATTGCGACATCGCCACCCAACCGAGAGAAAAAGATCTGGGTGAAATTGACTCCGTCCTACTGACGGAAGTCATTGTGGCACTGATCGCATCGTTTCTTGACCTTTTCCACCGCGGCAGCGCGCAGCGGACTGGAATCGGCGGGAGACCGCAATTCACCTTTAATCAGATCTGCCAGCGCATCCAGGTCGGCGGCGATTTCCTCGAAACCCGGCCGCATCGCGTCCGTGACATCTGCCAGCCGGGCGGCTTCGCGGAATTGTTCTGCCACATCGTAAGCAGTCGTTAACTGCATCGTAATCGTTGTTGAATTCCGATCGACCACAGGAACCGCAACACGATCCCACATCCGGTCAATCTCGGACATCGTCTTGGCCAGTGGCGGCACGTGTGACACTTCCGGCAGATCCGACTTCGCGGCCTTCAATTCGGCAGGTGTGGGATATGCCAGATCTCGCACACTTTCGTAAAGCCCTGCGTACTTGTCCGCTGTACCAATCACTTTCATCGTCGCAACAGCCTGATCGGCGGTCACGTGCCGGTCGAGGCATCGCCAGAGTGCCACAGCGCAGGCAGGACCACGATGTTTTCCATGATGGCAGTGCAGATAGACTGGTCCCTGCAGTTCTTTCGTGGCCCGGACCAGTCCGACGAGTGTTTCATGAGGCACACTGCCGTAGGTGATCGGCAGATGAACATATCGCAGGCCATGAGCACGAGCCCCCTCAACGTCCGGCTGTGCGCCATCGACACTGATGATCGTCTTGATTCCCAATCGAGCCAGTGTAGCAAACGAACCTTCTTCGTCAGGGGAACTGCCTGTGTACAACACTTCACCCAGCCGGTAGACGTTATGCAGTCCGGTAATGTTGCTCGGATGGATCGGACGGACGGAATCCGGGACAGCAGCTTTGACTCGAACTTCTTCCGGAGCCGATTCACGCTCTTTCTTGGCAGTCACCACCAATCCGACAGCGAGAGAAGCGATCAACAGGCCGCAGAAGAACAACATACCTCCACCGGGTGTCGCCTGGTGGTTGGAGGTGGGAGCAGTCATAGAAGTAAAGTCTCGCGTGGGGAATCGTCGGAAGCCGAAAGGGGAAAAATACCTGTCGGGGACGTTGTGAATCAACCGCAGTCTTTCGGATCGACCGGATTCACGGAAAACTTTTTCACATTTCCTGGCACAGTTTCTCCAGAGCGCGTCCAACTGAAGTGTGGCCCGCGAGCATCATCCTACAGTGTCTAATCCAAGTTTCGACGCGATGCGACACGGACGTGCGATCTCGGACTTACTCCGGGGGCTCATCTTTCCAGAGTGCCGCGGCCTTCAAAAGATGCTCATCGGGCGAGACTCGCAGGTACACGAGCGACTGCTTCAGGATTTTTGCTGCAGCAGGGGCAGCAACTTTGCCACCGAATGTTTCACCTCCAACGGAGGATTGATTGACAACGACCAGTACCAGAAGTTGAGGATCTTCGACAGGTGCTCCACAGACAAACGAGCTGATGTATTTTCCATGGACATATCCGCCCGAAGGCGAAATGCACTGAGCCGTACCCGTCTTGCCAAACACATTGTAGCCGGGGATCCGTGCCCGCTTGCCGGTACCTCGCGTCACAACTTCCTGCATGGGAACCTCAACCAGCCAGCGAGCCACTTCCGGACTGACTGTCGATTCACTGATCTGCCGTACAGCCGCCGTTGAATCGCTATTGGGGGGCAGAATGATCCGTGGCCGCAGCAACTTGCCACCATTGGCCAGTGCCGCGTGAGCCACGATCAACTGCAGGGGTGTCGTGGCCAATTCGTGTCCCATGGGAATCGAACCGGTGGAATATGTTGTCCACTGTTTCAGCGGTCGCAGGATTCCAGGCAATTCTCCCGGAAGTTCAATTCCGGTCTTGCGACCAAATCCAAACAGGTTGGCCGCGGCACACAAGCGTTCATTCGTCAGGCGTTCCCCGATTTTTGCCATTCCGATGTTACTCGACTTCACCAGGACATCGGTCAGGCTCAGCGTCCCGTATCGATGATGATCGTGCAGCAGTCTACGGCCCATGCGGTACTGGCCGTTTTCGCAGTTGAACATGTCCGACTTGTTGAGAACCTGCTGATCCAGACCATAGCTGACGACGAACGGCTTGAAGGTGGAGCCGGGCTCGTAGATATCTGCAATCGCCCGGTTCTTCCACGCATCTGCAGAAGCCTTTTCGGGCTGATTCGGGTCGAAAGTCGGACGAGTTGCCATCGCCAGGATATCGCACGTTTTGGGATTCAAGACGATCGCACTGCAGCTTTCCGGCTTCCATTCGGCCATCAGAGCATCCAGTTCACGTTCGGCAAACAACTGAACGACCAGATCCAGCGTCAACTGAACGTTTTGACCGGGGAGCGGTGGTTCATCGATGTCGTCGAGAATCTCAATCACGCGGCCGCGAGAGTCACGAGCCAGCTTGCGTTTTCCTTTCGTTCCTCCCAGAAGATGATCGAGTCCTTCTTCAATTCCACCGCGGCCGACGCCATCGATATCACGCAGACCAAGCACATGTGCCGCAACGACTCCCTGGGGATATTCGCGGCGATATTCATCGCGAAAGCCCCAACTGCCGACGGGCAGTTTCAGCTCTTTGACCTTGTCGACTTCGGCAGTCGTCAACCTGCGTTTGACCCACAGAAAATGCCGGTGCCGTTCCGCCATTTTTTCGAATAGTGAATCAGCCTGCAGATCCAGGACATCGGCGAGCGAGTTTGCCACTGTCCATGTTTTGGAAATGCGGCTGGGGACAACGTACAGGCTTCGCATCGTCAGAGTCGTGGCAACGAGGCGACCCTGGCGATCCACAATGTCGCCGGGCCTCGCCATCACGTCTTCAGCAAACTCACGCTGCTGCTCAGCCCGATCCGCAAAACGATCCTGCTGCCACCATTGCAGTTGAACCAGTCGCAATGCGAGAACACTCCAGACGATCCCAATGACCGTCACCACAAACCTGGCGCGGTTCAAAATAGGGGTCGTTGATTCGGACGAAGGAGTCATCGCTGGCAGACCTATTTGCGGGATGCAGGACGCGGGCGAGGTCCTTGATTTTCGGCCGGATTCCAGTTCAACAAGGGAGCCCGGCGCTCATCAGCCCGTTGTGGCTTGGGCGGGCGATAAAGCGAAGCGTCATCTCGTTCCAGTGATTCCAGCAGTTTTGCCGGGGTCCCCAGTTTCTGAGACTCCAACCGCAGGGCCACCTGCTTTTCCATGAGTTCAGCCATGCGGTACTGTTGCTGGCTGAGAGATCGTTTCAGTGCCAGATTCCGTGTCTCAAGCGCAGTCCCGGCGAGTGCCACCGAGACCACGAGCATGATCGCGGCACCAAATCGAAAGAACATCACAGAGCATTCCCACATTCAGGCGATGAGGAATTCGGAGCAACCTTCAAATACAGGACGCACAAACGCGAGTCGCGGAGCTGAAACGGTGGTTCAATGCGAAGGGAGGGCGAGGCTCCCGCCGAGCCGCTAAATCGATGTACGTCAACGGCCTAAGCGGTTCAGCAGGAGCTTCGCCCTCCCGATCTTCTA
>CAXBSB010000236.1:0-10777 GCA_963977965.1 uncultured Schlesneria sp.
ACTTCCGTTTCACAGGGCTGAAGCCCTGTGCTTTGTTCTCGTGGGCTTTCAGCCCACTGGGAATGATACGTTTGGAAAGAGCCGAAGTGCCACTGACGCCCGAGGAAACGGCTTTTTCAATCTAAGGTGGGACAATGGCGCTTCGCCGCGCGGGCCCACCAGTATTCCTCAAGATTCGTCTGGGTGGGCCGGCGCTCGAAGCGAGAAAGTCCCACGTGATTTGCAAGAAACGATTGCCCCGGACGTGGGATCTTCCCTGAAGGCCGTCATTCCCCATAACCATCATCGCCACATTTCGGCCCCGGTAATGCAAAACCCCGGAACTGGAATTCCGGGGTTTCGCCTTGAACGAGATTCAAATCGCGATGTTTACGCGGCGGCTCGATTTGGGAACTGAATGATTTGTGGCGTCGAACTGCCACAAGCAGACATGAAATCCTGGAAAATCTGCATATCGAGAGCCGAAGCCGTATCGTCTTCTGGATGCCATTGAACGCCGACGCAGTACCAGTCCTCTTCGGTCGACTCGTAGCATTCGACGATACCATCGGGGGCATGGGCCGATGCGCGGAAGATCGGTGCCAACTGCTTGATCCCCATGTGGTGATCGCTGTTGACGCGGATTTCGCCAGGGCCGTAAATGTCCCAGCAGCGAGTTCCCTCGACGATATTGATGATGTGGCGGTTATGTCGTTCTACGGGATCGCGGTGATGCAGTGCCTTTTGAACTTCTTCGGGGACGTGCTGGAAGAGAGTTCCACCACAGATCACGTTGACGGTCTGCATCCCTGAGCCGATTGCCAGGATCGGCAACCGCATTTCGATGGCCATTCGAGCCAGCCGACGGTCAAAATCTTCCCGTCGCTGTGGCATTGGACGAGTATGAGGATGTGGTTCCAGTCCAAGTCGAGATGGATCTAGGTCCATCGTACATCCGGCAAGGACCAGCCCGTCCAGATTTCGCAAGGCCTGCTTCAGATCATCATCGGAAGCATAGGGTGGCAACAGAAATGGCAAGCCCCCTGCTGCAGTGATGGAATCGTAATATCCCGAGTTGTACCAGCTCAGCGCGACGGAATCCTTACGTCCTGGTCGAAAGTCGCCATTAACACCGATAAGAGGCTTTTTCTGCATTCCATTACCTTTCGAATCGTGGCACATCCATGTGCATCGCCACAAACAAAACTTCCCGCCGTCGTTCGCCCGGGCACAACGCGCCCCCCTGTTTAAGCGAACTAGCGGGAACCATCCCCAAAGAGTTTCTCGCTCTGAAAACCAGCGAGTGAATGGTCGTGACTGAATCGATGAAGAAGATCGACGCTGTGAAGCACTGAAGATTTTTCGTCTGAGTTACGATACCTGCGGACAGATGTCCGAAGTTCGTTGACGATGTTTTCGAGCGATGGCTCGACTACGATAGCGGGCTGTTGACCAGATTCCATTCTGTCCCCTTCACCTGAATCCTTTCAGGTGTGACTCGCGTTGATCTATGATGCACAGATCTCTACGTTCAGCGTCATTCGCTCGCGTCCCGGCATTCAGAAATATCCTGTTGAACTGCCGGGTGCGTTCGAAGTGAGGGGACAATAGTGATGCCAATCGTGGTTGTAAAGCAAACAGCTTATTTTGAGTCCCGAACAGACATTGACCACAAGATAATGTGATCGGGTCATTTTTTCGCCGTTTTGCCCGTCGTCTGGTTCTGTTCCGTTTTCAGGTCGTTTCGAAATGTCCGATTCCCCGTTTTTTGCAGAAAATCAGCTAAAAATCAGCGTTGAATCAGAAACCGCGACCGGGGAATTGGGGCGTCAGATCGCTGAATCTCTCGAACCGGGAGCCGTCATTGCATTGATTGGGGACCTGGGGGCGGGAAAAACTCGCCTTGTACAGGCGATCGCGGTCGGACTGGGGGTTCCTGTCGATCAGGTCAACAGCCCGACCTTTACGCTGGTGCAGGAATACGACGGGCGAATTCCCCTGCGCCACTGCGATACCTATCGTCTGCGAGACGCGGATGAGTTCCTGGATCTTGGACTCGACGAACTTCTGGCCCTCGACGGAATCGCATTGATCGAATGGGCGGATCGAGTCAAACACCTGCTGCCACGCGATCTGATCAGAATTGAAATTCGAATCGTGAGTCCGACGTCACGTGAATTCACCTTGACCGCAACGGGAAAACGGTCCCAATCGATGCTGGAACGGTTGGCGACCAAACGATAAGCCATTTTCGTGACATTTGACGCGAAACCATTCAGAGAATCCAATCGGGTTCAGATGCCCTTGAGAATGTCAGTCGGTACGATTGGCAGACGCGTGACCCTCAACGCAACGACTATCGGTGCATGCCAGTGAGGATTGTGAAGGAACAGCAGGATGAAGATTACGGCCGTTGAAACGCTTGTCTGCCATGCCCGGATGCGAAACTGGATCTTCGTGAAAATCGTGACAGACCAGCCGGGATTGTACGGCTGGGGAGAAGCGACACTGGAATGGCATACCCGGGCCGTCGTTGGAGCGATCGAAGATATTGCCGAATTGATTGTCGGTGAAGATCCGCGGCGGATCGAACATCTGTGGCAGATGATGTTTCGCCAGCACTTCTGGCATGGGAACGGCATTGTCCGTTCGACTGCCATCAGTGGCATTGACCTGGCACTTTGGGATATCGCAGGCAAGATCGCCAACATGCCATGCAGTCAATTGTGGGGAGGTCGAGTTCGCGACTATGTCCGAACGTACAGCCATCTTGGCGGTGGCAAGATGGAAGATTTCTACGAAACGTCGGTCGACGATGCCCGCCAATTTGGTGATCTGGCCAGGCAGGCCGTCGAAGCAGGCTTCACGGCGTTCAAGGCAATGGCTGTTCCTCCGACAATGCCGCTCGAAGGACTTCGCCCCGTTCGACTCGCCGAAGCTGCCGTGGCAGCGATGCGTGATGCTGTGGGCGACGACATCGACATCATGGTCGACTGCCATGCTCGCCCGTCACCAGCGATGGGACTGAAGTTCGGACAAGCTCTCGATCAATTCGGCCTGTATTTCTTCGAAGAACCATGCTGGCCCGAGAGTATCGATGGACTGGCGGCTATCAACGCAGCAATCACAACTCCCGTAGCAACCGGCGAGCGAATCACCGATCTGGCGACATTTCGTGAATTGTTCAACAGACGCGGTTGTGAAGTCTGTCAGCTCGACATCACTCATTGTGGCGGTCTGACAGCCGCCCGACGGGTCGCCGCACTGGCAGAAGCCCATCGGATCTCGCTTGCCCCGCATAATCCTCAAGGCCCAGTGAGTACCGCAGCGTCACTCGAATTCGGATTCTCACAACCGAGCTATATCATATGCGAAACGGTCCACAACGACGTTCCATGGCGGAACGATGTCGTCAGCGAAGGCTTTACCGTGGAAACCAAGGGGCGGATCGTCAAACCGAACACACGGCCTGGCTTGGGGATTGAGATCAACGAGGAAGAAGTGAAAAAGCATCCGTTCCAGCAGGAGTTACTGCAGCGAGTCTTTTATCCTGATGGCAGCGTCGGTGACTGGTGACCGAAATGCCCTCGACTGGTAATGCTGTTTCATCTACGAATTCAACCTTCTGGAAAGTAACAGACGTGACGAAACCGATTCAGGGTGTGCTTCCGATTGCCCATACGCCGTTTCTGTCCGATGATTCAATCGACGTCAGCAGCCTGCGTCGGCAGATTGACTGGGCCTACGAAGTGGGAGCGGATGGTTTCGGGACAGGTATGGTCTCGGAATTGCTGCGCCTCACCTTTGATGAACGGATCGAGCTGACTGAAAAACTGGGTGAGATCAACGCCGGACGTGGTGCTTATTTCGCGGGTGTCGGAGCGGAATCAACAAAGCAGGCAATTCAATACGCTCAGTGTGCCGAACGGGCGGGCGCCGATGCCGTCATGGCGATCCCTCCCATTTCCACACGTCTTCCAGTTCCTGCCGTGCGCGACTACTTCGTGGCTCTTGCAGAATCAGTTTCGATTCCCGTCATCGTACAGGATGCATCGGGATATGTCGGCCAGCCGATTCCGATCGCGATCTGCGTGGAACTTCTCAAACGATTTGGACGTGACAAAATACTATTCAAGCCGGAAGCATCACCGATCGGGCCGAATCTTTCGGCGCTGCGAGATGCGACGGCGGGCGAAGCACGTATTTACGAAGGTTCAGGCGGTGTTTGCCTGGTCGACAGTTATCGCCGAGGAATTGCCGGGACGATGCCGGGAATGGAATTACTGCGCGGCATTGTGGCTCTTTGGAAAGCTCTGAAACGCGGAGACGACACCGCCATCTACCGGTTGTACTTTCCGCTCTGCGCGCTGGTCAGTCTGCAACTTCAGGCGGGGCTGGACGGTTTTCTGGTGGTTGAAAAGTATGTTTTGAACAAGCAAGGACTGTTCACAACCGATCATCGCCGAACTCCAAATGCATGGAGCCTCGATCCTGAAACTCGTGATGAACTCGATCGCCTGCTCGCGAAACTTGAGGAATCGATTGTCCAAACTGAGTCTTGAAACAGTCTCTCACGTGGCGAACCTCGGAGAGATTGAGCGGTTCCACACCGTTTTCTGACGGAAAAACTGAATGTCACTGTTATTGATTAAGAATGGAATTCTGCACGATCCAGCGAATGGAATCGACGGTGTCGCTGGCGACTTGTGGATTGAAGGTGGACGTATCGTTGCTGCTCCGGCCGATCCGGCGACTCGTCCCGCAAGAATCATAGACGCTTCAGGACTTGTCGTCATGGCTGGCGGAGTCGATATGCATTGTCATATCGCGGGGCCGAAGGTCAATGCGGCACGCAAACTGTTGCCCGAAGATCATCGCAAGGGACGAATTCTGAGGCGGACGGAAACCACCCGCTCAGGAATCGCTGGCAGTGTGCCCACCACATTCGCTACGGGCTATCTATATGCCGGACTCGGTTACACGACGGCATTTGACGCGGCCATCCCCCCCTTGATGGCACGGCATGCCCATGAAGAATTCCTCGACACACCGCTGCTGGACAAAGGCTTTTTTGTCCTTGCCGGAAACAATCAGTATGTCATGCAGCAATTGAAGCTGAAGCAGCCTCAACTCGTGCGGGCATACCTGGGTTGGCTGCTGGAAGCGACAAAGGGTTATGCCATCAAAGCGGTCAATCCCGGTGGGGTCGAAGTCTGGAAGAGTCGTGGTTTGGGTAACGTTTCCGGCCTCGATGATGTTGTCGATTACTTCGACGTTTCACCGCGTCAGATCTTGTCGGGCCTGGCCACCGCTGTCGATGAATTGGGCTTGCCGCACGCGCTGCATATTCACTGCAACAACCTGGGAATGCCAGGGAACTGGTCCACGACCCTCGAAACCATGCGGGCTTTGGAGGGGCATCGAGGCCATCTGACGCATATCCAGTTCCACAGCTATGCCGGTGATCCTGACGACCAATCAACGTTTGGGTCTCGCGTTGTAGTACTGGCTGACTATGTCAATTCGCATCCAAATCTGACAGTCGACGTCGGACAGGTGATGTTTGGCAATACATGCTCAATGACGGGGGACGGTCCATTAGGACACTATCTGCATCAGGTCACAGGAGGCAAATGGTTCAGCGGTGACATCGAGCAGGAAGCGGGCTGCGGCATCGTTCCGATTCGCTATAAGCAGAAGAGTCTGGTTCATGCTCTTCAATGGGCCATCGGCCTGGAATGGTACCTGTTGGCTCAGGACCCCTGGCGAATTGCCATGAGTACAGACCATCCGAATGGGGCCTCATTTCTGGCATATCCGCAGATCATCGCTTTGCTCATGGACCGAACGCGACGTGCAGAGATGCTGGCCCGTGTTCCTGAAGGAGTCCGGACGCGATGTGTTCTGCCCGATCTGCCTCGCGAATACACTCTCAACGAAATCGCGATCATTACACGAGCTGCCCCTGCGCGCATGCTCGGCTTGAAACACAAAGGACACCTCGGTCCGGGTGCAGATGCCGATATCACGATCTACTCACCCCAGGCCGACATTGAGAGGATGTTTGAGCTTCCTCGCTATGTCTTGAAAGGGGGAGAAGTCATTGTGGAAGGGGGCGAGATCCGTCGGTCGATTGATGGCGTCACTGTGCATGTGAAGCCAGCCTACGACGACGGCGCTATCCCCTCCATTCGCGAATGGTTTGAATCCCGATACTCAGTTCAATTCGCTAATTACGCCGTCGACGACGAAGACATTGGGGAGCAGGTAGAAGTGTCGACATCGGCTCCCTGACTCCAAAGTTGCGAATGACCCGACATGAGGCCTGTTTAATGTCAGAGAGTCAGACATCGCTGCACCCGGCATGGCTGGAATCGTTGAGGAACCCCGAGACATACAGTCACCCCGTCGACTCAATTCAGATTGCTGAAACACATATTTCGTGGGTCGTTCTCACCGGCGATTGGGCATACAAACTCAAAAAGCCCGTCAATTTCGGGTTTGTCAATTTCACGACGTTGGAATTGCGTCATGCCGCGTGTCACGACGAAATTCGGTTAAATAAACGTACCGCGCCGGACCTTTATGACGCAGTAGTGCCGCTGACTTGTAATCCAAGCGGCTATCGATTTGGCGGTACTGGACCGACGGTCGAGTTTGCCGTTCGCATGCGACAGTTTTCGCAAGAGGACTTGCTTGATCAGCGACTTCACCGCGGAGCGATTTCCGCAGACGTCATTGACGTCCTGGCTCATGAAGTGGCGTCGTTGCATCAACAGGCTGCGGTGGCACCTGCTGATTCGGTATTCGGTAGCCCGGAGAAGGTTCACGAAGTGGTTCACGCCTGCCTCAGCGTTCTGGCGGCGGTTCCGTTGTCGGGCGATCTGCAATCGCAACTTTCAAAGTTGAATTCCTGGACGAATCAGGAATTCAGCCGACTCGAACCAGTCCTAGTACGTCGCAAGGAGCAAGGTTTCGTCCGCGAATGCCATGGTGATCTTCATCTGGGGAATCTGGTGATGTTTCACGGCAGGCCAACATTGTTTGACTGCCTTGAATTCAATCCTGATCTCCGGTGGATCGATGTCATTTCCGATTTGGCGTTTCTTTTTATGGATCTGATCGACCGGAGTGCGGAGCCGTTCGCCTGGCGAATTCTCAATCTGTGGTTGCAGCAAACGGGCGACTACGCGGGACTGCAGATGCTGAAATACTACGCGACGTACCGCGCCTTGGTCAGAGCCAAGGTTGCGGCACTACGGTTTCAGCAGCCTGAAATTGCCGAGATTGAGATGCAGCGGCAGACAGAACTGCTGCTCAGCTACGTGAATCTGGCTTCGCAGATGACTTGTCCGAAGCAGCCTGCGATTTATCTGATGCATGGTGTGTCTGGCAGCGGTAAATCGTTCGTCGCCCGGGAACTGGCATCGTTCCTGGGAGCGATCCAGATTCGTTCCGATGTCGAAAGGAAGCGACTGTTTGGATGCTGGCCAGCAAGCCCTAACAACGCCGTCTCCAATCCAGAGATGTATTCAGCATCGGCAACGGTTCAGACCTACCATCGACTGCAAGATCTGACTCGCGAGATCGTCGGACACGGGTATTCAGTTGTCGTCGATGCTGCATTCCTGGCTCGTTCTAATCGGCATTCGTTCGTCACGCTTGCTCATGACCTTGGCGTTTCTGTTCGGATCGTCAGTTGTACCGCGTCGGACGAAACGCTGAAGCAGCGAATCCGGGAACGGCTTTCACGCGGCGACGATCCCTCAGATGCCAATCTTCAGGTACTTGAAAAGCAGCTTGAACTGCGTGAGGACCTGACATCCGAGGAAATCAAATTGCGTTTCTGTGTGGACACGGAAGCTGAAAACCTGTTCGCAGCGTTTCGAGAACTCAGCGTATCCAGTCTGTGATTGACGTATCTCCTATCAGCCCGTGGCAAAAGGGGTCAGACCCTTTGGAGGGAAGTCAATTTGAGTTGGAAAGCGCGTGCTTGGAGAGGGTCAGACCCCTTTTGCCACGGGCTGCTATGGCTTCTTCTGCTCGTTCAGCAGTTGTTGCGCTTGTAGTTTTGTCCCGTCAAATCGTGGTTGCCAGGATTCATTGACAACTCTGTTCAGGAGTTCCCGGGCACGCGATTCCTGCTTGATCGAACGCAGGAACTTGGCATGATAGACCAGCAGTTCGGGGTTCGTGGGTTCACATTCGAAGGCCGTGGCCCATGCACGATCTGCAACAGTAAACCGCTCTTCACCTGCCATAGCGACGGCGAACGAGTACCACGTTGTCGACTGGTCAGGCAAATCCGCCAGCGGCGTCGTCCAATAATTCCAGGCTGCTGTTCGTAACCCGAGTTTCGTCAGCATTCGTGCAGTTCGGAAGCAGACATCAGTATCGTTCACGTCGATGTCCCGCCATCGAGTCGCGGCTTTTTGGAGGATCACGGCGAATTCCAGTTTGTCTGGAGTTTCGGCATCCATTAACTGTGCTGTTCGCAATTCGAATTGTTCGAACAGTTTGCCATAGTCCTGCCTGAATGCATCGAGATTGACCGACTTGGGCAGATCGGCAAACTCAATCTGGTAGGCCTTGTCCAGGTACTTGATCCAGTCGACGAACTTTTCGCGCTGGCGGGCAATTTCGGCAGCGTCGCGCCAGAGTTTCGAAGCCTTGGCCAATTCACGGTCAGCCAACGCTCGCTGAACACATTCTTCGGCCAGCTTCCAATCATTCGCTTCCTTGGCATATTGCAATGCGAGTATATTCAACTCGGGTTTGGTCGCGAGATCCTGATCTTCAATCGCCAATCGGAAGATTGCTGCAGCCAAACTGGATTCATTCAGACCAAGGCAGCGCCGAGCAACGGCTATCAGTTCGATACGGCGGCCGTCTTCCTGGAGTGAATGAGCCGCTTCCATCACGAGCGAACCCCACTGTTCGCACGGTTGATTCGTCGGCGTCTTGAAGTGCTTCACAAACGCGTCATGAGTCTCTGTGCTGAGCGGTAACGGATAACCCGCATCAATCGCATCGGCAAATTCCTGCTCTAGCAATTCCGTCGCCTGCGCGATCGCCCTTTCATGTCCGATCAGCATCAACCAGTTGATTCGATCATGGCGCCCAAATTCGGGGACGTCATGTTGTCTGGCAATTGCGGCCACGGTATCAGCGAGTTTTCGTGCAAACTTCGCATCCAATCGCTGAGTCCGCTTCAAACTGGCTTTCACAGCATCAATCAGGTACGACGCCGCTTCGAGTGTTCGACATTCACGAGCGAATTGCAGCGTTGAGGCGAGGTAGTTTTCCACATCTCGAACTGACCGATTTCCAGACAAACCGCCGTCCGACACCCAGACTGACAGATGGTTATTGATTCCAGCCAACCGCTTCAGAAAAGGGCTGGCATGATTGCTGACACTGATAGTTTGGTCCATATTTCCCTGATGGACCAACCGGGCAAACTGCTCGACGAATGATGCCAATGCTGAATCAGGATGCTGTTTCGTCAGATTGGTTACCAGAGGCTTATTCGGAGCGACGGACGCCAACAGGACAGCGAATCCAATCCGATGATCTCCGCGAGCCGTGTAACGCTGATCAATAAACGTCGCCAGTTCTTCCCCGCGTCCTTCTGCAAAATATGTCCCGAGCAATTTCAAGGCATCGTCATCGGACAATGCTGCAAAGTCCGGAGCGTTGGTCTGCAGGTTCACAGGGACCGTAACCTGCACACCGCTCGACGATCGATACGGAAGTGGTAGAACGACCAGATTGGTTGTATCTGGCACCAGGCCAGGAGCTTCCACGGGTCTTCGAAGACATCGTCGCTCGGAAATCAGTTGGTCATCCGCGTCGTACAGTCGAACCATTTCGCCTGAGCTGATTGTCAACTTTCGCAGTACCTTTTTCGAAGCGAGATCCACGATTTGCGATTCGCTCAATTCTCCCGACTCTGCAAAGACCAGTTCAACGACGAGACGTCGCATGGTCGCCTTGTCTACTTGCTTGTCGACATTCACAGACTGAATGCCATTGCCTTGAGGCGAGTTGTTGACTGGTCTTGGAGTGATCCGAATTGTTCGTGGTCCGATCACTTTCACGTCTGCCCCCACCGCTAAGTCATCGGCAGAGGGAACGTGCCAGGGAATCAGCGATTGAATGGCGGGCTGATGGAATCGGCTGGTCTTTCGCTGAGCCCCCAACGCGATCTCTGGATAGAGGTGCCACATCGTTGTCCCATCATGAATCGTCGTTTCTTTCAGCCCTTCTCCGACTTCGCGATGAAGAACAAAGCGCCCCGTCCCATCGGCCACGAGTGTTTTTCCCTCGTCACGCTTTTCTGGTTTGGAAACTAACTGAATACTTTGCCAGCCGATCGACCGTGCCTTATCGATCAGTTTGCGAGCTTCATCTTCGACTTCTCCGTTCTCAGGCTTTTGGGGCAAAACATTGGCGACAATTGCCAGACGATCTGCGGACCACGATTGCAGTCCAGGAGCGTAACCCGGCAGCGACCGCGAACGCGGAAAGTTTTGAATCGGGTCGAGAACTGGAATCTTGTCGTATAGCTCTTCACGTACATACGCATCTTCGATCAATTCGGTATACCACGGGCTGACAGGAATCTCCCGTGACTGTTTGGAAACTGCAACGAGCAAGTTTCCATCGGTCAGAATGACACGAGGCAACAAACGCTCAGACGAAGGCACCGAAGGGGAAGAGTGAATTTCTTTGAAGCCAGCAACACCGTCACCGTCGAAATCCCAATCGTACTCCAGCACGTTCAAGTCAAGCGCCA
>CAXBSB010000237.1:0-10752 GCA_963977965.1 uncultured Schlesneria sp.
CGGCAGCGAGACTCTGCGGAGAAAGAGTTGATGACAACGGCGCTCCGTTCACCTTCAGCGTGTAAATCCCCGGTTTGAGAGACTTCACCTGCAACGTGTACTGACTCAGTTCAGTCAGAGTCGGGAACAGAGGTAGAACCGCAGCGGCTTCTTCTGGAATCGGGAACGGCAGTGATTCGTCGAGACGATCGAAACTCAACACGCCATTTTCCATTTTCACGTTCTCTACCACGCAACCCTTCGAGGTCGGCGTCACTCCATCAATTGTGACGCTGCTGACGAACGGATTCGCGCCGAGTTCCTTAAGCAACGCGGCAGCCATCATGAGCTGACCGGGAGCCCCTGGATGAACAGGGTCTCCCTGCATCGAAACGGGTTTCACAGATGACTTCGACTGTTCCAGCAGAAATGCACGCAGGTGTTCGACTCCAGCAACCTCGTTGTTTTGAGCAATCGCCTGGAGATTAGGAAGCGCATTGGCCAGGTTTTCGCGTGGCTTATTGGTTCCCCAGACATCAATCAACAAATGGAACTGATCAGCAAACGCCAGCTTTTCCTTTTCGCTGAATTCCTTCAGCGCTACGGCATAGTCGTGCAACCTCCGGTTACCGCCGATGTTTGCCATCGTGTTGCCATTGTTAATGGGGCTGGCAGTGAGCATCACAGGCAAGGCATTTCCGGCACGGATTCGACCGACCATTTTGGTCATGTTCGCGATGTATTGTTCAGGTGTGTTGCCACCCTGATCGTTCATTCCCAACTCAACCGAGACCACGGTCGGTTTCCACGCATCAATGTCGTAGTCGTAGCGAGCGAGGGTTGTGGTGATCGTGTGACCACCTACTCCAGAATTACGAAACGCGAACTTGATCTGCGGATACCGGGCAAAGCAAAAGGCTTCGAAATAGTTCGAATGCAGATGCTGAGCGGTAATGCTGTCCCCCGCCATCACCCAGATATCGCCCTGTTTGAGCGGAAAATCGGCCGCCGAAACCACGGTCGTGCTGAACAGTAAAAGAGCCATCAGTGCGAGACGCAGGTGAGTCATCGATGATTCTCCAGGTACGGTGGGTTCCCACGGGTTTGCCTGATCATTCGCAGGCAAGTTGTATTCTGGGCGGAAGATCAGCAATGAACAAGAGACTTGCGGATGGCGGAGGAATTCGAAGAAATGCCTGTGAAACACATCCCGCTGACAAACAGAACCGCGGCCGTGTATAATCTGTGCGTCAACGAAGACCATACGGACTTCGTCGGCGGCTAGGGATGGCGCTTCAACTTCTGGACCCACAACACGGTTTACTCGATTAACGTCACAAAAACATGGACGGAATAATTCGCATCGACAGAGTTGTCGCTGAGTTTGACGTGTGGCTAGACGCAACGTTGTTTCCATTCCCCAAGATGAGAGTAAAGGTCTTGAAAAGGTCCGGCGACTTCATAGCCGTCTCGAACCTCAGTCGACGCGACCGCTCAACGGGGGAACCTGACGGGATAGCTGGGCTTGGGGATACCGCAGATGAAGCCCTGGCAGACCTACTGGCAAGATTCACGTCAAATGTGCGAGAGTGCTTACCACCGAATGGACTTGTTGAATCCGACTTTGCTTGGTCTGCCACAGAAGACTTTTGAGTGCCAAATGGCGAACGACATCGTTTGCAGAATTTCCGCAACTGATGTCTGTCCACAGGCGATCAACTGAATGGCAACCCGTGACTGACCGGGTTACTTCTGTCCAGCGCCGAGAAGTCTCCATGTCCCCCAACGTGTCGGGAAGAACTCTGCTTCCGTCGGTACATCGTTCACAACGTTGGTCTCTCGGTCCACCCAATGCACGCGCTGCGCAGTGTGCGAGTCCGAACCGTCACCGAACAGCAGCCCGATGTCTCCGCGGATTTTCAGGTCCGTTGATGGATTGATGGAAAACGTGGTCCACGGAATCGTAGCAGCGACCGTATAGCTGCCAGTCGCCGTTTGAGCCGTGAATTGGATGTCGTTGGCTGCTGCAACGTACGCGAACGGCGACTTGCGTACGGGTGACTCGAAAACGTAGGGCGAATCACCGGGCCCGGTCGGCCGATAGATCATTGTTGTCGGCTGCCCCTTGAGCGATGAGAATAGGACTCGCGTCCCACCCTGCTGCTGGGGCTTCGCGGCATCGAGAGTACTCGCAAAAACGCTCACGCTGTCTCCGGATGCGAACGCCAGTGGCTTTGAGATTCCTTTATTGGCAAATGGCGTTGCGTCTTCAACCTGACATGCGACGTGCAGACCAGTGACGTCCCAGCGCAACCGTGTACGGCCGACTTCTTCTCGTCCAGACCGAATGACAAGCACATCGTTCGAGTCACCAAAGAAATCTGACGCAGCAAGTTCTGCCGGGGTGAATGCGCCACCGTGCGGAATGCCTGCTTCGATTCGTTGAGCCACAGCGGACCTGGGCTGAAACGCCGTTGCAGCAGCGATTTCTGCAGGACCGACCGTGAACTTCTTTGCTGTAACATCAACCACCCGATCGAGACCGACAATTTCCGCAATTCGGACATCTGTCAGTCCGTATGTCATCCGAATTCTGCCGTCACGCTGCCGACCGATCCAGCCATTAAAGGGCTCACCACCAAGTGTCGTTTCATTGATTGGCGCTCCGACGATGCGGTTTGTTGGAGGCAAATCAGCCGGTGCCATGCGTTGATCTGTGAACAACTCGCCGAGATACAACCCATCGTCACGGATCAGAAACTCCTGCCCGATGTTGCCGCGCAGACTGATCACGGAGTGACTCGCATTTTCTGCGGTCTCGAAAACTCCGGATGTCTTGAGGACACCCATCAACACGCCGGGCATTGCCATCGGAGCCGTAAAGGCACCATGGACTGAGACCCAGTAATTCGGATACTTCCAGATAAGCTGCCCGGCGTCGTTGAATCCTGTGACAAAATGCAGCCCGTGGACCACATTGAGTTTGTCAACGACCTCACTCGTGTTTGTGTCCGCAATGTAGCCGAACTTCGTTTTGTGAATATCGCCTGAAATCCTTCCGAGCTCACCTGGTAACTGCTGGGCTTTGGTCACGTCATAGACGGGAGCACCTTTGGCAGTAAATCGCACGGGACGAAATGCGAATCCCGAGTGATAGAAGACGAGGTCGCGTCCGCAGCGATAACCCCAGCCAGACTGAAACATTCCTGGCTTGCCGTACTCGTGCCAGATGATTTCGGCGGATTGCTGGTGGCCATCGCCGTTGACATCATGCCACGAGAACACCGCCGTCGGACTGGGAGCTCTGGTTACCTCCGCAGGAAACTCCTGCTTCGCAGTCCCCAGGGCCGCAACGCATTGCCATCGGTCGCCACGTTTCATGAAGACCATGGGCTGAGTGCCCCCAGCCTCAACGATGTATTCTCGCTCCTGCCCGCTGACACTGCTCAGAAAATGGTATGGGTTGGCAAAGTTGCCTGCACCTTTGCCGAGCGTAAACACATTGTGTTGCCGCTCGACAGGCTGCGGTTGTCCGCCGAGAACCTCCAAGGGCGTATACGTCCCCGCTGCGAAATCGAGTTGGAATTTCACCCCGTCGACAAACCCGATTCCGGGAACATCATCGCTGAGAAACCCGCCACTGCCGCTGTACCGTGTGTTGCCGATGTAATCGCGCACGAGTTGCCCCGTGGCGATGTTCCAGACACTGACACGGCGCGGCGACAGTTGATGCTCGGTAACCCACAGCCGTGAAGATCCGTCAACACGATCCTCGACCGCAATCCCCAGCGGCAGTCCCATTCGCTGGGGATTCCACGCACCAGGGACATGTCCGCCCTCTTCGCCGATCGTCTTAAGTTGGCCAGTCACATTGACGGGAATGCTTGGAAACGTCGCAACATTCGAGCGATCTGTGTCAGAAATGAAAACCTGACCCAGATGGTCCGCTGCAACTGCCAACGGTCGGCCTGCCGCATGAAGAAGTTCAACAGCAACGGCTCCAGCCGCGATTCGGAACAATCCCCCATTCGACCGGACGCCGAGTGTGCTTCCGTCCGGCAGCATTGTCAGTGATGCGGGTTGTTCAACCTTCACGTCTCGCCGTACTACCCCCGACGCAGCATCAAGGAATCGCACAATGCCCTGGGACGGTAGTGAGGTCGCGACAATGTTGTCGCGTACAGCGAGTCCCGCAGGAAGCCCGGGTAATTTGACATCAAGATTTCCATCAGCAAATGCAACTTGTGCACCATCGTCCGGGTTCACGCGTCCCAGTCGATATCCCTCACCATGGAACGTGAAATAGACGTGACTGGTCGACGTGGCAATGTGCATTGCACCGACACCGCGCCGCAGCCATTCCCAGATCTTTTGGCCGTTCGCGTCGAGTCCAATAAAGCCGACACCGCACTCGCCCGTTTCCCAGCCCAGAAAGACTCGTCCCTTCGATTTCGAAGCTTTCGGCATCGCCGCGACTGCTCGTGGGTGAGTGTGATCAAACCCCCACGCGCCAGTCCCGTTCGCCGTCGGCCAGGGAGGCGTCCCCGGGTTGTAATAGGAACCGGCATACGTCACACCGACGCCGCGGTGAACAAGACATCGCGCAACGTAGGCTCCCTGCGGGGCAAGTTCGTTACTGACGAACAGCATTCGTTCTCGATTCCAGGGACCGTCCGGTCGAACATCCCAGGGGACTTCGATTAACTGAGTTTCCTTCGTATGATCCTTCGGATTACCCGAGCGAACCAGATAATCTTCAACCCGCTGGTGCGACGCCAGGTTTCGAACTCGGCGTCCTTCGTCGTCGTCGATCACAACGGAAAAGTGAGTCGCATCAGCTGGGACTTCAAATCGGATCGGCATCGTCCCCTCAAGCCTCAGTTCGTCATCGATGTCGGCGGCTTTCGGCAGGTCGCCTTTTGCCAGTAACTCCATCTCGCCCCAGACTCCGGGGTTCTGATAAACGACAATGCGAACCGGGTTCTTCTGATTGATCGGATCACTCCACATCACGGCTGGCCAGGTCGTACCGCTGGCATTCCCCCAGAAGTATTCGCCCGTAAATCCGATCTTCATCCCGGCTGCGGGATGAAAGTCTTTTCCGAGTAATTGCCACGGAATCCGTAACTCCTGAACGTAACCTCGGGCATCACTTTCCGCGACAAAAGCCTGAGCGAACCCGGAGTCATCCCGCGTCGTTTTACCGGGCGTAATGAAGACGCGGCGTCCCGCCTGATTGAGTGCTGCGTCATACTCAATCACCGCCGCGGTCTTGTCTTTTTTCGACGAGTAACACGTCGTCAGATGGACCTGGCGTCCGGCGACGATGAAGCGGACCTGCAAGGAGTCTGCCATCCAACCGTCACCGGGTGAGGCGTCAACATCGACGTTGTTGATCATCGGCGTCGGATCGCGCCATCGCAGTCCGAGATAAAGCGCCTCCGCATCCCACATCGCCGAGACCTTCACCGAATAGCGTTCTCGCAGTCGCCGTGCGCCGTAGGCAAACATCTCTCCCGACGTATCCCACTCGCCGAGTTTCCCATCGACGACAACCGGGCTTTTCACTGGCACGGCCCGGAGTACGCCATGATTCGATTGCAGACCTTGCCCAAACGCTGCACGTGATGAAATGACAAGCATCAATAGGAGCCAAATCGAACAAGTACGCATCATTTCGTTTCCGTCTACTCGCAACCCGAAATTGCGAGCGAAAGTCTTGTGATTCTTCCAGGGAGAGGTCACGTGCCGATTCTATCACGTTTGGAGAAACTCTGCTTTTTGAACTGACACCAGTATCAAGATGCTGGGCGAAGGTCAGTGCCAGTCACCGCGAACTCTGGACGTATGTAGGCGACGACGCGAATCTGTATGTCGTGCGCGAGTTCAGCCTGACGCGGCGGGATGGCACTGTCGATGGAGGCGATGAATAGAAACGATTCGAGGTCAGCTGGCCGCCTTGAGGTACTACTGACGGTTTGAATCGCCAGTGCCGATGCGAGTCGACAGGTGCGCGGCGGTCGAACGGAAAATCATCGAAAATGTGCCTGATTCCGCTCGACATTTCGTCAGCTCTGAATCACACGGACACTGGTGACTCAAGGCGGGCACCAGAAGCCCCCCCACAAAGCGTCGATCACGCCCAAAGGCTTTGCACTGTGTGTGTGTGTGTGTGTGTGCACTTTGGGCGTTGACCACGATTTGGCATCAGCTTGCTGTCGACTCCTGCAGCGAAACTTCAGATGCTTCGAAACATTCCGGGCGTGAGACCCGGACGTGTGTGGGGGCTTCAATCCCCAGTTTCACGGAACCACCAGCGGTTCGCAGGACGGTGATCTTGATATCGTCACCGAGTGTAATGACCTGCATTGCTTTGCGAGTGAGAATCAGCATGGGAAGAATCCTTCCAGATTCGCTGCGATCTCGGGCAGGGCTATTGAAGCCCCGGCGCAGCACCCGTGAATCATTCACGGTTCAAATCACACCCGAAGAATACCCAATTCGGCCCGGATGTCAACACATCGTTCGCATAAAATAATTTGTGTTCACCTTAATTCGTGTCGAGGAATGCCGACAGCTCAATCAGCTGCTCGCCCCTGCCACCCGACATTTGATTCTCCGTGTTCTGCTCCAAAAATGCGTGACTTCAGGAAACTTTGAGTCTGGCGAAGTGCGGTACGCGACGTAATCGCCCCCTCCCATCGCAGGTGTACCAGCGTCACAAAACCGTCGCACAGATCACGGGTCGGGTTTCTTTGGGAACTTTCGTAAGGCGCGTGCGTCTGTGGATGAATCAACGCATCACCGATACGACTGTTTCGGTGTGCTGAAGATTCAAGAATCGTTGCTGGTTGACTCTGATTTCATTGAAATGCCGTTATACTGAGCCTCACGGCCGGGACGGCCTGCATATCTACCTGACGCAAGGAACGGGTTTTCATCATGCGCACGCGAGTGATTCTGGCGAGTCTGCTGACTTTTGTTGTGGCATCCTGGTGGCTGATCGCCGAAGAGGCTGGTAAGCCTGTCAATCGTGATGAAGTCAAGAAGCAGTTCGATGCTGGCAACTTCAAGGTTGCCTACGACGGCTACCGAAAACTCGCTCTCGATGCCAAGAACGATCCCAAGAAGGTCTCGGAAGACCTGGCCATGGCTGTCCAGTCCCTGCGCAGCCTGGGCCGAATCAGCGAATTCGACGAACTCGTCGAAGCCGCGATCAAGGCCCATGGCACGAACTGGCGTCTCCTTCGCGGTGCGGCTCTGCAATACGTCTCCGTCGATCAATGGGGATTTATCGTCGCCGGGAAATTTGAGCGAGGATCCCATCGAGGTGGCGGAAAGTATGTCACTTCAACTCCCCGGGATCGTGTTCGAGCTTTGCAGTTGATGCAGCAGGCCGTGACTCTCGCTGCGAAAGACGATTCCAAGTCCGAAGTGGCTCGATTCTATCTGGAATTCGCCTCGATCCTGCAAGCTGTCGAAGCATGGCGTCTACAAGCACTGACCGATTTGACGGTCCTGCCAGACTACGAAGAAGGAAATATGGGTTGGGGTGGACGAGGTCGTTTCCGAGGAGGATTTGCTCCAGGAGGCGAAAACAAGGGGGCTCCGGTCGACGCCGATGGACAGCCTGTTTTTCATCAAATCCCCAAATCGTGGGATGCTGCCATCTCCGACGGGCAGCGCTGGCGCTGGATGCTGACTCAGGCCGTCGAATTTGACAATTCGTTGCGAAATGAAGTCGATTTCGGCTGGGCTCAATTCCTGCACGGACAATTCGGCGTACAGACGATGGCGTGGTTACGAAATGACAGTGGCCGCGATGATGACAAGGATGACAGCGGTCCCTATGCGGTTCATACGCTGAGTGACGACGAAACGATCTCCAAGCTGGCAACCGGCGTCAAGCGATTGAAGCTGCCTGCAGAATTCAACTCACTCCAGATCTATCGACAGATTTTTGAGCGGGGCAATGACAGCTACGCCAAGTCGGCAGGCGATATGGTGGCTCAGACGTACGAGGACCGTCGTCAGTACGTTAAGGCGGCAACCGCGTGGAAGCAGGCGATTGCAAAGTTCGGCGACGAAAATCACCGTCAGCAGCGACTGGATCAAATCGTCAATAACTGGGGCCGCTTCGAAAATCTGCAAGTTCAGCCAGCAGGAAAAGGGGCCACGATCGATCTGCGGTACCGCAATGGAAAGCAGATCGCAATGGAAGCCCATGCCATCAATATCGACAAACTGCTGGCAGATGTGAAGGCATACTTAAAGGCTGCTCCGGGGCAACTCGACTGGCAATCGATCAACATTCAGGACATCGGTTACCGGTTGGTTGGACAGGGACAAACACAATATCTCGGCGAAAAAGTCGCCAGTTGGTCGCTCGATCTTCAACCGAAGGCCGAGCACTACGACAGTGTCATCAAAATTGCGACGCCCATGCAGAAGGCGGGCGCTTACCTGGTGACCGGGACGATGAAAGACGGCAATGTCAGTCGTGTCATCGTCTGGCTGGCTGACACGGCCCTCGTCCGCAAGCCACTCGACAACCAGTCACTGTACTTCGTCGCCGATGCCATAACGGGCCAACCGATACCGAAAGCGAACGTCGAATTCTTCGGTTGGAAGCAGGAGCAGGTCGCGCCTGGCAAGCCACAATGGAAGATCTTGACCACCAACTTCGCGGAATTCACCAACGCCGACGGCCAGTTGATGATGTCCTCAGAAAAAGTCAGCCACAACTACCAGTGGCTGGTGATGGCAAGAACTCCAGAAGGGCGACTGGCCTATACTGGATTCACTCACGCCTGGTGGGGACAGCGTCATGATGCTGATTATCAGGCAACTCGCGTATTCACAATCACGGATCGTCCGGTTTATCGCCCGGAACAGACCGTCAAGTTCAAGTTCTGGATCGAGAAGTCTCAGTATGATCAATTGGATTCCACTGCGTTTGGTAATCAGGACTTCACGGTTCAGATCAACAATCCGCAGGGTGAAAAGGTCTTCGAGAAGGTCTACAAGACTGACAAGTTCGGCGGAATCGAAGGGGAATTCCCGCTGGCGAAAGGTGCCATGCTGGGGAATTACAGCCTGCTGGTCATGAACCAGTTCCATCAGGGGGGCAGTTTCCGCGTCGAAGAATACAAGAAGCCGGAATACGAAGTCTCAATCGATGCCCCGACTGAACCTGTGGCACTCGGGGAAAAAGTCACCGCCAAGATTCAAGCGAAGTACTTCTTCGGTGCCCCCGTCACCAAGGCTCGCGTAAAATACAAAGTTCTGCGGTCGCCCCATGACAGCCATTGGTACCCCACCGCTCGCTGGGACTGGTTCTACGGCAAAGGTTACTGGTGGTTTGCCTCAGATTATACGTGGTATCCGGGCTGGAATAACTGGGGTTGCATGCGGCCAATCGGCTGGTGGATCGGTCGCAATAATACACCTCCCGAAGTTGTTGCCGAGCAGGAAGTCGAAATCGGTGACGACGGAACCGTCAACGTCGAAATTGATACTCTTCCTGCAAAGCAGGTTCATGGTGATGAAGATCATTCGTATTCGATCACGGCAGAGGTGGTCGATGAATCTCGCCGAACGATTGTCGGAACTGGCAATGTCCTCGTCAGTCGAATGCCATTCCGGGTCTATGCCTGGGTTGATCGAGGCCATTACAACGTCGGCGACACGGTGACGGCCAACTTCGATGCACACACGCTCGACAACAAGCCTGTCACCGGCAAGGGAGAATTGACCCTCTTCAAAATCAGCTACGATGAAAAGCAACAGCCTGTTGAGGAAGCCGTTCAGTCATGGAATCTTGACACAGATGCCACAGGTCATGCTCGCCAGCAGATTGCCGCAAGCAAGGCAGGACAGTACCGGCTTTCGTACAAGGTCTCGGATGCGAAGAACCATACGATCGAAGGGGGCTATGTCTTCGTCGTTCGTGGTGAAGGGTTTGATGGCCGAGAATTCCGGTTCAACGATCTGGAACTGGTCACTGACAAGGCAGAATACGCACCGGGCGATAAAGTGCGTCTGATGATCACGACAAACAAGGCGGATGGCTGTGTCTTGCTGTTCGTTCGGCCGTCCAACGGTGTCTATATGCCGCCTAAAATTATCCGGCTGAAGGGGAAGAATACCGTTGAAGAAATCGCCGTTGTCCAGAAGGACATGCCGAACTTCTTCATCGAAGCCTTCACCATTGCCGACGGCAGGTATCATCAGGAAATGCGAGAAGTGGTCGTCCCGCCAGAAAAGCGGGTGATCAACGTCGAAGTTCTGCCATCTCAGGAAGAATACAAACCTGGGGCAGATGCCAAAATCAAGGTCAAGTTGACCGATACCGCAGGCAAGCCGTTTATCGGTTCGACAGTCCTCACGGTTTACGACAAGAGTGTGGAATACATCTCGGGTGGTTCCAACGTTCCCGAGATCAAAGAATTCTTCTGGAAATGGCGGCGACAACATCATCCTCAGCGAGATTGCACACTGGATCGCATCTTCACGAACTTGGGGAAAAGCGGTGAAGTCGGTATGTCCAACCTGGGGGCCTTCGGCGGGATGTTGTTCGGGGAAGGGTTTCCCGCCGGTCCCGGTATGGGATTCGGCGGCGGCGGTGGACTGATGCGGGGACGAGGTTCAAATCGAGCCATGGCAATGTCTGCCCCCGGGATGGCTGTTCCACAGGCCGCAGCTTTTGACAGTGCGAAACGAGAAAGCCAGAACGGACTGGCACTCGCCGACGCCAAGGCCGATGCCGGAGGA
>CAXBSB010000238.1:0-10483 GCA_963977965.1 uncultured Schlesneria sp.
ATTCTGACTCCGCATCCCGGAGAATTCTCGAGAATGACGGGCATTGAAGCTGCGGCTATTCAACAGGACCGTCAGAAGCATGCTGTCGAGTTTGCTCGTAAGAACGACGTCGTTCTGGTGCTGAAAGGGCATCGAACGATCATCACCGATGGCAAGCGACTGTCTGTCAATCAGACCGGAAACAGCGGGCTGGCGACGGGAGGTACCGGGGACGTCCTGACAGGACTGATTACAGGCTTGCTCGCACAGGGAATGACCGCGTTCGACGCGGCTCAACTGGGTGCTCATGTGCATGGACTTGCGGGCGATCTGGCAGCGGAAGAACTTTCGAAGCCAGGCATGATTGCATCGGATCTGCTTCGTCGGATCGGCCGAGCCTGGTGCGAGATGGGTGTGTAACATCGAGCACTCAGGCGAAACGCCGTTTCCTCACCGAGCGATCATCCACGTACCTATCTGGAATGTGGCAAGTGCGCCGATGTAAGCCAGAGCCGTCATATACGCAAATGTAAACAGCGACCACTTCCAACTGTTTGTCTCGCGCCGGATGACCATCAGTGTCGAGACGCATTGTGCGCACAGAGCAAAGAACACCATGATCGACAATGCCACGGGAATCGTGTAGACAGGGCGACCGTCCTGCCATTTTGAGTTTTGTAAGGCTTGATGAAGGCCTGAATGAGACTCATCAACGTCGCCCCCCAGACTGTAGATGGTCCCAAGTGTCGACACGATGACTTCTCGTGCCGGGAACGAAGCCAGAACGCCGACGCCGATTCGCCAGTCCCAGCCCAGCGGTTTCACGACGGGCTCAATCATCATGCCGAATCGACCGAGATAGCTCTTTTCCAACAGTGTTTCGGAAATGACGTTCTTCTCTTCGAGGAGCTTATTGAGTGGTTCCAGTCGTGGCTGAAGTTCCGCGAGCTTTTGTTCGAGAACCTCCTTTTGGGCCGTATCGTCTTCGGGTAAGGCCTTGATGGCTTTTTCCAATTCATTGTGCTGAGACAACTCTGACTGAACGGTCGCCCGTGTCTGTTCGATCTGGTCTTCGATCTGATACTGGCGGGAATGATCTGCGGGGAAGTAACTGGCGGCCCAGATCAGGATGGATGTTGCGAAGATCAACGTACCGGCACGAGTCACAAATGCACGAGCGCGATCATAGACGCGATTCAGGACAATGTGCGGAGACGGCCATTTGTAGCCGGGAAGTTCCATGACGAACGGTGGTGTTTCGCCGCGAAACAGCGTCTTTTTGAAGAGCCACGCGACGGGAATGGCGATCGCTGCTCCCAGGAAAGTCATCCCGAAGAACAAGAGGCCGTGCAGTGAAATCCAGCCGCCGAGCCATGTAACGTTGGGGATAAACGCCACGATCATCAGGGTGTAGACGGGAAATCGGGCGGAACAACTCATCAGTGGCGCGACCAGGATCGTTACCATCCGATCGCGGCGGTTCTCAATTGTTCGAGTCGCCATGATTCCGGGGATCGCACACGCGAATGACGACATCAGCGGAACGAACGACTTTCCGCTCAATCCCACCTTGGTCATTAGCTTGTCCATCAGAAATGCGGCTCGAGCCATGTAGCCGCAGTCTTCCAGCAAGGCGATGAACAAGAAGAGAAAACAGATCTGAGGCAGGAATACCAGGATTCCTCCAACGCCTCCGATCACTCCATCCACAACCAGGCTTCGAAATGGTCCAGGCGACATCCACGAACCGACATAATCACCTATGGCCTGCTGGCCCATTTCGCAATAGCCCATCAGGGGCGATGCAAACGTCGAGATCGACTGAAAGACCAGGAACATGATGACTGCGAATGCGACCAACCCCCAGGTTCGGTGAGTCAGCCATTGATCCAGCCGATCACTCCGCGTCGCAGGCCGCTCTGGAGGGACCGTTAAGACACCGGTCAGAGTTTCGCGAACCCACGCATAACGGACTTTTGCTTCAGCAGACGGGACGCGGAACCCATTGGTCTTCAGTCGTTCACGCGCCGCGTTCAGTTCATCGGGAAGCTGGGCTGGAAAGCGAGCTGTGAACGAGGATTCCACTTGACCACCGACATCCAGCAACATTCGCTCAGCGACATAAAATGGAACATCGGGATCGCCCCAACCCTTGAGAATCGACTGCAGACGCAGTCCCTCTTCGTAGAATTCGGGAGGAAACACGCGAGGGGGGGCAGATACGGATTGTCCGGCCGCTGTCAGGATCGCTCGCTTGACGTCGTCGATCTGTCGATGCCGATGAGCCTCACACGGAATCACGGCGATGCCAAGTTTCTGAGACAATTCCGCAACATGGACTGTGATACCACGCGATACCGCCACATCCCACATGTTCAGAACAAGAACTGTTGGAAGTCCGAGGTCGAGGATCTGGCTTGTCAGATAAAGGTTTCGTTCCAGATTCGAAGCATCGGCGATACAGACAACGACATCGATCTTGCCAACTTCGGCCTGACGTCCCAGCAGGACTTCGACTGAGACCATTTCGTCGAGTGAACGGGGCGAAAGACTATATGTCCCCGGAAGATCGACCAGTCGGATTTCCCGATCATTGAATTGGAACTTTCCGATTTTCTTTTCGACAGTCACACCAGGGTAATTGCCGATGCGGGAATGAATTCCAGTGAGTGCGGTGAAGAGAGTGCTTTTTCCCGTATTGGGATTACCAATCACGGCGACAGTAATCGGGCCCGCAGTTGATGGTGAAGCGGAGGACATTAAGAGCAGCAACTTTCAGGCGGAAGAAGTAAGTCGATTTAAAGGACTTCGATGGCGACCCGTGCCGCTTCGGCCTTTCGAAGCGAAAGCCGGTAGCCTCGAATCAGAAACTCGATCGGATCCCCGAGTGGAGCGAATCCCACGAGTTGAATCTCGGCCCCTTCAGTCAGTCCCATTTCCATCAGTCGGACGGCAACGGCGTCGTCTCCCGTCACATCAACGATTTCCGCTCGCTGGCCGGGCTGGTGAAGGTCTTTCAACGTTTTCATCGCGTGACTTCCACCAGGACAGTGGCGGAATCGTCAAAGCGCAGAGACAGCCGGTGATCGTTGATCGCCAGAATGCACGGAGAACCGGATCGCACCATACGAACGCTGGCTCCTTCGCGCAGGCCCATTTCTTCAAGCCTGACAACGAGTTCTGGTGACCCGTCCAGGTTGCAGACGCGTCCCTTTTCACCTGTCGACATCATTTCGAGCGGTACGACGAGCATCCGACCCTCGGCTTTCGCGGATTGAAACTCAGTCTCAACAGTATACCGGACTGTGGCCATATTTCCAAATCGACACGACGGCGGAGGCAACTTTCTCATATTTGAGGTTGGTGATGGGTTTGGGATTAGCGCCTCGACAAAGACGCCAAGTAGGACGGACAATCTGTCCGTCTTTCTTGAATTGTTTTTTCACTGGTCGCGGCCAGTCGGATGCAGACGGACAGGATTGTCCGTCCTGCGGAATTCGCCACAACAGTCAACAAAAAAACACTTTACAGCGAATGCATCGGCCGCATAGCCGATCAGGGAATGATAGCCAATTCCGCGCAGCATCGAGGTGAGTGTCATCAGTGGCAAGCCGATAATCGCGGTGTAGTCGGCGGTTTCAATCCGCTCAAACAGCGTAATTCCACGTGACTCAAGCTTGTAAGATCCCGCACAATTCAGCGGCTGGTCGGATTCGACGTATCGTCGGATCGCCGATGCGTCGAGCGGACGCATGGTTAAGGTCGTAATGTCAACGTAAGTATTGAGCCTGCCTTCATCCCAGACGGCCACTGCTGTTGCAATCCGGTGCGACCGACCAGCCAGTAAAGTCAGTTGCTCAATCGCCCGCTCGACCGTTTCTGGCTTATCCAGAATCTGATTGTCGACCTCGACAATCTGATCTCCCCCAATCAGCGTATCGTTCGGGTGAGTCGGAATCAGGCTTTCGACCTTGGCCGTGGCGAGCGTTCGTGCCAGCCCTGCCGCACTGGAGTAGGGTGCCCCCTTCAGGATTGATTCGTCGCAGATCGGATGCCGCTGCTCGAACGGTAGTCCAAGCCGCTCCAAGAGTTGCTTTCGATAGGGTGAGGTACTGGCAAGAATAATGCCCATAGATGTGGCCCCGGTTGAGAGCTTGTGGATTCCGGGTGCCTATTACACGCGCTTCCGGCGGCAAGAGCAAGCAACTTCGATATCTCAATGCATCCGTACCCGATTCGAATCCTTCCCCGTTCATTCGTGAAAGGTGGGCCATTCTCACCGGATTTTGGCGCCAATTTCAGGTTGCATGATTCGCCCGACGGGGTCGGATTGATACAATTCGAATTGCGGGAGATTTGCGTTCTTTTTCACTTGGATTTTGACATGACCGACCGTCGCAATCTGTTTAACAAGGTTTGGGATCTACATTCCGTCCGTTTGCTCGCTTCGGGCCAGACTCAGCTATTCATCGGCCTGCACTTGATTCACGAAGTGACCAGTCCTCAGGCGTTTTCGATTCTGCGTGACCGCAAACTGACGGTGATGTTTCCCGACCGGACCCTGGCGACTGTCGACCATATTGTCCCGACAGACAACCAGTTGCGTCCATTTGCTGATGGGCTGGCGGAAGAAATGATGTCGGCGATCGAAAAGAACTGCCGCGATTTCGGCGTCCGTCTGTTTGACCTGAAGGATAACCGTCAGGGGGTCGTTCACATTGTTGGCCCCGAACAGGGACTGACTCAACCCGGAATGACGATTGCCTGCGGGGATAGTCATACGAGTACTCACGGAGCATTCGGCTCGATCGCATTCGGAATCGGGACCAGCCAGGTTGCCGACGTTCTGGCGACACAGACCCTGGCGCTCAGCCGCCCCAAGGTGCGACGGGTCGAAGTGAATGGCAAGTTGCGACCGGGAGTGTTTGCCAAGGATGTGATCCTGCACATCATCCGGAAACTCGGTGTTCAGGGCGGCGTCGGTTACGCCTACGAATATGCCGGCGAAGTCTTCGATCGGATGACCATCGAAGAGCGAATGACCGTCTGTAACATGAGCATCGAAGGGGGAGCACGATGTGGATACATCAACCCCGATCAGACAACTGTCGACTACATCAAGGGACGGCCGTTCGCTCCGCAAGGTGCCGATTTCGATCGCGCCGCCGCCTGGTGGTTGAGTCTGGCATCTCCCGCTGATGCAGAATTTGATGACCACGTCACGTTTGATGGAAACGAAATTGAACCAACCGTGACATGGGGAATCACTCCTGCTCAATCTGTCGGCGTCTCTGAGCGGTTGCCAAAACTGTCGACGATGTCTGCAGATGAGCAAAAGGGTTCCAGCGATGCATTCGCTTACATGGGCCTGAACGAAGATCAACCGATTCAGGGGGTCAAGATCGACGTCGCATTTATCGGCTCGTGTACGAATGGACGTATCTCCGACCTTCGGGAAGCGGCCGCAATTGCCAAGGGACGCAAAGTTGCCGCTGGTGTGAAGGCACTGGTCGTTCCCGGCTCACAGCTCGTCCGGCAGCAGGCGATGGCAGAAGGGCTGGACAAGATCTTCGAAGCCGCAGGATTCGAATGGCGGGAAGCCGGCTGTTCAATGTGCCTGGCAATGAACCCCGACAAACTCAAGGGTCGTGAAGTCTGTGCGTCATCCAGCAATCGAAACTTCAAAGGCCGCCAGGGAAGTCCAACCGGACGAACCCTGTTGATGAGCCCCGCGATGGTCGCGGCCGCTGCGATCAACGGTTGTGTCAGTGACGTGCGATCCATGCTTTAGGCCGAATTGTTCGACGTTCGAATCCCGATCCGATCCAGTTTTGCGGCAGGGAAATTTTCCCGCTGAAGATAGAAAGACAACTCCAATGCAACTCGTTACACAAGTCACCGGCACCAGCATCCCCCTGTTGCTGGATGACATCGACACCGATCGTATCATCCCTGCTCGCTTCCTGCGGTGCGTGACATTCGATGGACTGGGGGAACACGCCTTTGAAGATGACCGCCAGCAGGACCGTTCTCATCCGTTTGATGATGCCAGGTTCAAAGGGGCAGCAGTCCTTGTCGCCGGACGCAACTTCGGCTGCGGTTCATCGCGCGAACACGCTCCACAGGCTCTGATGCGATGGGGAATCAAATCCATCATCGCCGAATCCTTTGCTGAGATCTTCTTCGGCAATTGCACGACCCTGGGTATTCCGTGCGTCACCGCCACGCGCAGCGATCTGGAAAAGTTGACGGCCGCCATCAATGCTGATCCGAAGGTCTCGGTCACCGTTGATCTGAACGCACTGCAGGCCAAAGCAGGCTCTCTCACTGTTTCGATCGCGATCCCGGACGGTGCCAGACTTGCCCTGACAACAGGGAAGTGGGACTTCCTGGGTCAGTTGCTGGAAGGGGCCGATGCCGTTCAGGCTGCAGCGAAGAAACTGCCATATATGGCGGGTTTCAAAGCGTAGTCGGGCAAACGGAATTCCGGCTTTCGACAGAGTCTGCGCTATCGCAATTTCATGTGTTCGCAACATCGATACTACTTCACAGGAATGAACATGAGTCACCGAGTCAGTCGAATGGCATGGATTGCGATTGCCGCTCTCGTCGCTGTCGCCCCGGGAATTGGCCGTATTGCGTTGGGTGCCGATGAACCTGCGATTACCCATTCGTTTCTCGTCACTGGGGGCGAAACCTTTATCGTTGACGGGGCAGGAAAGACCACCTGGACCTATCCCAAGTCAACACGAGATGGTTGGGTGCTGCCCAACGGGAATATCCTGTTGACGTTGTCCAAAGCCAACGATGGGGGCTCGGTCGTCGAAGTGACTCGTGAAGGAAAAGTGGTCTTCGAATTCAAGGGGACTCAGTCCGAGGTGAATACGGCTCAGGCCCTGGACAACGGCAACATCATGTTGACCGAGGCGGGTAACAAGCCTCGACTTCTGGAAGTGACCCGAGACGGAAAGATTGCTGTTGAAGTTGCTCTGCAGGCACAGACGAAGGACCATCACCTGCAAACGCGAATGGCTCGCAAGCTGGCGAACGGGAACTACCTCGTCCCGCAATTGCTCGACAAGGTCGTTCGTGAATACCAGCCTGACGGAAAGATTGTCTGGGAAGTTGCCACGCCACATTGGCCGTTCACCGCAATTCGCCTGGATGATGGCAATACGCTGATCAACTGTACGATTGGAAACCTGACAATCGAAGTCAACAAGGCTGGCGAAACGGTTTGGAAGGTCTCAAACGAGGACTTTCCTTCGAAGCCATTTGACGATGCCTGCGGTGGACAGCGATTGCCGAATGGAAACACCGTGATCACTGCCTACCATGCCTCGTCGGGGAAGACGAAGCTGTTTGAAGTGACTCGTGACAAGAAGATCGTCTGGACGTACACCGACCAGCGGAAGGCGGGGATTCACCATTTCCAGATCCTGGATACAAACGGTAAGCCCCTCGAAGGCCGACCGCTCCGATAGCGCTTAGGCACTGCCTTTTCGAAGTCTCCGAAATCGTGGCACCCCTGCCACGGTGCGTCGAAATCAATCTTCTCGTGAAAAGACCCGATTTTTACGCGTAAACGATTATGACGAGAGAAGTTCGCGAAACTTGACGGTCTCGCCAAGCACTTCTATACTCGCAGGACCACACGCATTGGGCGTTTTGCGTGGTTTAACAGAACACATCACGGATGGCTGTCAGCATGAACACCGAAGATCCTCAGGGGCTACCACCGAACCAGCTTGGCCAGGCGATTACTGCAATTGGCCATCGGTTGGAAGAACACGCATCCAAGATTGTCATGGGAATCTGCGTGATTCTGGTCGTCGCTGCAGGCAGTATCTGGTGGTCCCGCCAATCGGCTGCGAAGGCAACGGTGGCCTGGACGTTGCTGGAACAAGCCTCATCCGTCGAGCAGTACGCTCATATCGCCGATACTCATCAGGGAACTGTCGCTGGTCGCTGGGCCAAGCTGCGTGAAGCAGAGAGCTACCAGCAGGCGGGCATGTCTCGGATGTTTACCGATCGCGAATTCGCTTTGGGTGAATTGAAGAAAGCAACCGAACGTTTTACGCAACTCGCGGATTCTAAGGGAATTGAACCGACCATTCTGGAACGGGCATTGTGGGGATTGGCAACCACAATCGAGTCGACAAACAGCGGCGACACGGCGAAGGCCATCGATGCTTACCAACGCTTGATCGACGCGGTTCCCGAAACATTCTACAAGCAACTCGCTAACCAGCGCATCGCCGCCCTGAAGACAGGTGGCACCAAAGAGTTCTACACGTGGTTCAGCAAGCAGAACCCGAAACCGTCTGAAGCACGACCGAAAGATGGCGAGTCGACTGATCCGGGCAAGAGCGAGTTCAATCACGATTCCATCCTGAAGAACGACGTCGATTCCAAAAAGCCAGACAGCGAAAAGAAGAGCGAAGAAACGACTGCGGATCCGAAAACGGAAAAGCCGGCCGATTCACCGAAACCAGATGCTGAGGGAGCCAAGCCTGACGGGGCGAAGCCTGAGGAAAAGACTGAACCGAAACCGGAAGCCAAGCCCGAAGCTCCAGCAAAAGAATCTGCAAAGCCTGAAGACAAACAGCCCGAAAAGCCGGCTGAACCAAAGCCTGAAAAGAAAGAGTGATCCGCTGAATACGTTCAGCCGGACTCATGAATACATAAACCTCGGTGGCACGCCCCAAGTTTTGAGGGCGTGCCATTCTTGTTGGTAGACTGGTGACATGTCTCGATCGACATGTCACGTTTCATTTTGGTGACTGATTCCATGACCGATGAAATCCCCGAAGACGAACTCGAAGAACCGATTGAAGCTGCCGAAACTTCGGATGAACCGGGCAGCGTCCAGAAGGTCGTCGTGGAAGCCCGCGCCCATGGATGGCGCGTTGACCATTACCTGTCACGATTACACCCCAATTTCAGTCGAGCGGCGTTTCAGCGAGTCATTGAAGAACAACTGGTACTCTGCAACGGCCTGCCCGTCAAAATGGCGAGACGGTTGCGAGTCAACGATTGTCTCGAATTCCAGTTGCCGAAGAACCCGGACCGCACACTGCCCCCCGAAGATATTCCTCTGAATATCCTGTATGACGACGATTACCTGATCGTCATCAACAAAGCGGCGAATATGATCGTCCACCCCGGTCGAGGGAACTATCTCGGCACATTAGCGGGGGCCCTGCAGTTTCACTTCGACAAACTCAGTGACGTTGCGGGCAAACATCGAGCCGGTATTGTGCATCGCCTGGACCGTGATACGAGTGGCGTGCTGGTGGTCGCGAAGGATAACACGATCCACGCCAATCTGAGCAGTCAGTTTGAACAGCGAACGGTCGAGAAGGAATACCGGGCGATCGCCTGGGGCGAAGTCTCGTTCGATCGGGACTTTATTGAAACGCACGTTCGCGTCAGCCAGCGCAACCGGGAGCGGATGATGGTCTGCCCCGAAGGTGGCAACTCCCGGTTTGCCGCGACATTTTACGAAGTGCTGGAACGACATCGGGGATTCACGTTTTTGCGTCTGTGCCCGCAGACCGGACGAACTCACCAGTTGCGAGTTCACCTGCATCATCTGGGCCATCCGATCGTGGCTGATCGCCTGTATGAAGGCCGTAGTTCCCTGAAGATGTCGGACCTCATCGAGAATCTTCCGCCAGAGCAGGATGAAGTCTTGATCGCCCGGCAGGCACTCCACGCCCTGCGTCTGTGCTTTGATCATCCGGTAACAGGTCAGCGGATGGAATTCGAAGCACCGCTTCCCGACGATATTCAGAAGACACTCGAGGCCATCCGTACTCACCGTGCAAAGCCCGTCAAACCCCTTCATAAGAAGTGACGCCACTCGGTCGTGGATCAATTTGAATTAGTACTCAGATTCGCGGGCTGATCGGCGAGTTTTCGTCGCGGCTTCCGGAGAATCAGGTAAGCGGAGAGAAAAGTGAGAGGTGTCAGGAAATACCAATAGGGAATCGATATTGCTCGTACGGCAGTTTGGTCATCTGAATCAAACACCTTGCGAGTGTAGCGAATCCCACCTCCCGACCAGGTCGTATCCTGAGGCGGTGTTCGGAGATTCTGGTCAGGTTTCCATGATGACCAGCTTGGGAAGAAGAATTTGAATCCGGGCGGACTCGGCTCGGTGTAAAACGTCCATCTCAAAAACAGAGATCCGCAATCTGAGCCAAACTCCAAGCCACCGTCATCCCATTTGGCGAATTCAATAGCGTCGATGACGCCCCAGCTACGGAACCATCCCGCCGTCAGCACCAACGCCATCACCAGCGTGACGCATCCCGCTTTTCGTCGCCAACCGTGCAAAAACTCACGCATTTAATTCAGCCCAATCCGGCAATCACTTCTTCGATCGACCAGACATCACCATCCAATGATTTATGAACGGCAGGTAGTGGGGCAGATTGAATGGGCAAATCGAGAACGGCGGATAAGTGAAACGCATTCGACTTCCTCAGGCAGCCTTCTG
>CAXBSB010000239.1:0-10461 GCA_963977965.1 uncultured Schlesneria sp.
ATTCAGGATGGAATCCATTCGAATCGGCCGATTGCAGCGTCGGTGAGAATGTCACGAATCGCTGTAAGCGGTATTTTAACAATGCTTTGCAGCGGTTGTTGCTCTTCGTGAGGCCGCTTCCTTGACACTTGTTTTCTGCTTCCCGTACCATAGTCACGCTTTCCGGGCGTGGAAGGTCCGTTTGACCGCGTGTGTCGGTGCGGCTTTGCCATTGCCATCTTGTGCCTCGAACAGTTGGAATTGACCTTACCATGGCCGCTCCCAAGCGCAGACAATCCAAAGGCCGATCTCGTCGCCGACGCAGCCACGACGCGATTAAGCCACCGCAGCTTCATAACTGCCCCAAGTGCCAGACCCCCGTTCCGTCGCATGTCATTTGCCCGACCTGCGGTGATTACATGGGGCGGACGATGATCGAGATCGAGGAATAATTCTCCCATGCGGATTGCCTTGGACGCGATGGGCGGCGACTTCGGCGTTTCGCCCAATCTCGATGGAGCGATCGCGGCCCTGAAGGACAACCCCGATCTGCAGGTCACCCTGGTTGGCGACGTTCCGACGCTCGAACCAGCCATAGCCAAATCTGGCTATTCGGGTGATCGACTGCACATTCAACCAGCCGACGGCTGGATTGAAATGGAAGAAAAGCCGATCGAGGGACTCCGGAAGAAACCCAACTGCTCCATTATTGTCTGCTGGCAGCAGATGGCGATGCAGCAGGTGGACGCGGTCGTCAGCGCAGGCCATACAGGGGCCGTTGTGGCGGCGGGTCTACGGACACGCCTGTTCCTCAAGGGAATCAAACGCCCCGGTATCGCTGTTGCCTTGCCGACCACCAAAGGCAAAACGATTCTGATGGATGTCGGTGCCAATCCGGGTGCCCGTCCTGAGCATCTTGTCCAGTACGGCATCATTGGCGAAATTTACGCTCGCGAAATGTTCGGCATTGAACGTCCTTCCATCGGCCTGATGAACATCGGCAGCGAAGATGGCAAGGGTACGGATGTCGTCCGCGATTCTCACAATCTGTTTTCCAACAGCATTGTCAGCGACAAGTTCATCGGCAACGTCGAAGGGCGAGACCTGTACAACGGTGCCGCTGATGTCGTGATCTGCGAAGGCTTTGTCGGTAATGTTCTGCTCAAGGCCGCCGAAGGTCTGGCTGACATGCTGATGAAGACGGTTTCGGCCGAAATCCTGGGTGTGCTCAATACCGAAAAATCGCTGGCAACGCAGGCTTTCCATTCGCTTGCCAAGCGGTTTGAGTATCACGAAATCGGTGGTGCTCCGCTGCTGGGTGTGCAGGGGATTTCGATCATCTGTCACGGTGCCAGCAACGCCAGGTCGATCCAGAACGCTCTTCGCTTTGCCACCACATTGAAAGCTCGCGGACTGAACGAGCAGATTGTCGACGCTCTGGCGAAGGAACCGTCGACGAGTATGAGTTGATTCCCCATGGCGGGGAATTCCGGGTACTGGTTGCAGCATGATTGGCATGGATCGCATTCTGGACCCGTCTCCGTTCTGTACCAGAATCTCTGCGCCTGGCTTGAGAGCCGGTATCGCCTGTTCACTGCAAGGGGACTGATATGAGCCAGACGACATTCTTGTTTCCAGGGCAGGGTGCCCAACATGTTGGTATGGGGAAGACAATCGCAGAGCGATTTCCTGCCGCTCGCGATTTGTACAACCGAGCCAGTGCCATCTTGGGTTACGACCTGGCGCAGTTGTGTTTTGAAGGCCCCGTTGAGCGACTCGACACGACCGTTGTCAGTCAACCAGCCCTGTTTGTCAGCAGTCTCGCAGCTCTCGAAATGCTCAAGGCGGAACGCCCTGAGGTCGTTGCGGGATGCCAGTATGCTGCAGGGTTGAGCCTGGGCGAATACACGGCACTGGTTTTTGCGGGAGCGATGAGTTTTGAAGATGGCGTCCGAGTCGTAAAGGTTCGCGGCGAAGCGATGCAGGCTGCCGCGGATGCGGTTGCGTCGGGTATGGTCAGTGCCCTGCTGCTGGATCGCGATAAGGTCGCGGAAGTCTGTCAGGGGGCTGGTGCTGCCGGACGGATCTGGATTGCGAACTACCTTTGTCCCGGAAACACTGTGCTGTCTGGTGAAAAGGGAGCCTGTACCCTCGCCGCAGAACTGATCGAGAAAGCCAGCGGAAAGCCAATTCCACTGGCAGTTGCAGGGGCATTCCATACGCCGATTATGGAGTCTGCCTGTGAGAAGCTGGCCGACGTTCTGAAGAGCGTCACGATCGTATCACCACGGATTCCTGTGGTGTCAAACGTCGATGCCAAGGTCCATCAGGATCCAGAAGACATTCGTGGTGTGCTGGTCCGTCAGGTGACTCAGCCTGTCCTGTGGGAAGATTCGATCCGCTGGCTGCTCGCTCAAGGGGCAGGCCCATTCTTCGAAGTCGGTCCCGGCAAGGTCCTGAAGGGGCTGATGAAGCGTATCGATCGCAAGGTCGAATGCGAATCTGTCAACGACAGCCAGTAGTCTGGTCGGACTGTCCATGCCAAACAGAGGGCTTTCCAAAGTAGCCTTCACGCTCCTGCGTGAAGATAGCCGTCTGCAATTGGGTGCTGATTTTCATGGCATGGACGACAGTCAGGTTGTAAAGAAAAGTGAGAAGACAGTTGGCAGAACAATGAGGGGCAGAACGATATAGAATCTTTATCTCTCGGTTGGGTGGCGATGTTGTCGTCATCGGCTGTTCATGGGCTGAAGGCCCACGAGAACAAAGCACAGGGCTTCAGCCCTGTGGAGCCGGATTGCGCAGAGTATGCGACCTGTAAGGTCGCGAGAAATTCAGCCATAGCGATCAACTCCGATCGATCGCGTCTCGCGACCTTTCAGGTCGCACAGATTGATTTACTTCCGTTCACAGGGCTGAAGCCCTGTGCTTTGTTCTCAGGGGCTTTCAGCCCTGCCTCTCCGTGGCCATGGTAGTGGCGTCAAACAAACAGCCCATGCAGAAACCAGGAACGGCTCTCTCGATCCTGGAATGTCCAGAGTGAGGTTCCGTTGGTCAGATCCATGCGATAATAATCTCGCTTGGTGTCTGGTCCGCGCCACCAGCCTGTTTCAATCCGCTCAGGCCCTGCGATCCTGATGACTGGCAACAGCCCTGTTCGTTCTGCCGCAACATGAGTCGGCAGACCAGTGCGGGGCGAAACTTGAATGGTCAGGGGTTGTGGGGTTCGCAAAAGTCTTAGCGGTCGGCAACGAAGTTGCGAGCGGCTGATGGGTGTTGTCGTTGCGTTGTTCATTCCGTCCAGCCATGGCACATGCTGGCACGCGTATTCAGGCTGAGGATCCGGCAACAGAACCGGTCGCAGGACGGCATGTCGGCCAAGTCGACTTCCCAGCCGGTCAACCAGTTCTGCCAGTGATTGCTGTTGTCGTTCGGCTTGATCGGCATCATCTTCGAATAACTGGCGCTGCTTGATGGGAGGCAGGCCCATCTCGACCAGTTCCATGCGGATCCCGTTCACTCCTGCGGTGAAGACTCGACGCTCGCATTGTAGTCGCAACAGTTCGAACAGATGTCGGCGATCCGTTGCAGGGCGGAGCAGACGCAGGGAAATGGGTTCGGTTGTCGTTCCAATCCAGCGGCAGTTCAATTCACGTAGCCCGACCCGGCGCTGGTTCAACTGGTCCAGAAGCTGATCAAGCAGCACTCCCATGACGTGTTCCAGCGTCGCTCGATCTGTGACCGGATCTTCGAACAGCCATTCGGCAAACAGTGGCTCGATCAGTCGTTCCGCGACCAGCAACTCTGGAAGAGTTCCCAGGGCCTGGTCCAGTCGTCGCAGCAGTTCTTTGCCAAATCGAGATGGCAATGCTGTTCGAGGCAGACGCATCAGTCCGCCGATTGTCATGACATCCAGAGTCTGCAGCGATTCTACAATCGAATTCGAGACTCGTAAGGCAGAGATGGGCAGTGATGCCAGTGCTTCGGCCTGCTGCTGTGATGCAACGATCGTGACAGGTGCTGGTGCAAAGTGGCAGGCACCCCAGGCCGTACCCCAGGAATCGGCAATGGCAATGCGAGCCTGAAAGCCCTGTTGAGCGAAGTCTGTTCGCATCGTGTCGATCAGTGCAGCTTCACCTCCGAACAGGGATTCGTTGCCGGAAATGTCCAGCCAGAGTGATTCTGGCTCCGTCGTTTCTTCCAGGCCTGCTAATGGACTGTATCGCTGGCAATGCAGTGCCAGTTGCTGCAGTCGAGTGCGATCTCGAGCGGGGTCTGCCCGATGGAAGACAGGTTTGGGAAGATTGCCCCGCGGTCCCCGCGAAGGTTTGCCAGGCAGTGTTCCTGGAAACAGTGAGCGAGCTTCCCCTAAAGGCATGCCACTTCGAATCCCGGCCTTGGCAGCTTCGAACGAGCAGGCTGTGACATACAGGCCGCGCGAGGATTCCGCGAACAGGATGATCGGAGCAGGGGAGGTAGATCGGGAGTGTGGAGCGGGATTGCTGGTCTTTACCGTGGTCTCCAACGGCAAAGCCTCAGGCTCCGGTGGCTCGGACAGCAGTCGTTGCACCGGCCAGAGTGGATACCAGACGCACATCACCCGTCGCATCATTCACATCCAGCTCAACAGAACCACCAGAAAACGGACCTCGACACGTCAGCAGTGTCACACACAGGCGTCGACCAGCAGTGCCCGATGCGACTGATACAGGCTCCATGGTCTGTCGGGCACCTCTTGCTTCTGGGGCCTCCCGCCCCTGCGAAGAAATTCTTTGCGGTTCCACCAGCCAGCGGACATCGGCCCACGAGGCTTGTTGTTGTGCTCGTGCCGGCCGAAACAAGACGGCTGTTCCTCCGCCGGTCTCCGCTGCGATCTTCCATCGCTGCAAGACTCGCTCTGGAAGAGTTTCCATCTGAATCCATGTGACACCGACGGCGGTACATCGCAGACATTGTTCGACGGTCCAGGCAGCATCGGCGATGGAACTGGGACGCAGCAACAGGAGTGATTCCAGCGGAACTCCCCATCCTTGCAGGGCGGGTGAGTGGAATTCGCCGGTTGGATCCACAACCGCCCAGGCAGGCCGCTGTTGCAGTGCCGAGCGGATTCCCTGCAGGGCCAGGCTGCAGGCACCTGCACCAGCGACAGGGACCAGCCATTCAACGAGTGAACCATATTCCAGCCCCCCGCCGGGAAGCAGTCGATCAAGAGCCGGGATTCCGGTCGACAAGCGAGGCCTGGTATCGGACGGGGCCAGATTGACGGCCCCTCGACAAAGCTGACGCAGCGATTGCAGGGTTTGAGCTCGATGATGATTTCCCGAGAGGTCCAGTGTCTGTGTCATCGTATGAAAGCGCCCAACGATTGGGGTTCAATGTGATGGGAGGACGAGGCTCCCGCCGAGTCGCTAGTGCGGGTCGCATTTCCGTGTCGCGTCGAAACATGGGTTAGGCGCTGCAGTTTGATGTCCGCGGGACGCCACACTGAAACGGAATGTGCTCTAAGTCGATGTGCACCAACTCCCTGAGCGGCTCAGCAGTTCGCGAACCATGTACGTGTTTTCAATCTGTAGAAAACGCATGTTTGATGCAGATATGTGCGCAACGTCCCGCAACCCTCCGTGAAGCGGAGCGATCACAACGAGCATTCAGCATGGGAGAAGGCAACGTTGATTACCCGCTGCCAGCTCGCACTGCGACGACTTTCCCGACGATCCGCAGATCATCGTCAGGACCGACAGGGATGGGTTTGAAGTTCGGATTTTCGGGTAACAAAGCGACCTCGCCGCTGCGATAATGAAGCCGTTTAACGGTTGCTTCGTCATTCAATAAAGCCACGACAATGTCACGGTGGTCGGCCAGTGGCTGCTGTCGCACGATCACGACATCCCCTGACGAGATCCCCGCATTCATCATACTTTGCCCTGACACTTTCAGTGCAAAATGACGTCCTGAACGGACGGTACTCGCATCCACCAGCAATTCCCCCAGCAGATTTTCCTGAGCCATCAGCGGGTGTCCTGCCACGACTGTTCCGACGAGGGGGATAGTGACCAGGCCAATCAGTGATTCGTCGTTGGCCGAACGAATCACGGTTAAACTTCGCGATTTACCCGCAACCCGGCTGACGTATCCGTTCCGCTCCAACCGTTCGACTTGCTTGAAGATACTGGCGACACCATGTTCCAGTTCTTCTGCCAGTTCACGCATCGTGGGAGACATCCCATGCCGCGAGATAAACGTTTCTATCGCCAGCAGCAACCGCTTCTGCGGTTCCGTCAGCGTCTCGATAATGGGGCGACCCCGTCCTCGTTTTGCCATGATCGTATCGCATCACTGAAGGTGAAGATCGTCAATTCCGTTGTCCGAAATTAAGGAGAACGGATGTATAATTACAGGAAACATCCGAAAATGCAATTCCAAAATTCTGGAAGAACGAAATCTGGAATCCGAGGACTTCGCGAATCAACTCCGCGGGAAATCCTGGAGCATCAGGCCGAGTCGCTTGTTGGTGGTTGGCCACACGCTAAGACCGTAGATGGAAGAGGGGTTCACGCAAAGACGCGAAGACGCAAAGGGGGAAGTGGTTGGGAAGGTGCGATCCATGGAATTCTTGAAAACTTTGCGTCTTAGCGTCTTGAGCGAAGCGGGCGTGAGAATCATGGATCTGAGACCTGAAGGCCAGCTTCAAAAAGGCAATGGCACTGTGCTCGTGTTACCGGAACTTCGCGAAGGCGCTCCGGCCTCGGCCACCCGGTTCTGGCTGATTCGCGATTTGTTATTGATGCGTGACACGCGCGAATCAAAATCTGTTGCGATAGAATCACTGGCACCTGTCTCAGGGAATTCCACTCACGAATCGGGCTCATTCTGGAGAGGACGACATGCGATTTCTGTTTGTCAGTTGCCTGAGCATTTCGCTCGCTGGCGGATTCTGCCCTCATAATTCGCAGGCCGATGATGCTTTGGCTGAGGCGATCCGCAAGATCGATGGGACCGTTGCCAGTCCCGACGAAAAAGAGTCGGTTGCCAGTCAGGTTCGTGATGATCTGCGGGCTCGCATGCAACGGGCGAACGAGAAGAGTAGTGCGGAATGGCAGGCCGTGCGGACTTGCGATGACTGGGAGCGACTGCGTAGCGAAAAACTCGCTGCCATGCGAAAGGGATTGGGGACCTGGCCTGAACCCCCCGCAGAATTGCGAACTGAAGCGACGGGCGAAGTGGTCGGGAACGGTTTCCGTATCCGGAACACTCTGTTCGAGTCACGACCCGGCTGGTGGGTTTCGGCTAATCTGTATGTTCCTGAACCTGTGCGAGAATCCATGCCAGGCATTGTGATCTGTCATGCTCATCATACTCCCAAGCCACATGGTGAACTGCAGGACATGGGCATGACCTGGGCTCGCGCCGGGTGCTATGTCCTGGTACTCGATCAAGTCGGACATGGCGAACGGCGGCAGCATCCGTTCGAGACGGCGGCTGACTACTCGAAGCCGTACGGTGTCAGTCGCCAGGACTATTACTTCCGTTACGACAGTGGATTCCAGCTTCAATTGATCGGTGAAAGTCTGGCGGGGTGGATGGCGTGGGATGTCATGCGTTGTGCCGATCTGCTGCTGAAACAAAAAGGGATTGATCCCCAGCGACTGATTCTTCTTGGTTCGGTTGCAGGGGGAGGTGACCCTGCTGCCGTAGCTGGAGCCCTCGACGAGCGATTTGCTGCCGTCGTCCCCTTCAATTTCGGGGGACCTCAGCCGGAAACTCGTTTTCCCTTGCCAGACGATATTGAAAAGTCGTTTCAGTACGCGGGCAGCGGCGGATGGGAATCGACTCGAAACCTGATTCGATCCGCAAACGGTGGGTTCCTGCCATGGATGATCGTGGCAGGGGTTGCGCCCCGGCGCCTGGTGTATGGTCACGAATTCAATTGGGATCAGCAGCGCGACCCTGTCTGGAAACGGCTTCAAACAGTGTATCGCCTGTATGAACATCCCGATCACCTGGCATTCACGCATGGTCGTGGCGAATTGAAAGATCAGCCCCCTGTCGCCACTCATTGCACTCATATCGGCCCTCCACATCGTGTGAAAATTCACGAGGCGTTTGCCAAATGGTTCGGAATTGAAGTGACGCCCGAGACGGAATATTCCGAACGTGTCCCGAGCGAGCGATTACGTTGCTGGACCCCTGAAACCCGCCAGAAGTATCAGCCGAAGTCATTGGCAACGATCACAACCGAACTGGCGAATCAGCGGATTGCTCAGATCCGTCATCAGACTATGAACGCCGACTTCGAATTTCGTCGACGTGAAAGCCAGACGCGATGGGAAGACGTGCTGGGACCAGTTGCACCCGAGCGATTGCAGAGTGTCAGGGAAGGGGATAGCAATTCCGTGGATGGATTCAGAATTCAATGCTGGATGCTGACGTCCGAATCCGGGATTCGAATCCCTTGCCTGCTGTTAGAACCAGAGCAGACCGATCGCGACAAGCCCGTTGTCCTGGCGATCTGTTCGCAGGGCAAGAATCGACTGTTAAAAGATCGAGCCAGCGATATCGCCGGGTTGTTAAAGAAGGGGGCGACCGTCTGCCTGATCGATCCGCGAGGGCTCGGGGAATCGAAACTGGGGGATAGCCACACACGTCGCAGTTCCGCAACCTCGCATTCTTCGACAGCCTTAATGCTCGGTCGTCCATTGCTGGGGGAACAACTGCGTGATGTTCGAATGGTTCTGACGTGGCTACGTCGTCGACAAAACGTCGGCTTCCGACCGCTGGCCATCTGGGGAGAATCCCTGACCCCGGCCAACCCTGAAACCGCCCCATTCCGCACACCACGCGATGACGATCAGGCCTTGCCAGCAGTCTCTGAGCCGCAGGCACCGCTGCTGGCAATCCTGGCTGGCGTGTTTGAAGAGGATCTCGATTCGATTTATACGGTTGGATGTCTCGTCAGTTGGCGTTCACTGTTGTCGAGCCACCTTGTTCTGACGGCTCACGACGTCCTGGTCCCTGGTGCCCTCACCACTGGCGAAGTATCCGACATGATCTCGGTACTTCCCAAAGAGACACGTCTACGAATGGAAGCTTCGGTCGACGGCTGGAACCGAATCGCCACCGGAGATCTTCTGCATTCACTGCGTGAGGCACATCCATTGTTATCGTTGGACTCTGAGCGCCACGGCCCCGCAGGGCTGGTCCTTTCGTCGGAGTAAAATCTTGGTCAGCCGTTGAATCGGCCTCTGTGTTCCCCTGTGTCCTCCGTGGTAAATCCTGAAATGCGGGTTTACCACAGGGGACACGGAGGAGCACAGAGAGGAAATCTGAAATTGCCGCACGCGGGGTGGCCCAGACGCTGCTTCAGCGTCTGGGTTCACAAGAGGAATTTGGTGCAGGCATACGGCAGATTTGCCTCTCATAAATCCAGCTGTTCAAAGCGACGTCTGGGGCAACCCCGCCATCAACCCACGCCTCAGCGATAAGGCTTGTGCTAATGAGTTTGTGATTGGTACCTCTGTGTTCCTCTGTGCCCTCGGTGGTAAATCCTGAAATACGGGTTACCACAGAGGACGCAGAGGGGCACAGAGAGGAAATCTGAAATTGCCGCGTGCTTTGCGGATCTGTAGCATGAGAATTCGCTGTTTCGATCATGTGCCCAGAACTCAGTCGAATCAACCGATTCGGCCATGACTTTCAAATCAATTTGCCTGATCATCACGACACTCACATGGAGCGAACAATGAATAACGAAGAACTGATTCGGAAGCTCATCAGGGGGTCGATCCAACGCGCAATCCAGGAGAGTGTGGGGGCGGTGATTGTTATCGTTGCATTCGCAGCGATTCTTGCGCATAGCCAGGTTGGAACGCCGAGGTACTTCGGGTGTTTGATCATTCTTGTCGCAACCGGGTTCATTGCAGGGGTCGTCTGGTCATATGCGCTCAGCTACCAATTGCTGCGAACGCATGCACCAAGCGATGTCGGTTTTTGGCGCGAAGCGTTTTGTGCCCAGGCCAGACTGCTGCGGCTGGTGCCTTTATGGTATTGCGCTCCTGGTTGTGTGGGCGGAATCATTTTTGCCGCGCCAACTTCGCCTGCTGAATTAACTCCATTTCTAATCGTCGCCGTTGTCGTCATCGCAGTATTTGCATTTTGTACCCTCCTCAACCGACACGCTGCATACAAGATCGAGGCCATGGCGTCGCAGCTCTCGTAAATGCAATGTGCCGCATTCCGGTCAGCCAACTGGGCGCTTTCTATACGAGCGGTTGCCCAGTTCAACGCGTCTTTGGGGTAGCGTGCAGAAGGAAGGACTGAATGTCGTACCGCGATGTTTCCTTGCGCCTGAAGTTGCAGGCGTTCGATGTCGGTTGTCGCCTGCTTCAATTCGTGTGAACCGCGTGGAGGGGTGGCCCAGACGCTGCTTCAGCGTCTGGGTTCACAAGAGGAATTTGGAGCAGGCATACAGCAGATTTGCCTCTC
>CAXBSB010000240.1:0-10453 GCA_963977965.1 uncultured Schlesneria sp.
GAAGAAGGAGTGCAATCAAAACGGCAATAATGGCGATCACGACCAGTAACTCGATCAGCGTGAATCCACGTTGCGAGCGAAGTCGGCGATTCAGCGAGGGGATTTGCGAAAACATGTTTACTTTCTCGATTGTCTTGCGGGAACACCAAACGTAACGTGTCCACGATCGATGTTCGGCAATTGTCGTGCCGAGGAAAAATCGTATCCAACTGGCGAATCCTTGTGTCACATCCGTAATATTTGGCCTTGGGCTCGTCGAATTTGTCGACACACAATGTCGGTCTGCGCGACACTTCGAAAAGTGCAGTATTCACGGGAGGATTCACGATGACGGGACGGATGAGGAGACGGGAATTCGCTCGACAATTGACCGCTGGTGCTGGAGGTCTGGCGGCGGCATTGTCGGTGAGTCAGGGATTGAGTGCCGAAACGCCCCCCGCCCCGAAACTTCCTGAAGAGCCATCTGGAAAGGAGGAACCTGCGGCGCCTCCGCCAGAAGTGCTTCTGCTGACTTATCTCGTGCGAACGTATCCCAGCGACAAATACGATGAAGTCGCGATCCAGGGGATTTTCCGAGATATTCGCGGGGATCTGGCACGTGGAAAGCTGTTGTCGGAATTCCCGCTGAAGAATTCCGACGAGCCAGCATTTGTTTTCAGCCCTTATCGTGGCACAGACGGCACCCCGGTTGAAGGTTGAAAAGTGATGGCTGACGATCCATTCGCATTTGCAACAATCCGTGAACTCGGAACACAACTTCGTGCCAAGTCGACCTCTTCAGTCGCGCTAACAAAGTATTTCCTCGACCGTCTGGAAAAGTTCGGCCGCCAGTACAATGCCGTGGTGCGAATCACCAGCGAACTCGCGCTGGAGCAGGCAAGTCAGGCGGATCTCGATCTCTCCCGTGGCAAAGATCGAGGTCCCCTGCACGGAATTCCATTCGGCGTTAAGGACCTGCTGGCGACGAAAGGAATTCCAACATCGTGGGGGGCACCACCGTTAAAGGATCAATTGATCGACGAGGACGCGACGGTCATTGTTCGCCTGCGTGAAGCTGGAGCTGTTTTGTGCGCCAAGCTTTCCATGGTCGAACTGGCGGGAGGTTTTGGCTACAAGCAGGCAGACTCCAGTCTGACGGGCCCTGGTCTGAATGCCTGGGACAAAACCTGCTGGGCAGGTGGATCATCCTCGGGGCCAGGTTCGGCTGTCGGAGCTGGCCTGGTTCCATTCGCCATCGGGTCCGAAACCTGGGGATCCATTATGACTCCTGCTGGCTATAACGGAATTGCTGGTTTGCGACCAACATACGGTCGCGTCAGTCGGCATGGTGCGATGGCACTCAGTTGGACAATGGACAAGATTGGTCCGATGTGCCGAACGGCCGACGATTGTGGTCTCGTTCTAAATGCGATTGCTGGCCCTGATCCTCTTGACCCGACCAGTCTGCCATCTCCATGGAAATATGCAGGCGTAAAGACCAGTCCCGCAACCAAAGATCGCCGTTTCAAATTTGCCACGTTGGACGTGGAACTGGAAAAACTCGCTCCTGAAGTTCGTAGCAACTACGAAAAGTCACTCGAAGTTCTGCGACAAATCGGGACGTTGACTCCAATAAAACTGCCAGATCTTCCGTACGGTGTTGTCGCGGGAACAATAATTTCGTGCGAAATGGGGGCGGCGTTTGGCGACTTCATGACCAGTGGGGAAGTCTGGGAACTGGCTGCGCCTGAAGATCGCTGGGGTGGTTTTTCGAACTTGTTGATCCCCGCTCGTGACTATATCAATGCGTTACGAATCCGTGGAAAGATTCAGCGAGAGATCGATGCTGCACTGCAAGATTTTGATGCCGTTGTCACGCCGACATTGAATACTGAAGCAGGACCTGTCAGTCAGAAGTTTGTCGAGTGGTCACGTGGATTTGTCAGCAATGACCTCAGTGGGGCTGCCAATGCCATAGGGCTACCCGGAATTACCGTTCCAAATGGTTTTGGCGGTCGCGGACTTCCGACAGGTTTGGAATTTACAGGTCGAGTTTTCGGAGAAAACGTGATCCTTGCGGCGGCGACTGCGTATCAGCATCTGACAGAATGGCACAAGAAATTTCCGAAGGTGAACTGACCGTGGTCGAAATGAACCATGTTGATTGACTCGCCGAAGGTGATTAATCAATCAGGGTAATCAAGTTATGGCTGACGAAGGCAGGCACAAGGACTTCTGGAGCGAAGCATTTGCAATTCAGGGCTCAGTGACGCCGCTTGTCTTCCCACGGGTACTCACGTTCGGTGTGATTGCCGCCCTGATCTGGATTGCCAACGAGTTAACTCATGAGCTGGATTTTCATCTGGCAGTTGCACCCTATGAAGTCGCCGGTGCGGTTCTGGGCTTGCTACTCGTATTGCGAACCAATTCCGGATACGACCGCTGGTGGGAAGCTCGAAAGCTTTGGGGCGGGATTGTCAATCAGTCTCGAAATCTGGCAATCAGCGGTTTGACTTATGGCCCAACCGATCCCGAATGGCGATCTAACTTTGTCCGGTGGATCGCCACCTTTCCACACGTCGCCCGCTGCAGTTTGCGAAACACCAGGGAACTGCCCGAAGTGACGAAACTGCTTGGCGAAGAGGAGGCGACTCGAATTGCCGCTGCAGGTCACATGCCGTCGTATGTTGCGATGAGACTGTCGCAGACCCTTCAGCAGGCCGTCGCTTCAGGAAAGATGGACACGCTGGCTTTTCTGCAGGTTGACAAAGAACGAGCGTCCTTGATTGACCACATTGGTGGTTGCGAACGAATCGCCAAAACGCCTTTGCCTCGTGTTTACGCGATCAAGATCCGTCGTTTTATATTCTTGTTTCTTGTGACGCTGCCGTTTGCGTTGCTCAACAAAGTTGGCTGGGTCACGCCATTTGTCACGATGTTCGTTGCGTATCCAACACTCGCACTGGATCAGATGGGGATTGAACTTCAGTCCCCCTTTTCACAACAAAAGTTGGGACATCTGCCGCTTGATGAGATCACGCAAACGATTGAAAAGAATGTTCTGGATCTCCTGCGAGTGGACGAAAGCCTGGAACAGAAATGACGTCAAAGGCTTTGAACTATTCCTCATGATTCCTTAACTTCATCCGTGCCATCCGTGAAATCAGTGGTCGCAAGAATCTGACCACGGATTTCAAGGATGACACGGATTTAATGACAAAACCGTTCCGACCACAGTTCTCGGGCCCGACATTTTTCGAATGTCTCAGGTGGGAGTCTTGATGCAAGCGATCATCTCGCGTGATCCAAGGTTTCCATTCGAGATTGAATGGTTTGTAGACGAGCGACGACAGTTTCGATGTCCGAGAATGTTCGTTGTTTCAAGCAAATCCATTCCAGCCATGTCCAGCCGCTCAGCAGGACTCCGCTGCGGTCGAGAGCCTTGATCAGTCGCAATTCGCCGAAGGTGAGCGCTCGATGACGCTGGTATTCGTTCAGGGACTGGTCCCAACCGCGACGATCGTCCCCGAACAGGCTGCCGATCAGGCGGGAAAGGTCGCAGGCAACATTCTCGGTTCGGCTTGCTGAAGGATCGATCAACCCGGTCAGTTCGTCGCCTGTAAACAGCAGGTGATCATGCCAGATGTCTCTTAGACACGGATGAAGTCTGACTTTGATGTCGCAGACCGAGCGAAGTTCTTGTGCAATTTGATTTCTGCCGCGGCGAAGGCAGGCTGCGATGCGACCGGTCAATTCTTGAATTTGCGGATTCACAATCGCTTGAATCGAGGTCGCGATCCGCGAGAGTGATGAATCGTCAATGTGCGCCAGAATCTGCAAGCGTTCGCCAACGGCAGGCGACACTGCATCACGACGCGACGAAAACCACTCCGCTGCCCCCGATGCTGGAACATGCCGTTCTGCCAGTTGATGCCATCGCGCGAGGGCCATCATCACAGACTGAACCCGTTCAGCGGTCGGGCTCGCGTGAAAGTCGGCGCGTCCCCGCAGCCAGGGTTCCAACTGCCAATCGTCCCCCGATTCATGCGGCAACGTCGTTCCGTCAGCAGTCTTCAGGGGGACTGAAACAATTGTTAAGCCATCGCAATCGATTTGCGTCAACAGTCTGTGCAGGCCAAGAATCCTCGCCGTTGGCAGTTGAGCACGAGGCCAGCGACGCAAAGCAAAATTCCCCTGATCGGTCACAACGCGCCATATCCCGGCTCCGCTGAAACCACCACGATTTCCCAGTGACTCGACCGTCGTGGGGATGATTCGCGGAAAATAACGATTGAGGACGCGTTGACAAACGGCCTCTTCCTGCGGGGATTTGTTGCTTTCGACCAACATGCTGTATTCCGAGAATGTCGGATTCCTCGAATATTCTGGCGATTGCGTATGTCGAATTGAGGTAGTCGTTTGTCAGTACATATTGTCGGTTGTGGCTGTCGGCAAGTGACTTATGTCGAATGTTAGCCTCGACACGATGCAAATTGACCGTCATCCAGACTGATCGCAATCGCATCCGGGAATACGTATTCATCGACTCATCTATCAGAACAATATGGGGGCTTGCGGCAACAATTGTGGTTTCTCTGCAACAATCTTTGGAGACGGATGTTGACGACTTGCCACCATGACGTATGTTTCAAAAACCCTCAGTGAATTAAGTCTCCCAGCACCGTGCGACCCAATCCCCAATTCTGGTTCGCACCGTTTGTTGTGTCCTGGTTGTCCGTTCGGGCGAGCGTTTCCTCGTTCCGTCGGTCGACGACCGGGTCGGTCCAGTTGCTGGTTTCGAGATTGTTCTAACACAAAGCTAAACGCCATGCCTCAAGCTGCCAACCAAGGCTCTCTGCTCGTTGTCGATGATGATCGTCCACTTTTGGAAGCCATGGCCGACTACCTGCGAAGTCTGGGACACCGGACCGAAACGGCCACAAGCTGCGATGATGCCATTTCACGAATGAAAGAATATCCGTTTGACGTTGTCATCTGCGACGTCAATCTGCCTGATAAAGACGGCTTTCAACTGCTCGACTGGGCAGTCCAGGCCGTCCCGGACACACAAGTCATCCTGTTGACGGGGTTTGGCACGATCGACAGCGCCGTTGATGCCATCCGCCTGGGAGCTTTCGACTACCTCACCAAGCCGATCATCGACGACGAACTGAACTTCTCGATCCGCCGGGCTTTAGGTCAGCGACAGATCGTTTCGGAAAACAAAAATCTGCGTGCACAACTGAGCCAGCGATTCGGCCTCGGCAATATTGTCGGACACGACTACCGCATGTTGAAGATGTTCGACCTGATCGAAAGCGTCGCCGATACTCGGACGACCGTCCTGATCCTCGGAGAATCCGGGACAGGGAAGACGATGACCGCTCGAGCAATTCACCAGATGAGTAACCGGGCCGATAAGCCATTCGTCGAAGTCGCTTGCGGAGCTCTGCCTGACTCACTGCTGGAAAGCGAACTGTTTGGACACGTTGCCGGCTCGTTCACGGGAGCCACGCACGACAAGCAAGGGAAATTCCTGCAGGCCAACGGTGGTACGATCTTCCTCGACGAAATCGGTACCGCTTCCCCGAGCCTGCAAGTCAAGTTGCTGCGAGTTCTGCAAGATCGCGAATTCGAACCGGTCGGGGGGAATAAGACTCACAAGGTCGACATTCGCATGATCCTCGCCACGAATCTGGATCTGGAAGAAGCAGTCCGCAAGGGAGAATTCCGACAGGACCTTTATTACCGCATCAACGTTGTCACGCTGATGCAGCCACCTCTTCGGGAAAGAATGAGTGACATTCCGTTGCTCGCGGATCATTACCTGAAAGAATTCATCGAACAGACAGGCAAGCACGTCACGGGATTCAGTCATCAGGCAATCGAACTGATGCAGCGTTACCGCTGGCCGGGCAATGTTCGTGAACTGGTCAATGTTGTCGAACGAGCAGTCGTTCTTTCCAAGACGCCTGTCATTGGTCCCAACGATCTTCCCGAATCATTGCGACGTGAAGATCCGTTGTCAGAATTTGGTGGTCGTCTGAGTCAGGTTGCTGGCAACAATTTGAAGTCAGCTCTTGCAACTCCAGAACGCCAGTTGATCCTCGATGCCCTCGAATCACATGGCTGGAATCGTCAGGAAACCGCCGATGCGCTCGGCATCAATCGAACGACCCTCTACAAGAAAATGAAGAAGTATGGGATCAGTTTCGAACAACAAGTGATGTCGTGACGAAATCGAACCCGTGCCACTGCGGTTTGGCTTCTGAAACGTAGTCCCACACCTCGGGGGCATCTGCTTTACAGACAAAACGCGAGCGCGACTCCGGCCGAGCCGCGATTGGCGATGACACGTTTGGTACGAAGACGGTTCGGCAGGAGCCTCACCCTCCCGTGATGTGATGCTCCTCAGGAGCGACAGTCAAAAATAGCGATCTTTTTCGCGAACAATGATACTCTGTTCGAGTCTTGTTCGTGACGGCGAGCTTTCGTCGCCCCACCGACAAACGGCGAAGTACGAATTTCTGGAGTGATGAAGTGACAACATATCTGGTGACAGGCGGCGCGGGGTTCATTGGTTCTCATATTGCGACTCGCCTGGTCCAGGACGGACACACCGTCCGGGTCTTCGACAATTTGAGTACGGGGAATCTCGGCAATCTGGACCACATTCGTGACAATGTCGATTTTCGCCAGGGAGACCTGTGTGATCTGGCTGCAGTGGAAGCAGCAGTTGCCGGGGTGGAAGTGATCTTCCATCAGGCGGCTCTGGCTTCGGTTCCACGCAGTGTCGAAAAACCGCTGGAAACTCATGCCGCCTGTGCCACAGGAACGATCAACGTTCTGGATTCTGCTCGCCGACTGGGTGTGCGACGCGTCGTCTATGCCGCTTCGAGTAGTGCGTATGGCAATCAGAAGACGATGCCCAAGCACGAAGGTCAGGTTCCCGAAGTCCTTTCACCATATGCTGCGGCAAAGCTGGCGGGGGAACTTTACTGCGAAGCGTTTGCCTCAACATACGGGCTGGAAACGGTTCGGTTGCGGTACTTCAATGTGTTTGGACCGCGCCAGGATCCCAACAGCCAGTATTCCGCAGTCATTCCACGGTTTATTGCGGCACTGCTCAAAGGGGATCAGCCAACGATCTACGGTGATGGCAGTCAGTCTCGCGATTTCACGTTTATCGATAATGTTGTTCAAGCCAATCTGCTGGCAGCGTCAGCTCCGAATGTCAGTGGACGCGTGTACAACTGTGCCTGCGGTGATTCTCTGGATCTGGTGACCTTGCTGCGTCAGATCTGCGAATCGCTCGACGTTCCGTTTGCTCCTTACTTTGCACCACCGCGAGTTGGCGACATTCAGCATTCCTGGGCCGACATTTCTGCCGCGACACGAGATCTTGGCTACACCCCGTTGGTCTCGGTCAACGAAGGATTGCGACGCACTGTCGCCTGGTACGTCGAACAGCATCAGCGAGCGACTCAGCAGGCCGCAGGACAGAAGTTTGTTCCCTTGGCGCCGACCGCCGGTTGATCGGCAACGACAGGCGACAGTACGTCGCTTCAGGCCCGTTCATCAAAAGAGATTCCGGTGAAACACGAACTCGAATTCCATGCAGATGCTCTTCCAGGCCACGTCAACCCTGACGAAGAAGCGGAACGTCTGCCAATCAATTACATCGTGCTGGCCCTGCGCTACAAGTGGTGGCTGCTTTGCGGCCTTCTGGCCGGGGCGGTCCTTGGGCATCTGGCGTATCTGAAAGCGGGACCCGAATACGAAGCCGTGGCACAGATCCTCGTGTCGCGCAAATACACGCCGCCCGTTCGCGAAAATGAGCGAATGCTCCACGAAACCGGGAAGCCCAGTGAACATCTGGCTCTGATCGTCAGCCCGATGATTGCCGAGAAGGCCATCGAAATCGGCAAGCTGAACGAACTGCCCACGTTTGCGGGTGAGTCTGACATGGTTGATGCAGTCTTGGATGGACTGAAGGTCAAGCGAGTCGCCGGGCAGGATCGATCTCACTTTAACGTGCTCGAAATCCGTTACCCAAGTCGCCGGCCTGAAGATGCCACCAGGGTCGTCAAGGCCTTCGTCGATGCGTACGGAGAATACCTGGAAGAGCAGGGCCGCGAACATTCGACTGAGGTCCTGGCACTGGCACAGAAAGCAACTGGCGATCTTCTGACGAGGATGCATCAGAAGGAAGCGGAATACCGTGACTTCCTGCAGACTGTTCCCGAGGAATTTCGTTCGGCTCTCGGCGCGAAGACTCAAACGACTCAGACCACCAACCTCGCTCCTGAAGATGTGATTCATGCCTTAGGAGACGAAAGGAACAAGAACCGGATCCGCCTGGCGGAACTGCAATCTCGTATGAAGAGTTTGCAGAACTCGCTGGCCGCTGGTGATCCGCGAGACGCCATCGAGCAGGAAGTTCGCCGTTTCATGAATGCGGATGGTCGAAGCGAGCGAAGTACCAAGAGTACTGAAATCAGCATTTACCAGTCTCAACTGATGCCGCTGTTGATCCGTGAACAGGATCTGGCCCGTGATTTTGGGCGAGATCACCCCGATTTGATCGCCGTGCGGCAAAGCATCAACAAGATTGTCGAAACATTTCGGAAGCTGGGAATCCAGCTTCCGGAAGGGGTCGACGTTCCTGCCGTCGAGCGAAAGGCGCCGATCGATTACATCGCCATTTACATCGATTCGCTCCGTCGCCAGATGAATGAATTGACGCTGAAAGACAAAGAGCTGGAATCGTTGATTAAGCAGGAAGGGAGCCGATCTCGTGAGTTCGCAGCCTATCGGGCCACCGATCAGAACCTGCGTGCCGAGTTGACTCAACTTCGCGACCTGTGGCAGAAGCGACTGGATCGAGAAGGGGAAGTCGTCATCGAAAAGGATACGAACGGTTATACGATGAAGACCTTGTCTCCCGTTAAAGATGCCCTCGTCTTCAAGCGGTTGATCAAGTTTTATGCGGGGGGAGCGTTTGTTGGCGTTTTCCTGATTGCCCTGGTTTGCCTGTTGCGAGAATTGCGAGACCTGACGCTGAAAGACGCGAAGGATGTTCGAGTGACGTTGCGTCAACCGGTCCTAGGGAGCGTTGTTGCGTTCGAAACTCCTGTCGATTCACCAACCCGTGCACACCAACCTCACCCGGCACTCCGCTTCCTGCTGGCATCGCATTCGATCGAAGCCGAGAACTATCGATCCATTCGAACGTCGCTGCTGGTCTCAGCCCAACAGCATGCAGCCCGGACGATTCTTGTCAGCAGTCCTGAACCAGGCGACGGCAAGACGACGATGGTCTGCAACCTGGCCATGGCACTGGCTCAGTCAGGTAAGCGGGTCTTGCTGGTTGATGCGGACTTGCGTCGGCCAAACGTTCACACGCTGTTCCGTATGACACCCGAGATTGGCCTGACGGAAGTCCTGGCGGGCGAGATCGAAGCGTTGAACGCGATTCGCCCAACGACCATTGATGGTCTCAGCGTGATCACAGCGGGACAGATCCCGGCCAATCCTGCTGAACTGTTGTCATCGCCACGCTTGCATCGGACGCTCCGAGATTTGCGGGATGAGTACGATTTCGTCTTCGTTGATGCTCCTCCAATGCTGGCGGTCAGCGACCCCTGCATCCTAGCTCAACACACAGACGGCTTGCTGATCGTAACGCGAATCAACAAGAACACGCGCTCGGCGGTGATTCGCGTCCGCCAGATGATCCAGGACCAGGGAATCCGCGTCGTGGGAGCTGTCGCCAACGGAGCAATCATCGGGAATGATCGAGCCTACGCAGAATACGGCGAGTATCTGTCGAGCACTCGACAAACCGAAGTGTCGCGACGCTCGATGGTTGAAGCGACGGTTGAATCTGCTTAACGATCTTTGCCAAAAAGCTATCGCGAAGATTTGTGTCTTCCCAGCCCAATCGCGCGTACTTGCGGCCCGTTAACCCCCGTCTGAGCCATTGGCTACGCAGTCTGATTATCGGGTCAAAATGAGAATATTTTTCTGATTTCGCCTTTCGCACGCCTGTTGCAGAGTGCTACGATTTTCCATGACTCAATTAATAAGTAGTACTGTGGAGTTTCAGGTGGATTGTTTCGGAGTATACGATGTTCACGTTTTCACGACGTCTCTGCTCAGGCTTGGTGTGGCTAGCATGTTGTTCTGTTACGTTCGGGCAGGATGATATACCTCCCTCCCCAGCCGATGCGAAGCCGGCAGCCGATGCGAAGCCGGCAGCCGATGCGAAGCCGGCAGCCGATGAGAAGCCGGCAGCCGATGAGAAGCCGGCAGCCGATGAGAAGCCGGCAGCTAAGCCAACGACACCTGTTATTCCCAATACGGTATCAACGCTGCTGCGCCGACCGAACGATCCACAGTTGGAGGTTCGCCCGGTCGAACTGGTCGGTACAGAAAGTATTGATACGGTCGATGCACCTTGGTTTCAAGTTTT
>CAXBSB010000241.1:0-10328 GCA_963977965.1 uncultured Schlesneria sp.
GGGCATTTCTACCGCCATGAGTGGTGGGTTGTTTGGTGGAATCGCTCAGTCTGTGGCATCTCGAGAAGTCGAAGCCCGACGAGGCGAAGCCGAAGCAATTGCCGCCAGCCGTGTTCGAGAAAACGTGCTGCCGAAATTTAATGCGGAAGTCGACAAGAACTTTTCCGAAGCGGGTGGCCGACTTGAGAAAGAAGTCTTCAAGGGGCTGAAAGATACCGGGTTGTATCCCGATGCGTTTGTCTATCAGACCACCGAAAGCACTCTGCATCTTGATTCACGCCTGATGAAAGATACGGAACTGGGAGCAGACATCCCTGTCACCACAGCTCCAACCGATCGTGGTGCGACTCTCTTGATGCACGAAACCGCTGTCAATAACGCGATTGACCGCATGGGTCTGGCCGGACAAACGGTGACAGAACCACAATTGCGTGAAAAGCTCGAAGCCTTCTTCAGCAAGGCTTTGAACAAAGAAGTCAAACTTGCTCCACCTCCAAAGGTTGCCAAGGCTGACGGGGAAGCAAAAGAGGACGAAGATAATGGCCCGGGAACAATCATGTTCGCTGCGGCTGATCCGATTCGCGTGCAGTTTGAAAATGGTGAATTGACGCTGGTCATTCGTGCCGGCTTCAAGCAGGAAGGAAAAGACGACATTCCAACCCGTGAAATCACCGTACCTATCACATTCGAAATCAAGGACAATAAGATCCTTGTGACACGTGGAGCGGTCCGAGTGGTTGCTGCGGGTGGCGAAGGTGGCGGGATTGCGATCAACGGTGTTGTTCGCAAGAAGATTCAGTCTGCACTTCCTGACCGTGAAGTCGACGCAAAAGTCGAGATCAAGGGTCCCAAGGCTTCTGTTGTCACCAACGTTTCAGCAATTAAGCTGCTGGATGGCTGGATCCATATTTCTGTGAATTGAACATTCACCGAATTTTGAATCGATCGAGCACCCGCGAGGAACTTCTTCGCGGGTGTTGGTATTTCCGGTCCCGGAAATTTTCGCAGGCGAAAATCTGCAAGATTCGGCATTTGCGAAAATCTCTTTCGTTCGTATGGTCTTATTCCGGAACGAAGAGGAACACAACATGACTGAAATCTGTCTGGTACCTGGTCACGCCTGCCTGCGCGGCGACAATCCTCTGGATGAGAAAGACTGGATTCTGGAGCCGTTCCAGCAGGATGGTGGACATCATCTCGGCTGTTTCGTTGCGCATATTCGTGTAGGGCTGGCCTGGCTGGAAACCAACCCTGACGGGCGACTGATTTTCACGGGGGGATTTACTCGCCCCGGTGCAACTCGGTCAGAAGCCGAAAGTTATCTGCTGGCCGCTCAGAAACTGGGACTGATCAGCGATCGATCGTTACTTCATCGTATCGTTCTGGACGAGTTTGCTCGCGATTCGATGGAGAACGTCCTTTACGGAGTTGCCGCGGCCTTTGCTGCCGTGCGGACTCGGATTACTCGAGTTGTGGCCGTCGGCTTCGAATTCAAGCGGTCGAGGTTCCTGGACCATTTTTCCGCGATTCAACTCGGTCCTGGGACGAGTTACGACTACTTCGGCATCAACAATCCTCTTGAGCCTCAACTCTCGAAAGCGATCGTTGGCGAGGCCAATACGCGGAAGGCATTTGCTTCAAAATCGCCAGAAGCGAAGATCTCGTTACAAGCCAAGCGTGAAGCCAGGACGTTTGGTGATCGTCGTGTTCCGTACATCGAGCTATGTCGTGAATGGCCGGCTTTGCATGCCTCGCTGGTCCAATGGACCACGGAAAACCCGTAAGAAAGGGTCACATCATGCCTGCCAGAACCGATTGCGCCAAACGTTCACAGGTACGACCTTCACCCCAACTGCAGACGGCAGCGGCTGTCTTTTACCTGCGTGAAGTCAAAAACCGCAGGGACCCTGAACCGCAGCCATCACAGTGTCGCGATGTCCACGCAGCACTGATGCTCAGTCCGCATCTGGCCAGGGCTGGCTATGTCTTCGGGGAAAGCATCGTGTTCGCTCCTGATATGCGGCCGGGAGACTTGTCGACGCTTTCCCCGATTGGGGAGTTATCGGACTTTCGTTTTGATGACGTCGGTCTGATCGTCCAGACGACTCGGCCCTGTCTGGACGATTACCGAGGTCAGAACCGAAAGCCGAAGTATCAGAGTAACCATGTCATCGAACGGGCTATCAATCAGTCGCTGCGAAACGTCTTCGACTGGCTCTGTCGTGAACGAGTCTCGCTGGCAGATGCTGTTCCGCTGGATTCGAATCTGCAATGGCTTAAGAACGTAGCATATGGGCTTTACCACAAACGCCAGGATTCACTGGCCGAGGCGACTCGGTGGATGGCGGACGGAAAAGAATGCCGAATGACCGGGACAACGTTTGGTTACATCGTTCGAATTCGAGAACTGGCGACGATTCATAAGCCGTTTCTGGGGCTGTTCGGAATGAGTCGCGAGGACACTTTTCGTCTCGCCTGTTCTGTCGGCCGATTTCCTGGCCTGATCCCGGAACTGCTGACTTCTGACGATGACTGCCTGTGCGTTGTACAGATGGATCGCCCCGTCGATGCCCCCAATCGGACTGGGAACGTTTGCATCGCACAGGATCATTCGGCACGTATCATTCTCAACGCGCCGCTCGGAAGTAGCTGAAGTCGTAAGACTTCAGACCAAACGAACGCGGACACCGCACCGCACAACGACCGAGCGAGAGAACCTGAATTCAGGGTGCCACGGTTTTGGAGGTTTTGGAGTCCTCGACAAGGCCGTATCTTCGCTCGTAGAGCGACGAAAATCGCCAATCCGTACCCCCGCGCGAATCGCACCGCATGGACAGCTTCCCGTGACCACAAGGAACGACTGCACGTAAATCCTGCCGTTCACACAGGATTCGATTTGACGGTGCGATTTCAGGGTTTACAATTGTCGACCATGACAACTCGCCTGCAGTACTTCAAACGTTATCGGATGGAATTCGATCTGGCCACCACGCCAGTCCCGTCCGCCGTACTGCCCGATGGTTACGTCTGGTGCGAATGGGACGAATCTGACGTCGAACGCCACGCCCTCGCCAAGCATCGCAGTTTTCGCGATGAAATGGATTCCGATGTCTTTCCGAGTCTGGGTGAGTACTTCGGGTGTGTCCGATTGATGCATGAGATTACCCAGCACGACAGTTTCCTGGGTCCTACAACCTGGCTCATCAGCCATCGCGGCGGAACAGGTATCCCCGAAGATTGCGGCACAATCCAGGGACTTGGAACGACCGACAGCACCGGATCCATTCAGAATGTCGGGGTCGTTCCGGAACATCGGGGACTGGGACTGGGGCGAGCCCTGGTGTTAAAGTCACTCGCCGGGTTTGCACTGGCGGGGCGTCGTCGAGTCATTCTGGAAGTGACCGCAGGCAATCGACCCGCGGTCGATCTGTATCGGAGCATCGGATTTCGCACCGTCCGCACAATGTATCGTACGGCGTTGTTTGAAGAGCGACTTTGCACGTGAGTCTTTCGGTCAAACGAGACCGGAATCACGGCGCCGCCCGGGATATGCTGACGGGGACCAGCCCATCACGCGTTTGAATGTCGTCGAAAAGACAAACGGGTTCTGGTAACCGACCTGAGCGGCAATCGATTCGATTTTCAGCCCTTCCTGGACCAGCAGTTCTGCCGCTCGACTCATTCGCAGCCAGATCAGTTGCTGACGAGGGCTGCGGCCGAGTTCTTTCAGGCATAGCCGTTGCAATTGTTTTTCGCTGAGATGAATCGATGCCGCCATCTCTGCAATCGACCAGGGCTCGCCCGGGGCTGCCGAAACCTGTTCCCACAATTGCCACAGGCGCGGGTCATGACGCACTGGCACCGCAAATTGCAGAACATAGTGATGGACCAGATCAACCCAGTGACTGACCGCCGCAGGAACGTTTGACGTGCTGCACTCCCTGTGCAGACCCAGGATCGCCAGTCGCAACGGCTCGGCATCGTACATCGCGACAATGGGGGTTCTGGCTGTTGCCAGCGGAAGCTGCCCTGAACGCTCCTGGTAGCGGACCCAGCAAAAATCCCACGTCTTATCGGGAGTTGTCTGAAACGCTTGAAGAGTTCCCGGTGGCAGCAGGACCGCTTGTCCGGGTGAACATCGCGTCCATCGGCCATCGACAAGTACTCGACCTTCGCCCCCGAAACAGGCCAGGAAGTAGCTTCCCCCCAGTTTTGTGCGAACAATTTCAAAAGGAGACGGCATTGTCGCCACCGCCAAATGTCGGATTTGATGATGCGCCAGGCTGGGACAAACGGGGGCATTTGCCAGCCAGTCCCTTAAATCGGTAGCATCGGCACGAACCATCACCGTCTCGGCATTCTCCGGTCGAATGTCGGTTTCAGAGAGGTTTTGGTCGGATCGACTCATGGCGATGTCTGCCAAATCGCGTAGAATGAAATATGAGGACGCATAAGTTCTGCGTTACAACCGAGGCCTTTGCATTCCGACCGAAGGAACATGTCGAGCAGGTTGTGACACAGTACTTCCAGATTCTGGCCGATTATCGTCATTCCCAACAGAGAACGACAACAATGATACGAGTTGCGAGTTGCCTGATCGTTTTACTGACTGCTCCCTGTGCCATGGGACAGACGAACGAGCCCATCGATTTTGGACGTCAGATCCAGCCGATCCTGGCCAAACGCTGCTATGCCTGTCACGGTCCAGACAAAGCGGAGGGGGGACTGCGACTCAACCAACGAGATCTGGCTTTCGGGAAACTCGAATCAGGCAAGCGAGCGGTCGTCGCCAAAGACAGCGAACACAGCGAACTGCTGCGTCGTATCCTGTCGACCGACAAATCCGAGCAGATGCCTCCTGACGGCCCGCGTTTGACGGAAGCCCAGACGGAGCTTCTGACTCGCTGGATTCAACAGGGGGCTGAATGGAAGGAACACTGGGCCTTTACAGCGCCCGCTGTGAAGCAGGTTCCAGAGGTCAAAAACACGAAATGGGGCACAAACCCGATTGATAACTTCGTGCTGAATAAGCTCGAATCGAGCGGCCTGACGCCTGCAGCACCTGTCGGCAAAACCGCGTTGCTGCGTCGTGTCACCTACGACCTGACCGGCCTGCCTCCAACCCCTGCAGAAGTCGCAGAATTCCTCACCGACAATTCTCCGAATGCGTACGAAAAGGTGATCGATCGCCTGCTGAAATCGGAACGATACGGCGAACAGTGGGCTCGGCACTGGCTCGATGTCGTCCGGTATGCCGAAACCAACAGCTTTGAACGTGATGGGATCAAGCCAAACGCCTGGCGGTATCGCGATTATGTCATCCGGGCGTTTAACTCGGACAAACCCTATGACCAGTTTGTGCGCGAACAACTGGCGGGGGACGAATTGCCTGAAGTGACCGCTGACGGAATTATCGCCACGGGTTTCTATCGACTCGGCCTCTGGGATGATGAGCCGGCTGATCGACTGCTGGCTCTATACGACGGATTCGACGACATCATCACCACCACGGGCCAGGCCTTCCTGGGCCTGACAGTCAATTGTGCCCGCTGCCATGATCATAAGATAGATCCAATCACGCAGGGCGACTACTACAGCATGCTGGCGTTCTTCCAGGGAGTCACTCCCAATGGAAATCCAAACCCGCAAGTGGAACGAGCTATTTTCGAAAACGAGGCTGCACGGGGTGAGTACGATGCTGCCGTTAAGAACCATCGTGAAAAGCTCGACGCCACTCAAGCCAGCGTTTCGGCGATCGAAAAGGAATTCCGCGACAAGTTTTCCAAGCAGGATCAAAACGTTGATCATCCTGATATGGACGATCTGGAGTACCGCTTCTATCGCGATACCTGGCAGAAGCTTCCCGACTTTGATTCCTTGAAACCCGAAACAGTCGCCAAGCTGGAACGGCCCTACTTTGATATCTCGCCAGCGACTCGAGAATTCTCGTTCGGGTTCGTTTTCGTCGGGACATTGAAGGTCCCTGCTGATGGTGAGTACACGTTCATCGTCGATTCAGATGATGGATCCCGTCTGAGCGTCGATGGGAAAGAGCTGTTGGTCTACGACGGCATTCACGGAACAGGTAAGCCGCAACTCGCCAAGGTAAAGCTGAAACAGGGTCGAGTTCCGATTCGAGTGGACTACTTCCAGGGGCCAACCGGGGCCAAAGAGCTGATCGTCAAATGGTCGGGTCCGGGGTTCGAGCAACGATACCTTTCTGCTGTAACCGAAGATGGCCTCAAGCTGGCCGATGTGCGAGGCAAGCGACGTGACTTCGTCGCATTGATGAAGACACAGGGTCCAACAATCCTGGGTGGTGAACGCCATAAAGAGTACACCCGGCTTGTTGCCGAACTGGAAGAACTGAAGCGATTCAAGCCTCCGGCCAGTTTTGCTTTGTGCGTGACAGAAACAGGAGCCAGGCCAGGTGACACGTTTATTCTGAAGCGAGGCAATCCACAGGCGCAAGGTGAAAAGGTAACGCCTGCGTTCCTGTCGCCACTCGGTGGTGGCATAGCAACAATCCCGGAACGACCAGCCGATGCAAAAACCTCGGGACGGCGACTGGTTCTCGCCAACTGGATTGCTTCACCAGAAAATCGACTGACGTCACGAGTGATGGTGAACCGGATCTGGCAGCACCACTTTGGACGAGGAATCGTCCGTTCACCGAATAACTTTGGTCTGTTGGGTGATGCACCGACGCATCCCGAATTGCTCGACTGGCTCGCCAACACATTTGTTCAGGGCGGCTGGCGGATCAAGTCGCTCCACAAGCTGATCCTGATGTCCAGCACCTATCAGATGTCCGCACAGAACAACCCGGTCGCTCATGCCAAAGATCCACTGAACAATCTGATGTGGCGATTTGATATGCGACGACTGAGTGCCGAGGAAGTCCGAGATTCCGTGCTGGCCGTGGACGGAAACCTGAATACGAAGATGTATGGCCCCGGAATCTATCCTGAGATCTCTGACGAGGTGAAAGCCAGCCAATCGAACCCCGGTTCAGGCTGGGGCAAGTCATCGCCAGAAGAACAGGCGCGCCGCAGCATCTATGTCCACGTGAAGCGATCTCTCGTCCTGCCGATCCTGTCGGACTTCGACTTTGCTGATACTGACAGCAGTTGTGCGGCCCGATTCGTGACAACTCAGCCGACACAGGCCCTGGCTATGCTGAACAGTAAGTTCCTGAATGACCAGGCGAGTGAATTCGCCCGGCGATTGAAGAAAGAGGCTGGAAACGATGTTCGTCGGCAGGTGACCCAAGGGTTCCGACTCGTTTTGTGCCGTGACCCCGAAGCAGCTTTGGTTGATCGGGGTGTGGCACTGATCGAAACAATGCAGAAGAAGCACGGAAAATCAGCCGACCAGGCCTTGGACCAGTTCTGTCTGATGGCACTCAACCTGAATGAATTCATGTATCTCGATTGAGTGTTTGACGGCGACAGGAGCGTGCCATGCCCATACATGATTGGCGACAGGTGATGGCGGGAGTCTTCCACCACTTTCACCAGACGTGGATCTCGGAAATCTGCAATACGCTCAACGGGGGTGTTTTGCCAGAAGGATACTACGCGATGGCAGAGCAAGTCGCTGGTGGGCCGCATCCCGATGTTCTGACTCTGGAGGCGATTCCCGATTCAGAAAATGGAGGAACGGTCGATTTCAGTACGGGGAAAATGCCAGGAGCCACAGCAGTCGCTGATCACCCGCCGCAGTTGCGTTACACGCTGGAAGCGGAAGAGGCCATTTACGCGGCAAAGGCTGATCGGATTGCGATTAGTCATGCATCCGGTGATCGTGTCGTGGCGTTTGTAGAGATCATTTCCCCAGGCAACAAGCATTCTGAATCATCAGTCCGGCAACGGATCGACAAGTTGTCACGAGCCCTTGCTCGTGGATGCCATTTGCTGATCATTGATTTTTTCCCTCCGGGACGGCACGACCCACAGGGATTGCATGTCGAATTGTGGGGCAAGCCCGATCCGGTACCAACAGCCGAAGAACCACTGATCCTTGCGGCATACAAGGCGAGTCCTTCCCCGATTGCTTACGTTGAACCAACGTCTGTCGGTCAGTCTTTGACGGACATGCCACTGTTCTTAACGGAAGATTACTACGTGAATTTGCCTCTTGAACAAACCTATCAGGCCGCCTGGACCCGAGTCCCTGATCGGTGGAAACACGTCAGCCAGCCAGCGTCAGCCTGAACGAACTGATCCAGACAAATATGCGTGTCTCAACGACACTTTTCATTAACGGAGAACATCATGAATCCAGCCAACTTCTGTGGTCGTACTCGCCGTGAATTTCTCTGGCAGGCCGGGGGTGGATTTGCCGGGACAGCATTGACCGGACTTCTGCAACGCGATGGTTTTTTTGGAACCAGTGCCAGTGGTGCAGAATCAGCGCCGCATCAGAACCCTCTCGCCCCCAAGGAGCCTCATTTTGCTCCCAAGGCCAAGAGCGTCATTTTCCTGTTCATGTACGGCGGACCCAGTCACATCGATACATTCGACTATAAGCCGGCAATGAAGGGGCGTGACAATCAGACGGTTGACGTCAAGACCTTTGGGCGTGGCGGTCACAAGAACCAGGGCCGCATTGTCGAGCCTCGCTGGAATTTCAAACAGTATGGAAAGTCGGGCAAATGGGTCAGCGATCTGTTCCCGCATCTGGCCACATGCGTTGACGATATTGCCTTTTTGCATTCGATGACTGCAGACTCGCCGATCCACGGTTCTGCGATGCTGATGATGAATTCGGGCAAGATCCTGTCGGGCAGCCCGTGTCTCGGTTCCTGGGTGAACTATGGGCTGGGAAGCGTGAATGAAAACCTGCCTGGGTTCGTCGTGATGCTCGATCCAACCGGCGGACCGATCAGCGGTGCGAAGAACTGGTCGAGTGGTTATATGCCCGCGACCTATCAGGGAACGATCTTCCGTTCAAAGGGGGCTCCGATCATCGATCTGAATACGCCCGAAGGGACGACACGAGCGATGCAGCGTGAACTGCTCGATGCCTTGCGTGATGCAAACTCGCAGCATCTGGCTGCCCGGGCCGAGAACACCGATCTCGCAGCTCGAATCAACAGCTACGAACTGGCTTTCAAGATGCAACAGCACGCTCCTGAGGCCGTTGATCTGTCTCAGGAAACAGAAGCGACTCAAAAGTTGTATGGCCTCGATAACCCTCGTACTCTCGATTTTGGCAAGCGATGCCTGCTGGCGCGTCGTCTGGTCGAACGTGGTGTGCGGTTCATCCAGTTGTACTCAGGTGGCAACCACAATGACGCAAACTGGGATGCCCACGGCGATCTGGAAAAGAACCACAATTACCACGCCGGAAACACGGACCAGCCAATCGCAGCTTTGCTGAAGGACCTGAAGCAGCGTGACATGCTCAAAGATACGCTGGTCATCTGGGGTGGAGAATTTGGCCGGCAACCCACGGCAGAATACGCAGCCGGGACAGGACGAGATCACAACGCCTACGGATTCACGATGTGGATGGCCGGGGGGGGAATCAAGGGTGGTACCAGTGTCGGAACAACCGACGAACTCGGTTCCGCAGCGGTCGATTCACCCTTCCACGTCAAGTATCTGCACGCTACGGCACTGCACCAGATGGGACTCGATCCCAATAAGCTCGCCTACTTCCACGGCGGGCTGGACCAGAAACTGGTGGGTGTTGAACACGTGGAACCGATTCGAGCGATCATCTAGTGCGAGTCGCACTTCCGCGTCGCGTCGAAACATGGGTCAGCCGTTGCAGTTTGATGCCCGCGGGACGTCGCACTGAAACGGAATACGCTCTACTAGCGCATCTCAGTTAAGTGTAGCGGTACCCACAGTGGCTAAAGTGGCTTCTGGTTCCCATGAACGTACCATCTTTCCCAGCTTATCGCTGCAGCAAGATTCGATGCGACCAAATAGATAGTTGTCTCCCTGAAGTGTGGGTCAATTAGAAATGCACAGAGATTGAAACGCCGAGGAAGAAAGAGAGAAACCCCAACCAATTCCTTCTCCTGTCTTCTCTCAGCGCTCTCCGCGCCCTCTGCGTTTCTATTCTACTCGGGTGACGGGGTCAGGGGTTGGCACGCATCCATCGCTGCAATCCCCCCTTCGTGCTCTCCGTGTGCTTCGTGGTTAACAGATTCTTGCGAAAGACGAGTGATCTACCACGAAGCACACGAAGAGCACGAAGGAAGACTTCGACAACCGAGTAGTCGAACATGCCATCGAGGTTCACTGCGCGCCCTGGTCAGACGCTGCAGTATAATACCCACGCCACACTTAAATGGGATGCGATCTAATCGTCGG
>CAXBSB010000242.1:0-10324 GCA_963977965.1 uncultured Schlesneria sp.
GGGCAGCCGATTTCGAAACGGTACCGACCACTCACACGTTTCTACTGTCAAATCCCGTTGCGATCACCTGCGCGATAAGATTCCTGAATGAAGGTCGCCTGTGTGCCGACCGCGACCGCCAACCGATCAAGGCGACGGAATAACTGGTCGATCTGTCGACCGGCAATGTTCGCGTTATCGAGAAGCGTAGGCTGTTCCCGCAAGGTGGCTTCCGTTCGCCTGGGCGATACCAGACTCCATGCACTCGCGGACCATCTCTGCAGCACGCAACAGATCGTCTTTGTTCACATCAAGGTGTGTACAGGCGCGCAGACGTTGCGGACCGCTCGGATTGATACGAATACCTCGCTCCAGCAATCGTGCAGACAACTGGGCTGATGTCCCCCGTTCTGGAGCGACTTCAAAAAAGACCAGATTGGATTCGACATTCTCTACGTTGATCCTGATTCCGTCGATCTCTGAAATCGCTTTCGCAAATGTCTTGGCATTATCGTGGTCAATCTGCAGTCGATTGACATTGTTTTCTAATGCGTAGATGGCTGCCGCTGCCATCATCCCGGCCTGACGGAGTGCCCCGCCAAACAGCTTGCGCGCGCGTCGGGCTCGGTAAATCGTTCCGGCGTCGCCGACCAGAATTGAACCCATCGGGCAGCCGAGTCCCTTGGAAAAGCAAATCGAAATTGAATCGGCATGGCGAGCGAATTCTTTGACGGAATACCCCTGTGCAATCGCCGCATTAAACAGCCGAGCCCCGTCGACGTGCACCTTTAATCCGTTTTCATGAGCCCAGCTACCGACTCGCGCCATCTGAGGCAGTGGCCAGGCGCGACCGCCGCCGTGATTGGTTGTGTTCTCGACGCAAACGAGGCGAGTCACGCAGTAGTGCTGATTATCAGGGCGAACTTTGCCGTCGAGATCTTCGACGTCAAAGATACCGAATTTCCCGCGAAGCAGTCGGGCTGAGACTCCGCTCAACGCAGCGGCCCCTCCAGCTTCGTAATTGACAATATGACCTGATTCATCAATCAGGATTTCATCACCCTGCTGGCAGTGAGCACGGACTGCCATCTGGTTAGATTGCGTCCCGGAGCAGTTGTAGACGGCGGCTTCTTTCCCGAGCAGGTCCGCGACCATTTTTTCCAGACGGTTCACCGTGGGATCTTCGCCCGACATATCATCTCCGACTTCAGCGTCGAAGATTGCCTGTCGCATGGCGGCAGATGGCTTGGTCACAGTATCGCTACGCAGGTCAATCATGTCCGCAGACATATCCAATCGCTCCGGGAGTCAATGTGGGGATTGGCTCCCCTTGTTTCAGAAACGTCTGTACACTTTAGCGACGAGTGCCGCTTGAGTCCAAAGCAGGGGGCCTCACAATCCAGAGATTCCAGCGGGAAGAATTCCTGCCCCGTTTCCTTATGCTCGTCCGCGACAGGGTGAGCTTTTGACAAAGAGTGATCGTGACGCTGTCTATTCCTACAATTGACTGTTCCATTCAGGATCCCATCCAGGCTCTTGCTGAATTGCGGCGAAAGCTCAGCCCGCAGGGCGATATTGTTTCCGAAGCGGGAAAACAACGGACCATCGAATTGTTCGGCGAGCCTCTCGTTCCGCGCCAAGTTGTCGAGCGGATTTGTGCGGATGTCCGCCAGCGAGGTCTGGCTGCTGTCCTTGAATACACAGAAAAGCTTGATCGAAAGAAGCTGACTCTGGATTCGATGCGAGTCTCTGCTGAGGAACTTCGTGAGGCGCATGCCGCCGCGGATCCAAAATTCCTGCGGACCATTCGGACAATTTGCGGCAACATTTCTGAGTTTCAGTCTCGGATTCTGCATGAGGACGTGCGGTTGATCCGGCAGGACGGAACGAGCCGGGTGGAGTTGCGTCAGCGATATCTTCCTTTGAAACGGGTTGGCATCTGTGTCCCGGGAGGTGCTGCGGCGTACCCTTCAACGGTTCTGATGACAGCCGTTCCTGCGAAGACTGCTGGCGTGAAAGAGATCGCGGTCGTAGTTCCGCCGACCGAGTTTGGGGGATTCAACCAGTCGTTGCTTGCGACCTGTGCTGAAGTTGGAATTACCGAGGTTTATCGTATCGGCGGTGCCCAGGCCGTAGCAGCGATGGCCTACGGTGTTGAAGGATTGCCCCGCGTCGACAAAATCGTCGGTCCTGGCAACCTGTTTGTTGCTCTCGCCAAGCAGCACGTTTTCGGCGAGGTCGACATCGACAGCATCGCGGGGCCCAGCGAAGTGATCCTGCTGGCGGATGATTCCGCAGATCCTAAGTATGTCGCAGCAGATCTGATTTCGCAGGCCGAGCACAGTCCTGGATCAGGTGTACTGATCACATGGCATGCTCCCTTGATTGACGCCGTGAAAACGGAACTGTCTCTTCAGTTGGAAAAGTTGCCTCGTGGGGATCTGGCGCTAGCCAGTTTGAACGACTACGGTGCGCTGATTCTGGCGAAGGATGCAGTCCAGGCCGCTGAACTGACTGATCTGATGGCACCAGAGCACCTGCATATCTCGACTCGCGATCCGGAACAGATGCTGGACCGTATTCAAAATGCGGGCGCCATTTTTCTGGGACATTTCACTCCCGTTGCCGTTGGCGATTATTTTGCAGGTCCGTCGCACGTCCTTCCAACCGGTGGAACCGCACGGTTTGCGAACGGACTGTGCGCGAATGATTTCCTGAAGAGATCCAGCGTTATCTGGTACAACCAGGATGCGTTGGAGGAAGCGGCAGACGACATTCGAAGACTGGCTGCAGTGGAAGGCTTGACGGCTCACAGTGCCAGTGTGGATGTGCGTCTTGAAGAATAACAGGGTGTTTCCGCGTGATGTCGGTTAAGCTTCATTGGGGTGCAGTCGTTCCTTGGTGGTCACAGGAAGCCGTCCATGCGGGGTGCCACGGTTTTGGAGGGTTTTGGAGTCTTCGACAAGGCCGTGCGTTTTCGGCGGAATGTCGTCGTGCGGCGCGATTTGCACCGGGGGGGATTGGCGATTCGCGTCGCTCCACTAGTGAAGACACGGCCTTGTCGAGGACTCCAAAACCGTGGCACACTAAATTCAGGTTCTCTCGCTCGATTCACCATTTCACCACCAATTAACGACGGCATCCAACTCGCGAGAATCTCCGAGCAGCAACCCCCGAAGAAAAATGGGCCTATTTCCTACTGAATGCAGATAAAATGTCGATGGAAGAAATCAAGGATCTGTTTCCCGATCCCGAATTCGTCGAAGCAGCAGGAGTGTTGGAAGTGATCAAGAATACGCCAGAGCAAATGGACAACTACATTTCGCGGTTGAAATATCAATTGGACGAAGTCTCGCGTATGGAGAGTGTCCGAATCGAAGCTCTGATGGAAGGGGAAACGAAAGGTCGGACAGAAGGCCGGGTGGAAGGTCGAATGGAAGGTCGGGCGGAAGGCGAATTGATTGGCAGGATCGAATCGTTCCAGGAGATTCTTGGCATCTCCGATCCGACTCACGACGAATTGTGTGGATACGACATGCAAAAGCTAACTGCACTTTTCGATCAATTAAGGTTGCAAATCCGAAGCAGGCGCTCGGATTGACCTTGCCTGACCATGTCAGGCAGTTTCGTATAACAATGCGGGGCCAATTGGAAACAATGGCCCCGCATTTCGACTCAGTTACTTGTTACCAATCGTGATCCCCGGCCAATCGTCAGTTCGGAACGGAGTCAAAGGCAAGCCCGCTCGTGAGAACATGTTCACGACCGGATTGTTTGCCCAGCCATATCGAACGGATTCCGGTTCAGGAACTTTGTCGCTGGAGACTGCAATTCTGCCATCGGGCAGAATCTTCGCTGTGGCCCAGACGAACTTCTTGTCGGCACCAGCAATGGCAAATCCACGAGGTTCAGGAACGTCAAACGGACGCCATCCTCCATCGACGTGATCAAACGTCAGAATGATCTGTCCAGCAGCCTTCTCCATCGATTTATACAGAGGGCTGTGGTACGCGATCTTGACGCCATAGTCCTTCGCCAATGCCCAGCGAGCGAGGCGGCGACCGACGTCAACTTTGTTCATCGGGTGAATGTCTTTCCCTTCACCGATGTCGATGATGACGGCTTCACCGGTATTGGGAAGCTTCGACATTGTCATTGTCTGAGCTTCACGCAATTCAGCCCAGTCGCTATCGCCTGGTTCAGGTCGCTCTCCCGTGAAGTCCGCTAACTGGACCCAGTAGAACGGAAAGTCGCCCTGTCCCCAATCGTCACGCCAGTTCTTGATCATCAGCGGGAACAAATCTCGATACTGGTAGGCACGGGATGCATTCGATTCCCCTTGATACCAGATCGCTCCCTTGATGCCATAACCCAAGTGCGATGACAGCACACCGTTGTAAATGTTGGATGGTCGGTGATTGCCCCCAAGCTGACCTCGCAATTGAGCGTGCTGCTTCTTTTCATCGTCCGTCAGATTTGCCCCCTTCGCTTCCAGGGCCGCGAACTGAGCTTCCGTTGCTGCCCAGCGATCAAGCAATGGCTTGTATTTTTCATCTTTTGCCAGCAGATCGCGGCGAACCCAGGCTTCGCAGGCTGATCCCCCCCAGGCGTTGTTGATCAGGCCGACTGGAACATCCAGCGTCTGTTGCAACTGACGACCGAAGAAGTATCCAACGGCCGAGAAACCGCCGACGTTTTCTGGAGTGCAAACCATCCACTTGCGATCATGAGTCCAGATCGGTTCCTGTGTGCCGACCTGAGGAAAATTAATCATGCGAATCTTGGGATTCTTCGCGGTCAACTTTTCCAGATCAGGGTCGTTGGACGCATTAACAGACCATTGCATGTTGGACTGGCCCGAACAAATCCAGACTTCGCCGACCAGGACATCGACGAACGTGATCTCGTTCTGACCTTTCACTTTCAATTCGTGAGGCCCACCGACAGCCAGCGGGTCGAGCATGACGTGCCATTTGCCATCGGCAGCAGCAACGGTCTGTTTCGACTGGCTATCGATCGAGACCGTCACGGCCTCACCCGCAGCAGCCAGACCCCAGACCTTGTTCTTCTGTCCATGCTGCAGAACCATGTGGTTGCTGAAAATATTCGGCAACTTCACGTCTGCCTGAACAGCTTGTCCCAGGGTCAGCAGTGCCATGCCGACCAGTGCCCAATTCCGCATCCCTTGCCACCGTGCCATGAATCGTTCCTCACTCTCGTTGTCGATTTCGCCAATCCCGATGTCATTTCAGGCTCGGGAACAGGTGGGTGAGTATATCGGAGTTTGTCGATGGAGGGGAGTTCGCGAAGATTTCAGAATCCACTCTTCTTCTGTCAGCATCATGTGCCAATCGACGAATGACATTTTCAGATTTTTTCTCCGGCTGTTGACCGCTGATCGCTGAAAGCTGATCCGAGACTTGTCAGAATGACCGATCATGAGTTCAACCGTGACCGAAATTCTTCAAGCCAACCTTCATCGAATCCGTGAACGGATTGCAGTAGCTTGCGCGCGTGCTGGTCGCGATTTGCGTGACGTGACCATGATTGCTGTCACGAAATATGCTGACATCGATTGGGTTCGAAAACTTGTCGATCTTGGCGTCACAGATCTGGGTGAGAGTCGCCCGCAGCAGTTGGTCGCCCGCGATGAAATGCTGCCGCAAGATGTGCATTGGCACTTGATCGGGCATCTGCAACGCAACAAAGTTGAGATGGTCTTACCAGTCATCTCACGGATCCATTCCGTCGATTCCGTACGTTTGCTCGAAGCACTCGACAGCGGTGCCCGAAAACTCGGCGTCCGCCCTCGCCTGTTGCTGGAAGTGAATGTGTCAGGCGAAGCTTCCAAAGACGGATTTGCTCCCTCGGATCTCATTTCTGCATGGCCCAAGATTTGCGGACTGGACAACGTCGAGATCGACGGTTTGATGACGATGGCGCCGCATTCTGAGGATCTGGTTGACGTTCGCCGAGTGTTTCGTGAGCTACGTGAACTGCGGGACCGTCTGGCAAGTGCATCGCAAGGGACTCGTCCGCTGCCGGACCTGTCCATGGGGATGAGTGGCGACTTTGAAATCGCCATCGAAGAAGGTGCGACGATTGTACGGATTGGCAGTAGTCTGTTCGAAGGGCTTGCCAATCCCTGATCACTACGAGAAAGGACTGCAAAGAGAGATCTTTGCATGAAACGCATGAAAAACCTAACTGTGATTGCCCTTTTGTTCATCGCTCGCACTGCGCTTGCCGCAGATGCTCAAGGAAGAGTTCCAGGTGGCAATGGGCCCGCAGAACTGGTTTTTCATAACGGTTCAATCTACACCGTCGATGCGACTCGCACCTGGGCGGAAACCGTGGCAGTTCGCGAAGGACGGATTGTTTATGTCGGTGCGAAAGCCGGAGTTGCACCGATCATCGGGCCGAAGACACAGATGATCGATCTGCAGGGCAGGATGCTGTTGCCTGGCTTTCACGATTCACATGTCCATTTGATTGGCGGCGGGATCGAACTGGCAGAATGCGACATCAATGGAATGACAACGCTGGAGCAGATTCAGAAGGCACTACGTCAATACGCCGAAAAGAACCCTGACAAGAAATGGCTTCGAGGTGGCGGCTGGCCGCTGACGCTGGAGAACGGGAATCCACGAAAAGAACTACTCGATGCCATTGTTGCTGACCGTCCTGTCCTCTTAGACGCGTTTGATGGACATTCGAGCTGGGCGAATTCCCGGGCTCTGCAAATTGCCGGAATTACGAAGGAAACACCTGATCCTCCGCGCGGTCGGATTGAGCGAGATCCGAAAACAGGAGAACCGACGGGGACACTTCGTGAATCCGCTTCGCAACTGGTCGTCAACAAGATTCCTCCCTACAGCCACGACGAGAACGTCGCCGGACTGCGTCGAGGGATGGAACTGGCAAACAGCTTCGGCATCACATCGGTTCAGGAAGCGGCCGCACGTGATCGACATCTGGAAGCATTTGGCGAACTGGATCGATCAAACCAACTGACGGTTCGTGCGGTCGCCTCGATGCGAGTCGATCCTGCGAAATATGAATCTCAATTGCCGCAGTTTGTCGAATGGAGAAAGAAGTATCAGGGGAAACGGTTGCGAGCGATTTCGGCAAAGATTTTCCTGGACGGCGTGATTGAATCTCGTACGGCATCACTATTGGAACCGTATCTGGGAGGAGATGATCGAGGGTGGTTGAACTTTGAGCCAGAAGTGCTGAAGCCGCTGGCTGCCGAACTGGATCGACTCGGCTTCCAGATCCACATTCATGCGATTGGTGATCGCGCCGTTCAATGTTCCTTTGATGCTTTAGAGTTTGCTCAAGCTCGCAACGGCCGTCGAGATTCGCGGCATCACATGGCACATATTCAATTGTTCCATCCTTCCGATCTGTCGCGATTTCAGAAACTCAACATCGTTGCCAATTTCCAGCCATTCTGGGCCTGTGCTGATGACTACATCGTCAAAATGACGGAGCCAATTCTTGGTCCGACCCGCTCGCGGTGGCTCTATCCGATTCGTACTGTTGCCAATACCGGGGCGATTATTGTGGGGGGAAGTGACTGGTCGGTGACAACCATGAATCCACTCGATGCAATCCAGGTTGCTGTCACGCGACGAGGTCTGCAGGAGGGGCCGGGGGCTCCGTGGATTCCTGAAGAGGTTGTTGACCTGCCATTGATGATTGCGGCCTATACCATCAACGGTGCGTACGTCAATTTCCAGGAGACGGAAACCGGTTCGATCGAAGTGGGGAAAGCCGCCGACCTGATCGTGCTGGAACGCAACCTGTTCGAAGTTCCTCGACATGAAATCCACAAAGTGAAGGTTGAGACGACCTATCTGGATGGGAAGATTGTCTTTCAAAGAAAATGACCATTTCCACAGGGTGGCCCAGACGTCGCTTTGGACGTCTGGGTTTACGAGAGGTAAAATCGAAGTAACCGTGCTCCGATTTTCTCTTGTGAACCCAGATGCTGAAGCAGCGTCTGGGTCCCGCAAGTCGACAATTGCCCGATAATCAACAAACAGTTTGAATCCTTCGTCGGGCTTGTGATTGGACTTCGGCGACTGGCCAAGAATTGATTACTGGGAGACCGGAAATGACGTCTGGATTGCGACTGATAACGACACTTTTCGCGGGTCTGAGTGCAACTGTTGTCGCATTCATGACTGGGACTGCTGAAGAGTCTCGTGCGCTTCCTCCGGCTGCCAAGCGAGCTGTCGATTTTTCGAAAGACATCAAACCGCTGTTTCGCGACACGTGTTACAAATGTCACGGCGCATCGAAAAAAGAGGCGGGATTGCGACTGGATCGTCGGGACGATGCACTCAACGGCGGAGATGGAGGTCCTGCATTCGTCGCCGGTAAGAGTGCCGAAAGTCTGTTGATCAAGTACGTGGCAGGCGTCGATCCTGATGTCGTGATGCCCCCCGAAGGTGATAAGCTGACCGACGATCAAATCGGCCTGTTACGAGCCTGGATCGATCAGGGGGCGAAGTGGCCTGAAGGGGAATAGCTGCCAGGCTGGAGTGTGATGAAATGCCGTCGATGGCTTTGAGGTGCCACTGTCGATGGCTCTGGATCGCCAGTGCCGATGCGAGTTGGTAGGTGCAGAACGGTCGAACGGGACATCATCGAAGTTGTGTCTGGTTCCGTCCAACATTTCCCCAGCTTGAGTCACATCGGCACTGGCGACACAAGGCTGTCGCCAGTGGCACCCGGCGAAGTGGCCTGAGGGGGAACAGACCGCGAAGATGATCGTCGAACGAAAATAACACGGACCTTGGACGCGATTCCAAAGAAAAACGAGCATGAAATTCTCCAATCCTGTGACTCGAAGCGTGCTGTTGTCCTCAGTTTTCTTCGTTCTCCTTTCTCTAAACGTATCCATTTGGATCTTCCTACGATTCGTTCATGCCGAGAGACAAAACCGTGTACTGGCACCCTCGCAATACGATGTCCAAGTCGTAACCGCCGAGGATTACCATCGTCTGGCTGATCCGAATAATCCGGAGGTCACGTTAACGGACGGTTCGCGGGTCCAAAAGGCTCCTGTATGGTACTCCGACGTGCTCCCCAACTATGTGCGTACTGCTGACAACCGCCATTACGTATTGGTCACGACGAGAGGAACAGCCCACGTCCATCCCTACGTTGAGCAATACTTCATCCTGCTCGGGTTTCTCACATTCGGCGGACTGGGAATCAGCCCTTTGCGCGCCCCACTGTTCGTACCTCGTCGACGCGTAGATCTCGCCCTAGCCCGAGCGACGCAACGTCCGAGAGTGCGTTGGCAGACTTTGGCGTGGCCAACCAGACGACACACCGCTGCCCAAAGGTTTCCTTGTGGACGACCGCCGCCAGTGGTTCGGGCTTGCTGTCGACGACGCACAGCACCCAGTCGCCGTCGGCGAGATCCTCGAGCTCCTTGGTGCTAAATGCAAACTCGGTCAGCGAATAGTCGGTCGCCGAGGCCCTTGCTTTCTCCCTCGCAGTGGCTTTGCCATTCTCCAGCGCTCGCTCATCTTGGGCCGTGAAGTCGCCGGTCGCGAGGTCGATCACCAGTAATCGGTCGACGGTCGTCGGAAGCCTCGCGGGATCGGTTGCGGCGGGCCCGAGCTTCGGACGCTTGGGCACCAGCGCCTCGAGCCCGCGAATCACGCTCTCGGTGACAGGGCTCAATCGAAGTTCCTGAACAAACGATCGAAGTTCCTGCACCTCGGCAAGATTCGTAGTCTCGAGGGTTGCCTCAAAGAGGCGTCGTGCGGAGTTGTTCGAAGCGTTAGCTGAACCGACAAAAGCTCTTCTGGGGAGCACGACAACTTTTGCGTGGAGACCTGCTTTGCTCCACACTTCGACACCTTCTTTGAGGAAGGGACGCAATGCTCGGGGGTCAGTTGCGCCGCTCCGAACTGTCTGGGGCGAAGCATCGCACACGAGGACGTCACCCCTCTTGAGCGGCAGCAACTCGAATGCGCCGTCGCTCACGTACCCCGAAGCCGCATAGACCTTTCCGCGGCAACTGCTGACGGCCTTGGTAATCGCCGGCCAAGGTTCCTTCTTGACGAATACAGCCATTTTCGGAATTTACAGGGTGGGTCTCAGTTGAACCGCTGCGAGATTGATTACCGGTTCCGGCTGGGTTGACAGGACATGGGGCAGCCGATCCGACTGGCCAATCGGTGGTTGAAACCTGGGTTGCCCAACGAAGTTCAGTTACTCAGGCCCTTCGTGGGAGGGCGTCGGGCGAGCGAGCATGGTGCTCGGGGCCGAAGGCCGGGGCCTGGCATCGCTCACGAAGCGCCGTTGCGACGTCCTTGTGCAC
>CAXBSB010000243.1:0-10314 GCA_963977965.1 uncultured Schlesneria sp.
GAGGTGTCGGTGGGTGGTGGAAGATCCATGAGAATGCCAGCGAGCAAAGATTTGCGGAAACCGGGCCGGGACAGGCCTTTCAGATTCACACGATGCTATCCACCGCGCGAACTTTCCGCGACGGAGATTCTGGAGTTTACGAGTGTGGCTGGGGCATTTTGGGATTGAGCTCGATTGCGGTTCGTTTCAGATGACAATTGCACTCGATGTTGTCAAACTGTTTTGCCCACAACTGTGAAGTTGAGACTGTGAAGTTGGGTTGGAAACGTGATCCACAAGGACTCCTCAATGAAGATGAAATCGCTGTTTCTGGTTTTTGCGGTGATTGCTGCGGCTGGCACAGCCCCGGCTCAGGATCTTGAACTGAAAAAGGGGGACCATATCTGCATCATCGGCAATACGCTTGCTGAGAGAATGCAGCATGATGGCTGGCTGGAAACCTTGATCCACTCCCGGTTTGCGAGCCATGAACTGGTTTTTCGCAACATGGGCTACAGCGGTGACGAAATTGATGGCTACAAGAACCCCAATCATCGCATGCGTTCGATGTCTTTCGGGTCGCAGGATGAATGGCTGTCTGGAGTTGCCCCGTGCCCGCAGCCTCAAAAGTTGTCACCCCGCGATGCAGGAAAGGTTCGGGAAAACCGTTTCGAACTGACGAACACCCGGGCAGACGTCGTGTTCGCCTTCTACGGTTACAACGAATCCTGGGCCGGGGAAGCTGGCCTGTCTGCGTTCAAGAAGAACGTCGAAGAATTCATCAAGCACACGCTGGCTCAAAAATACAATGGCAAGTCGGCACCAAAGCTGGTGTTGTTCTCGCCCATCGCTCATGAATACATCGACACGCCGAACCTTCCTTCGAAGGCTGACATCGATGCATCAAATGCACGTTTGAAGGCCTACTCCGCCGCGATGGGTGAAGTCGCAAAAGCAAATGGAGCTCAGTTTGTTGATCTCTTTACGCCAACCTCTGAAATGTTTGGTAAAGGGGGATCACACACAATCAATGGTGTTCACCTGAATCCGCATGGTGAGCGAATTGTTGCCGCTGTCGCTGAACGAGGGCTGTTTCCCAACGGTCCGATGTTCAAACGAGATGGTGCTGCTCTGGAACGACTGCTGGCGACAGTGCGGGATAAGAACTTCTACTGGTTCAATCGCTATCGAGTCACCGATGGCTATTCGACCTACGGTGATCGAGCCTTCCTGAAGTTCGCAGAAGGCCCCGGCGGATACGGCGATGGGCTGTCGAATTACTCGGTCGGACAACGCGAACTGGACGTTCTGGATACCCTTACGTCAAACCGTGACAAGGCGATCTGGGAAACGGCACAAGGGAAAACCGTCAAGCCTGACGACAGCAAGTTGCCCGAGTTCATTCCTGTGATTTCGAACAAGCCAGGCCCGCTTCCCGATGGCAAGCACATCTTCCTGTCAGGGCAGGATGCCATCTCGAAGATGACCGTTCATAAGAATATGAAGGTGGAACTCTTCGCTGATGAAACGATGTTCCCGGAACTGGTCAAGCCCGTGCAGATGGCCTTCGACACCAAGGGCCGACTGTGGGTCGCCTGCTGGCGCACCTATCCACACTGGAAACCAACCGAAAAGATGGATGATCGGTTGCTGATCCTGGAAGACACCAACAACGACGGCAAAGCCGACAAATGCATTGAATTTGCCGGAGACATCCACAACCCGACCGGTTTTGAGTTCTGGAATGGTGGTGTCCTGGTTGCCCAGGGGCCAGACCTGTTGTTCCTGAAAGACACGAACGGCGATGACAAGTACGACGTCAAGGAACGCCTCGTTCACGGCTTCGATACAGCCGATACGCATCACACCATCAACAGCTTTGCACTCGATCCGGGAGGATCGATGTACATGCAGGAAGGAACCTTCCATCATTCGCAGATCGAAACCCCATGGGGTCCTCCACGCCGCGTTGCGAATGGTGCCGTCTTCCGCTACGAACCCCGTACCCATAAGACCGACGTCTATGTGTCGTTCGGGTTTGCGAATCCGCATGGTCACATTTTCGACGCCTGGGGTCGTGACATCGTCTGGGACGGAACTGGATCACAGCCCTATCACGGTCTGCTCTTCTCAGGGGATCTCGATTACCCCAACAAGCACGGTCGACCACCCCAGGTCTATCAGCAGCGCACCCGCCCCTGTTCAGGTACCGAAGTGCTGAGCAGCAGCCATTTCCCGGAGGAATTCCGTGGAAACATCCTCGTCAACAACGTGATCGGCTTCCAGGGGATCCTGCAATACAAGCCACAGGATAAGGAATCGAGTCTTGCGGCGGTTGAAGTCGAGCCAATCGTCTTCTCGTCCGATCCGAATTTCCGACCGGGCGACGTCGAAGTCGGGCCGGATGGAGCGATCTATTTCACCGACTGGCAGAATCCGATCATCGGACACATGCAGCACAATCTGCGAGATCCCAGCCGAGATCATGATCACGGCCGAGTCTATCGCGTTCGTTACGAAGGACGTGAACTGCTGAAGCCAGTTGCCGTTGCCGGACAGCCTGTCGAAAAGCTGCTCGATCTGCTCAAGCACGTCGACAATCGGACTCGGCATCTGGCTCGTGTCGAATTGTCGGGTCGTCCGACCAACGAAGTGATTCCTGCCGCCAAGAAGTGGATCTCAGCCCTTGATACCGGTAACGCGAATTACGAACACCACGTGCTTGAGGGGTTGTGGTTGCACCAGAGCCATAATGCGGTTGACGCCGATCTGCTGAAGAAGGTACTTCGATCTCCTGAACCAAAGGCCCGTGCCGCAGCAACGCGAGTCCTGACCTATTGGCGTGATCGTGTACCTCAGCCGCTGGATCTGTTCAGCGCTCAAATCAACGACGAGAATGCTTCGGTTCGGCTGCATGCCATCTGGGGCTTGAGTTACTTCACGGGCAAGGACGCTGCCAAGGCCAGTGAAGTTGCGGTCGAGTCGCTGATTCATCCGCAAGATGGATACCTCAAGTTCCAGCTTGATGAAACGACGAAAACGCTCGATCGTCGAAAGAAGTAGTTTGCGTGAGAGAATCGTTGGAGTTCAGGTGCGAACCTGAACTCCAACGTTGTTTTGCAGGAGTGTTTGAGAATGAAATCTGTCGTGCGAGCGCTGTCGCTCGTTGCTGTAGTGGCCGTGTTGAATGCATTCGTCCATGTCGGCGCGGAAGAGGTCGAAAGTGCCGTTGGGCCGCTGATGAAGCTGTTCCAGAGTGGTCGACTTCCTGCCGAGCGACAGGCGGCCGTTGTCGAAATGATCTGTAATCGTGGCAATGCGAACGATCTGAAAGTGATCTTCGAAAAGGCACTTCAGCCAGAAGGCTTCGCTCCAGAACTGCGACAAAAATCGTTGCAGTGGTTGACCGACGCCGCCGTCACTCGCAAGGTCAAACCTGCCGGGGAACTGGCTCCCCTTGAGAAACTGGTTGTTGGCGCTGACGCAATCAAGAACCCGTCGCTCCAGCAGGCGGCAATCAAGCTGGCATCCACCTGGAAAGATGCAGCGATCTCACCCGCACTGCAGTCGCTTGCCTTCGACCAGAAGGTGTCCGCCGAACTGCGGCGAGTCGCCATTGAAGGTCTGGTTGCCATCGGCGACAGCACATCGAAGACAACACTGACCAAGCTCGTCGGTAAAGACTCGCCATTGACTGTTCGGATGCAGGCCGCGGCGGGCTTGTCGGGACTCGATCTGCCACAGGCCAGCCAGGCGGCGGCCGCGATACTGTCGGACTCGACTCCCAAAGACGAACCTGACGACATGCTTGCCGCGTTTCTCGATCGCAAGGGGGGGGCTGATGAGCTTGCCAAGGCCATTTCGTCGCAGAAGCTGAATGCCGATGTGGCGAAGCGTTCTCTTCGTTACATGTACTCCGTCGGTCGCAGTGATGCATCACTGTCCGATGTTCTGAGCAAGGCTGCGGGGATCGCGGCCGATGCGCCGCCGCCGACAGCCGAAGAGGTTGCAAAAATTGCTGCCGATGTGATCGCGAAGGGTGATCCTGCTCGCGGCGAGAAAATCTTTCGACGTAAAGATCTGAATTGCATGAAGTGCCACAGCATCACTCGAGCCGGCGGACAGGTTGGCCCGGATCTGAGTGCCGTCGGTGGGACTTCACCCGTCGATTACGTCCTGAATTCGATCCTCAATCCGAATCTTGCTGTGAAGGAGCAATATGTCACCCGTATTTTCGCTCTCGACAGCGGAAAGGTTCTGACAGGTGTCGTCATCGACCGTGATGATGTTCGTGTCAACATTCGAGATGCCAATGGTAACACCGTCAAAATCCCCACCGCGGATATTGAAGAGGAAATCGAAGGAAAGTCTCTGATGCCGCAAGGGCTGACAAAGTTCCTGACGCGCGATGAATTGCTCGACCTCGCAAAGTTTGTCTCAGAACTTGGCAAGCCTGGTCCGTACGCAGTTCAGCAGGGAAAGGTGATTCAGCGATGGCGAGTTCTACGTCAACCCGCGACGGAACTAACTGCTGATGTCCCTCACCTCGAACATATCCGTCAGTTTGTTCTGGGAAGTCAACCTGCCGAATGGGGTTCTGCATATGCCCAGGTCGCGGGAACGCTTCCTCTGGAAGAACTGCGAACGGGTGATAAGCCCGTGGTGCTGATTCTGCAGGGCGAAATCAATGTCAGCGCCGATGGAAAGGCGAAAATCAAGATTGCCTCGACAGAAAACTGTCAGTCGTGGTTCGACGCCGAAGCGTTTGATACGAAGAAAGAATACGACGTTGAATTAACGTCCGGTCGGCATGTGATCACAGTTCGTGTAGAAGTGTCTGCTCGTGAACAGCCGACGCTGCGTGTCGAATTGACCACTCCGGGTGATTCTGCAGCCAACTATGAAGTGATTGGTGGACCTTGAGGACTTCAAGCACCGCGCGAAATCGTCATTCAAAGGCCATGTCATGCTTACAGCAGGTGTTGCAAGGACTTGTCTGACGCCTTTCTGGGGCGTGGAACTGACGGGATGGGGATACTACATCGAACGTCGGTGGCAACGCGTTCATGATGATTTGAATGCGACGGCGCTTGTCGTCGATGACGGGCAGCGACAGGCGATCCTGCTGACGCTGGATCTGATGGTGATCGATGCCGCTTTCACGCGTTTGACACGTGAACGAATCTCACACGAAACCGGCATCCCCCCGGAAGCAATCCTGCTGACCTGCTCGCACAGTCACAACGCCCCCGCCGCTGGTGGGTTGCTGGGCGTTGGTGAATGCGACCCCGTTTATGAGGACTGGGCGAGTCGCCAGGCCGCAACTACGGCCATCCTCGCCTGGAAATGCCGTCAACCTGCGATCCTCAGTACATCACACGGCGAACTTGTCGGACACTCGTTTAATCGAACTCGGCCGGGCGGACTGATCGACAGTTCCGTCGCAACGCTCAAGGTTTCTACTCAGGAAGGAACCCCGATCGCGTTCGTCGTCAACTTTGGTGCACATCCGACAGTCACAACGGACTGGCGTCCATTTGATGTCTCACGCGATTTGCCCGGTGAAGTCTGCGATCTGATCGAACAATCCCTGCCAGGTGTCATTGCCATGTATGTGCAGGGAGCCTGTGGAGACGTTAACTTTCTGCGGGAATACATCGACGAAGAACGCCATCACGAACCGGCACGCCTGATCGCTTCGATAGCCCTCGAAACTCAGGTTGACTGCGAATCAATGCATTCGCGGCAGGTCAGCTTTGCCAGTGAGGTTGCCAGGCTGCCAACACGACGCTGGACCAGAGAAGAAGTCCAACGAGACCGTGAGGAAGCGGAGCAACGACTCCGGACACGTGACGCGACGAACTGGCGACAAACCATCGGTCGTTCCATGACCAACCGGCCCGATGATATGGTCAAACGCCATGGCGGCGACGAGGTCAAAGCCGTCATGGCGATGGCGAGGTTTCACATCGAATGGACGGACAAGATCCTGGCAGATCTGGAGACCAGGCCGGAGTCACTTGAGACCGAAGTTCAATCCATTCGCTTCGGCGATTTGTACATCACATCCAATTCGTCAGAGTTCTTCACTCCGTTTGCAATCGACATTCGTCGACAATCACATGTCCCCGAATTGATGATTGCGTGTTATTCAAACGGACGGATCGGCTATCTGCCGGATGCACACGATATCGAGGCTCGCAGTTACGCCGGATATCAATCGCCGAAGTACTGCAATCAGTTTCCATTCACAGACAAGTCAGGCCCGGAAATGTGTGCGGCAATGCTCAGGACGATTGAGCGGTGTCGTTCGTAAGTTTGTTGTGTCCGTCGTCGTAACGAATTGGACTCGGTCTTTTACTTCTTGCCGAAGCAGTACAGACGACCGTCGCGACTGGCGCTGCTGACGACCAGTACTCCTTCACCAATGGCAGGGCCGGCTGAAATGGGCTTGCCGATGTTGTACTTCCAGACTTCTTTGCCGTCCGACAGTGACAGTCCGTACAAGTTACCGTCGGCCGAACCGATGAAAACTCGACTATCGACAACAGCAGGGGAACTGTCGACCTTGGCTCTCGTTGGAAAAGTCCACTTCTTGCTGCCAGTTAATCTGTTGATCGCATGAATCCGTCGGTCATGACCTCCCAGGACGACGAGATTGTCCGTCACAGAGGTTGAAGACTGAAATGGATGCCCTTCGCTTTCTGCATAGCGCCACAAAATCTCTTTCTTGCGGAAATCAACCGCGATGACGTAGCCACTGTAAGTTCCGACATAGAGGGTATCGTCGATGACTGAGGGCGTTGCGATGAATGTGTCGTTCAACGGCAGTTCGAAGACCGGCTTTCCTGTTAGAATGTCAACACCATGCAGGCTTTGATCGCAGCCGGTCACCAGAGCCATCTGGTCCACGATCACGGGAGTGCTATGAATACGGCCTTTCGTTTCGTAGCGCCACGCCAGCGAACCATCTCGTTCATTCAAACAGTAAAGTCGCCCATCGTAAGAACCAAAGATCACACGGCCGCCAATCACAGCCCCTCCGCTGAAGATCTCGCCGCCCGTATTGAACTTCCACTTTCCTTTGCCGGTCCTGCGATGAATCGCGTGAAAAACGCCCTCTTCGTCACCCAGGTAGATCGAATCTCCCGTCACTGTGGGAGACGACTTGAATCCCGGTGCAAACGAATTCTTCGGGACGACTTCCATGGTTCGGTAAGCCCATTTCCGGCGTCCCGTCGTCTTGTCCAGGCAGACGACTTCGCCGGATAAACAGGAAACGTAGACTTCATCCCCGACGATCGCTGGTGTCCCCAGCAATTGATCGCCAAGCGTCGACTCCCAGAGGAGCTCCAGATCGTTCGTCAATGTGCATAAGGCGACGCCAGTGTGATTCGAATCATGCCGGAAAGAATTCCAACTTGTACCAGTCTCTGATCCTGGGGGATTGGCACTGGCCGGAGCGTACACGGCGGTGCACAGGGCGCAGACCAAGAGCAGAGTCTTGGGTCGCAAGCTTGAGTGCAGAACTCGCTTTGGCATGGGAATCCTTTCTTTCGATTCACACGCCATTTTGCGGCTTTACGAGTTGTTTCGTCAACTCGTTGCTCAGCGAACTGTTGGGCAATTGCCATTTTGAAGCCGGACGGGATCGCAGGTTTGGTTATGAACTCATGAAGAAGAGACGAAGAAAAAAGAAGGAGAGACGGACAGGATTGTCCATCCTACTATGGCTATCCCCTGTTATGACGCGACACGAACGTGCGTCCCGCACTAACGATCTCGAATCCATTCCATGGACTCATAACGGCCCTCACCCAGACTCCTGGCTTGAGTCAGCAATTCAGGATTGCAGGTCGCAGGTTGTGCATACCATGCTGCGACCAGCTTTTTGATCAGCGACGATTTTTCCACGGCGATGTTGGTGACAAAATCATCGTGTGAACGCTGATGCCGGTAATCAGGCTGGCGAGAAGGGGGCCGGAGCAATTGGCCGATGCGAACCAGGTCAAAATCGTAAAGAATCGTTCCGTGATGCAGAAACGCGTGTCGCAGCCAACGCTGTGAATTTCCTGAAAACTTCCTGTCACCATGCACCAGATCACTTGTCCCGCGAACAGTGATGCCAGGAAGAAGGTCCGACAATCGAATCGCGATTGTATTCATCACGAGTTGTGTGACGAAAACAGCTCCTTGCTTCCGCATGTCATCCGTCAGAGGAAGCACCAATGTATATGCCAGGCAGCCCGGCCCGACGGCGACCGCTCCTCCTCCACTGGCCCGGCGAAAAACAGGGACTCCCTGAGCCTGGCATTCTGGCTCGTTGACTTCGGTCTCAAGTTGATTGGATCTTCCCACAACAACGAAGTACTGCTGGGGAGACCACGTGCGCAGGATTCCACGAGTCGGATTTGAGTCGACCGACTGCAGCAGAACCTCGTCGAGTGCCAGATTCGCTGCTGGCGTTTCGAGCGTGATGTCAAACCAATCGATCGGTGGGTGATCTGGCGAAGATGCTCCCTGGAAATCCGAAACGTCCACGGTCTTCTCACCTTTACCAGAGCCGGACACAGAACGATCCGGCTGAAAGGCCTCAACCCAATTACCAGATCGGATCACATGTGAATCGCGCGACGATCAACGGCGAAGGCAGCTTCCTTCATCACTTCGGCCAACGTCGGATGAGCGTGAGATGATCGGGCGATATCTTCGCTGCTGGCACCGCATTCGATGGCAACAACCGCTTCGGCGATCAAATCGCCAGCACGCGGTCCGATGATATGGACACCCAGTATCCGGTCAGTTTCGGCATGAGCCAGCATCTTGACTCGACCTTCCGTCTGCCCGAGTGCCTTCGCCCGGCCATTCGCCATGAACGGGAACGATCCCACGCGATAGGGGATGCCACTATCCTTCAGTTGTTCTTCGGTCTTTCCGACGCTGGCGATTTCAGGGTCGGTGTAAACAACACCCGGGATAGCGTCATAGTTGACGTGACAGTACTTCCCAGCCAGACCTTCTGCACACGCAACCCCGTCCTCTTCGGCCTTGTGGGCCAGCATCGGGCCTGGAATCGCATCGCCGATCGCGTAGATTCCCGGAATTGTTGTCTGGAAGTGGCGATCTACCTGAATGAACCCACGATTCGTTCTCGCTACGTTGAGCGCATCCAGTCCCAGGTCGCCCGTATTCGGCAGTCGTCCGACAGCCAGCAATACACGATCACAATCGATGGGTGGTTGCCCATCGCATTCAACGACACATCGCCCATCGACAACTCGAGCACCGGTGACTCGCATCCCCAGCTTGAAGTCCAAACCCTGCTTTTTCAGCATTCGTTGAGCTTCGCTAGCAATTTCGGTGTCCATGCCTGGCAGGATACGATCAAGGTATTCCAAGACAGTCACCTTGGATCCGAGTCGTGCCCAGACACAGCCCAGTTCCAGGCCGATCACACCAGCTCCGATGACAACCAGGTGACCGGGAACGGACGGAAAGGCGAGAGCTTCGGTGCTGGTACCGATCAGGTTACCGTCAACTTCGACACCCTTCAGCGGTGCTGAAACACTTCCGGTAGCGATCAGGATGTTCTTGGCAGTCAGTTCAATCGGCTGAGGGCCATCGACTTGGACTTTGCCGGGAGCGGAAATTCGACCATGTCCCGTATAGCGTGTGATCTTGTTCTTGCGAAACAGTCCTTCAACCCCCTTCGTCAGGGTCGAAACGATCTGATCTTTCCGGCCCATCATTTTGGCAAGGTCGAACTTCACACCGTCAACGTTGACACCGAAATCGGAAAGGTGGCTCTGGGCCATCCGATAAAGTTCACTCGCTTCGAGAAGTGCCTTGCTGGGGATACAGCCGACTCGCAGACAGGTCCCCCCAAGAGCGTTTTCTCGTTCGACACAGGCGACATTCAGTCCCAATTGTGCAGCGCGGATCGCTGCAACGTATCCACCTGGACCAGCACCAATAACAACCAGATCATGCTGAGACATACAACAGAATTTCCATCAAGAACTTGGCTTCAAACATCCAGCAGCAGACGAACCGGATTTTCAATGCAATCCTTGATCCGCTTCAGGAAGCTGACACCTTCACGCCCGTCAACAATCCGGTGATCGTACGTCAGGGCGAGATACATCATTGGGCGGATCACAACCTGTCCATCGCGAGCGACAGGGCGATCCTGAATGGCGTGCATCCCGAGCACACCACTTTGTGGAGGATTGACGATTGGAGTCGACAGCAATGACCCGTAAACGCCTCCATTGCTGATGGTGAACGTCCCACCGGTCAATTCCTGAGGACTGAGCTGACCGTTCTGGGCTCGCT
>CAXBSB010000244.1:0-10299 GCA_963977965.1 uncultured Schlesneria sp.
ATCCTCTTCTTCATGCATCTCGGAAGTGTCAACGCCGCTGACATCACAACTGCGAGTACGCTCAGATCGTCAAGAACTTCCAGAACCCTGGCGGAAACTCTGCTGCCGTTCAGTATTCTCCGGGGTCTATAACATCCGTAACGAAAACGGTGATCTGTGGCGATGTTCCAGAACACGAAATCGGAACCAGCCGAATCCAACGCTGCTGCATCCGACAGCCTCCTGCGGACAGTTTCACGGTATTAATCCGTATTTCGGATACCCGAAACGGGTCGCGTCGCCACTGAGCAGACCGCAGACATGCTGACAATTGGCTTCGATAATCGCACTATTGCAGAATCGCTGCGGAAACCTCGAGAAGCCTGCGATGTTCGGTTTTCCTCGCTTCCCACTGAATTCTCAACTTTAGCAACCAGAGTCAAATTCCCTTCTGTCGCTTAACATCCTACTATCGGCGTTCGTCGACTTCTGGAATCGGCAGCAACCTCACTTCGTGAACGATGGAACATGACGAACCTGACATTCGACGATTACGACACCACCGGTTACTTTGACGAAATGTTTCTGGACGATGGATCGCCGCGACAAGGTGCCGAACGACTGCTGCAGCGGATCAACAGCCTGCCACCTGGTGAATTGCGAGCTCGGCAACAGGAAATTGAAAGTGCTCTGCTGCGCATGGGAATCACCTTTACCGTCTATGGTGACCAGGCGGGTACCGAGAAAATCTTTCCGTTCGATGTGATTCCCCGAATTGTGCAGGCATCCGACTGGCGACATATCGAAGCTGGCTTGAAGCAGCGGATCAATGCCCTGAACAAGTTTATTGACGATGTCTACCACGATCAGTTGATCATCAAAGACGGTGTCCTGCCACGCGAAATCCTCGACAAAGCAAAGTCATTCCGCCCTCAATGCATCGGACTGAATCCCCCGAAAGGGATCTGGTGCCATATCACGGGGACGGATCTGGTACGGCACACCGATGGTGCGATTTACGTTCTGGAAGACAACCTGCGCTGTCCCTCGGGCGTTTCCTACGTCTTACAAAACCGCCTCGTCATGAAGCGCAGCTTCCCGCAGCTGTTTGCCGACTCTGGAGTGCGGCCGGTCGTCAATTACCCGAGTCAGTTGTTTCAGACATTGTCGAGTGTCGCCCCCGGGGGAATGTCAGATCCGACGGTCGTCGTACTGACACCGGGAATCTACAACTCAGCGTATTACGAACATTCATTCCTGGCTCAGCAGATGGGTGTGCCGCTTGTTCAGGGCGAGGACCTTGTTGTCGAGAATGATCACGTTTTCATGTTCACCACCGAAGGTCTGGAACAGGTTGACGTCATTTATCGACGGATTGACGATGATTTCCTGGACCCGGAAAGCTTTCGCCCCGACTCCATGCTGGGTGTGCCTGGCCTGCTGAGCGTTTACCGAAAAGGAAATGTGGCTCTGTGTAATGCGCCGGGAACGGGCGTGGCCGATGACAAGGTCATCTATGCCTATGTCCCTGACATGATCCGGTACTACCTGGATCAGGAACCGATTCTTCCAAACGTTCCGACTTACATCTGCCAGCGCGACGAGGATCGCAAATATGTGCTGGCTCATCTGGGTGAGTTGGTCGTCAAGGCTGCGAACGAAGCCGGTGGTTATGGAATGCTCGTCGGGCCTCATTCCACGCTGGACGAACAGCGAGAATTTGCGATGCGGATCGAAGCAGACCCGAGAAACTACATCGCACAGCCAACATTGTCGCTTTCGCGTGTCCCCACGATGGTGGGCGATCACTTTGAGGGGCGGCATGTTGATCTGCGCCCGTACGTTCTCTATGGCGACTCCATCTGGGTATTGCCCGGCGGTTTGACGCGAGTCGCACTGAAGAAAGGATCGCTGGTCGTGAATTCTTCGCAAGGTGGCGGCAGCAAAGATACCTGGGTCGTCGATATCCAGCGAACTGATACGGCCGATGACTCGTCGATCTGACAGATCCATCAAAATCAATTGAACGTGTTCCACGGCAGGAACCAGGAATTAAGAGCATGCTCAGTCGCGTTGGGAGTTCGATTTACTGGATGGCTCGCTATGTGGAACGAGCCGAGAATCTTGCGAGATTCATCGATGTCACGCTGAACGTCCTATTGGATCACGCAAGCGGCGAACAGTGGGAACCACTGGTTCGCGCGACGGGCGATGAGGTGTATTTCGAAAAGCACTACGGACCGTTCACTTCGGAAAACGTGCGACATTTTCTGACGTTTGACCGCGATTATCCGAATTCGATCCTGTCTTCGGTCAGCATGGCTCGTGAAAACGCGAGAACCGTTCGAGAAGCCATTTCTTCGGAAGCATGGGAAACACTCAACGAATTCTATCTGTACGTCAAAAACGCTGCTGCCACGGGTGTTACCTCGGCAAACTCCGATTTCTACACTGGTGTCAAAAAGTTCAGTCATCTGTTCGGCGGTATTTTTGACAGCACCATGTCACGTGATAAAGGTTGGCATTTTGCGAATATCGGTCGGTATCTCGAACGTGCGGACAAGATCAGCCGTATTCTTGATGTGAAGTATTTCACATTACTTCCCAGCGTTGCATCGATTGGAACAACTGTGGATGACCTGCTGTGGTCATCGGTTCTTCGATCTGTCAGCGGATTTGAAATGTTTCGTAAGCAGTACCACACGATTACGATTCATCGAATCGTTGATTTTCTCGTTCTGAATACTCGTTTTCCACGTGCGATTCGTTACTGCATTCGAACAACGGGTGATTCACTCAATCAGGTAGGAGGCCCTGAGCGAGGGACCAACAAGGCACTGCAGCTTGTCGCAGAAATCGAAGAGCGTCTCGCAAACACGAATAACGAAATCATTATCAATGGTGGGCTGCACGAATTCATCGACGCACTTCAAATCACCCTGAATGACCTCGGCACGGCGATCAATGACACTTATTTCTCGCGCCGACGCACCCTGGCGAATACTCGTATGACGCAGAGCCAGATTTCGCTGTCCCGTTAATGGGAGCAGGTAATGATCTGCTCAGCTCACTCAGGTGTGCAAACTGGATGCATCTATCGCATAATGAACACCAGCAGGCGTGTCCCTTGCATAAGCCCGTGTTTTCACGAAAGAGGGCAATGCCCGTACTCGCAAGCACACTGGCGCTGCCTGAATCACAAATCAGATTGACCATTACGATTAAAAATCTCGGGGGTATTCCCCGACTGGAGTTACCATGCCTCGAAAAGAAACCCTGACCACAGCCGCAACGAAAAAAGTGGCAAAACCTAAAGCGGAACGTGATCCCTCTGTTCCATTGAGCAAGAATGTCCACCTGCTCAAATGGGTCGAGAAAATGGCGAAGCTGACCCAGCCTGACAAGATTCACTGGGTTGATGGATCAACGGCTGAGTATGACGCACTCTGCTCACAAATGGTCGCAAACGGCACGTTTATCAAGTTGGACCAGAAGAAATGGCCTGGCTGTTATCTCGCGCGATCGGACTCCAGCGACGTTGCCCGCGTTGAAGATCGAACATTCATCTGCTCACTCTCCAAGCAGGCCGCCGGCCCGACGAACAACTGGGTCAATCCTTACGAAATGCGCAAGACGCTGCGAGGCCTGTTTGCAGGCAGCATGCGAGGACGAACCATGTACGTGCTGCCCTTCAGCATGGGACCAATCGGCTCGCCGATGTCGCAAATCGGTGTTCAGCTAACAGATTCCCCGTACGTTGTTGTCAACATGCGTATCATGGCTCGCATCGGCAAGCCGGTCTTTGAATTGATCGACGAAGGATCAATCCGAGTCGTCCCTTGTATGCACTCCGTTGGAGCGCCGCTGGAGAAATCGCAGAAAGATGTTTCGTGGCCGTGCAACAAAGAGAAATACATCGTTCACTTCCCGGAAGCACGAGAAATCTGGTCGTATGGCTCGGGCTATGGCGGCAACGCACTGCTCGGTAAGAAGTGCTTTGCGCTCCGAATTGCCTCGGCCATGGCCCGTGACGATGGCTGGATGGCAGAGCACATGCTGATCCTGGGAGTCGAAGATCCCGAGGGACGAAAGACCTACGTTGCAGCGGCGTTTCCCAGTGCTTGCGGCAAAACGAATTTCGCAATGTTGATACCGCCGCCGCACTTCCAGAAGGAAGGCTGGAAGGTCTGGACTGTGGGGGATGATATCGCCTGGATCAAACCGGATTCGCATGGGCGGCTGCGTGCGATCAACCCCGAAGCGGGCTTTTTTGGTGTCGCACCAGGCACCAGTGCGAAAACGAATCCCAATGCCATGAAGACGCTGTCCAAGAACACGATCTTCACCAATACGGCACTCACCGACGATGGCGGAGTCTGGTGGGAGGGAATGACAGACGAACCACCCGCACATTTGATCGACTGGCAGGGAAAAGACTGGACTCCACAAATTGCCAAGGAAACGGGGTCGAAAGCTGCTCATCCGAATGCTCGATTTACAGCCCCTGCAAAACAGTGTCCGACAATGGACAAGGACTGGGAGCGTCCTGATGGTGTGCCAGTCCATGCGATCGTGTTTGGCGGACGTCGAGCGACGACATTGCCCCTTGTTTTTCAGGCCTTTAACTGGTCCAGTGGAGTCTATATCGGCGCGACGATGGGTTCAGAAATGACAGCGGCGGCTGCCGGTACGATCGGCAAAGTACGACGAGACCCGATGGCGATGCTTCCATTCTGCGGTTACCACATGGGTGACTACTTTCGTCACTGGATCAACATGCAGCGGACTCTCACCGAGACACCACGTGTCTTTCACGTGAACTGGTTCCGTAAGGACGCCAACGGAAAGTTCCTGTGGCCCGGGTTCTCTGAAAACATGCGAGTTCTCAAATGGATCGTCGATCGAGTTCGTGCAGGTGGCCGGGCGAAAGAGACCCCGATTGGATGGGTGCCAAGCTACAAGGATATTGACTGGAGTGGCCTGGAGTTTTCTGAACACGACTTTGAAGAACTGCAGAAGTTCGATCGACAGGCATGGCGCACTGAAGTTCTTGGGCACGAGGAACTGTTCATTGACCTGCATTCGGCCTTGCCGAAGGAGCTGATTTTCGAACGCGAACTTCTGCTCTGTCGCATGTCGTAGATCGTATCCAATTTAATTGTCGTGTTCTGACGACAGTGTACTGCAGCGTCAAATGCAAACAGCCCAGATGTGGAGTCACAACCGGGCTGTCAACTCTCACGAATGTGAGAGCGAGGAGAGACGATATCAAGTCAACGGTTTGATGTTAGAAAATGCCGTCACCGCGTCGTCGAATTCACATGCTGTCCACGAACGGCCATCCAGCGTTTCGACGCGACACAGTGTGACACGCACTAGAATTCAACATCCATCACTCGGCCCATGATCAGGCGGATCGTTCGGACTTCTCGCTGGCGAGCCCCTTCCGGGCCCCATTCCGCAGCGATCTCAACGATATGTGGCAGTCCTGGCAACAGCGGATCTGATTCCAGTTCCCAATACTTACCTGTCCATTTGGCCTTCATTCCTGGGGACGAAACGTCGTAGTTTTCTGACAGATGAACCTGAACGATTGATACACGAGGATGCTTCTTGTCTTCGATTGGCTTGGTCCGACGATAGTAGGTTCGTCCCAGAGTTCCCGGCGGGGGGGCGATCCCAAACCGATCGGTGATACCGTCCGGTGCATGAGTTTCCAGCGGTGGGACCGGCTGTGTGGTCGGAGTCGGCGCATCCGTTGGTGTGTGGTACGTTCCTTGACCGTTCGGGTCACCTAAATACTGCTTCGGTGGAGGCGTGCGATCACGCATCGTCCCGAATGGCTGATAATACATCGGCCCGTTCCCGTCCGGTGATGGAACCTGCGCGTTCGGCTGAGGTGCAACCGGAACAATCGGTGCCAGACCTCCTCCCAGCGGTGTGGGACCGGGGGCCGGAGCCACCGCGTTTCCTGGCACAGGAGCTGGAGGGAGCGGGGTCGGTAATGGCTCTAGTTGAGTCAGGCGTGAATTTGCCGTTCGGATCGGTGGTGCGGCGTCGGCTTCCAGCGACACTGCCAGCATTCCTGGTACCGCCAATGCCGTAAGAAATTGAAGAGGTAACGCCAGTCGTCGCATGATCGGCTCCGGTATTTGCACGGTTCAGACTTAGAAAATCGACTTCGGATCGACAAATCGCCCCGAAGAGATTAGTGAGTGGAATGGATTCCACCTCGTCGATTAACTCTACACCACCAGTCTGACGATGCGTTCCGACTGTTTTCCAGACTTTTTTTTTGTCCGATTGTCCTTTGCGATCGTGACACTTCGCCCGCTCGGGAAAAGTTTGACGTCTGCGGGGACTCAGACGCGGCTGTGATTCTTATTCCGCGAGAGTAGGCAGTTCGATGATATGATCCGCAGCCGCCAGAAGTTCGGCACTGTTATCGATGACAATGATGGAATGTCCAATCCCCAGCAGTTCTTCGAAGCAGCCAATCAGTCGAGTCACATCCGCAGGATGCAGTCCTGCCGTCGGTTCGTCGCAGGCAATTAAGGTCGGTCCACGACTGGTTGTCAGGCGTGCTGCCAGCTTTAAACGCTGGGCTTCGCCTCCTGAAAGCGAATCTGTTGGTTGCCCGAGAACCAGGTATTCCAGGCCAATCTGCTTCAACATCTGCAATCGAGCCTGAAGTCGAGGATGATTGCGAAAGAACGCCAGAGCTTCCGAGGCACTCATCGCCAGGACATCGGCAATTGACTTGCCTCGGTATTTGACGTCGAGGATCTCTCTCCGAAACCTTGTTCCATGGCATTCTGGGCAGGTTAGCGTGACATCGGGAAGAAACTGCATATCGTGACGCAAGATTCCTGTGCCGTGACAGGCTCGACAACGCCCCCCTTGAGCCGCGTTGAAACTGAAATGGTGGACCCCGAATCCGCGCAACTTCGATTCCGCAGTGGAACCGAAGATTTCACGGATTTCATCGAACGCTTCGATCCAGGTTGCAGCATTACTACGCGAGGATCGCGTGAGCGGAGATCGATCGATGACGGCAACATCCGACAGCGATTCCCCACCCTGAAACGACGCCATTCTTCGCAGCGATTTTGAGTCGGTCGTACCTGCCAGGACATCACTCAACGCAGGAATCAGAACCTCCATGACCAACGTTGACTTCCCCGAACCTCCTGGCCCCGTCACAACGCAAAGTCCTCCCAATGGAATTCTGACATTTACGTTCTTCAGATTCCGATGATTGACCTGTTCCAGAACCATCCAACCCGGGAAAACGCGAGGTGTTCGTGCAGGAGTATTCGGTCCACCGGGTTTTGCGAGTGCCTGCCCCGTTGCAGATTCATTGATTGCCGCGAGTTGTGACGGCCGGCCTGTAAATACAATCGATCCACCTGCTGGTCCAGCACCTGGACCAAGATCGACAACATAGTCTGCCGCTTGAATGATTGTGGGGGAATGGTCCACAACAATCACGCTGTTACGAAGATCCAGTAGTTTCCGGACAGCGCCTACAACCAGTGGAAGTTCCGTCTGATGAAGGCCTGCGGAAGGTTCGTCGATCAGGCAAAGCGTTCCCGTGATTCGTGAGCCAATTGCGGCTGCCAGCATCAACCGGCGGATCTGCCCCCCCGAAAGTGTCGCAGTACCGCGCAAGAGACGCAGATGGCCCAAACCAACGTCGATGATTGACTGGATCCGTCGAGTCAGTTCCTGTCGCACCAAAGCCGACTCACGTAGGCTCTCGTCGCTCAGTGCATTCGCGAGTGTGCTTAACAACTCGCTCGTGAGCGTCGCCGTTAGTTGGAGAATATCTGCGAGATTTGTGTTTCCGATCCAAACTGCGAGTGCCGCCGGGAAGAGGCGTGTTCCGCGACATGTCGCACAGTCAAGCCCCGTCTGTTGTGATTCTGGGTCACGGCACACGGGACACCCTCCCTGGAATTCCGGCTCAAACAAGCGGATCTCGGGGGGATAGAACTGCCGACGACAGGACGGGCAGTCCCAGTGACGACTGAATCGGAGCTGTGTCCACTTGCGATCATCGATCAGAACCTCGGCTTTCCCATGGGAATCAGGATCATTCAGCCCGCCTGATTCCGCGAAAAGTACGCACCGCCCGTTTCCTTCGTTGAGTGCGACTTCGGAACTTTCGATAATTCTGTCCGTAGATGCCTTTCCCGCGACAAGTCGGTCCACGACGATCCAGGAATCGGAGAGTGTTTTCCCAACAGGAAATTCGCTGAGCGCCAACGAACGTGAGTCATCGATGACTCGTGTATAACCACGAGTAAGCCACGCTTGAGCATCAAGGTTCTCGTTGTTCGAGGGAGAAAAGCAGATCTGAAATCGTGTCCCTTCGGCCAGCGTTGCTACAGTGCGCGCGACGTCAATCGGCGCATGCGCTTGAACCTGGCACTGACAGTCGGGGCAAACCACGCGACCAATCCTCGCAAACAGTCGCTTCAGGCCGCTGTCAACTTCCGCCAACGAAGCAACGGTGGCTCGGCCCAGGCTTTTGCGTAATGCCGAATCCGTTCGAATTCCGATTGCAGGCGGAACATGGGCGATCCGATCGGCGTTCGGACGTTCGATCCGTTCCAGATACTGCCTGGCCGATGACGAAAAGCTTTCGATATAGCGACGCTGACCTTCGGCAAAGATGGTGTCAAAGGCCAGACTGCTCTTACCCGACCCGCTCACTCCTGACAGGACGACAAATTGTCCGAGGGGAAGATCCAGATCAATCCCTCGCAAATTGTTGACCCGGACACCGCGCAGTTCGATCTGGCGCAGTGAGCGTGAGTCATCGTCGAGACTGGGCGCAGGATTCGGTGCCATGATTGCCAATCGTCGCGACATTTCGACTTCTGTGCAACCAGTTTTGCCCAAAGCGACGTCTGCGAATTCAGGTTTTGCTCGCGAGCTGCGAGACGCTGCAGGCACGCGAGAATTGATTCAACCGGATCATTGCGACAGTCCGATACAGCGAGTGCGAACTGCACTGAAGTTATTTCCTGCCAACAGGTTCCACCGACGAGACGCCGCTAGGCTCTACCCAATCGGAAAAGTCAAATTCAACTTTGACGACTGTAACGATTTTTCGGGATTGACGCTGGGTTTTGACTTCAGTGAACACGAATGGATTCGACCTTCGAGGGAAGAGGATACTTCATTATGCCGGTGAAAAAATCGCTAGGGTTACTGTTTGCCGCGGCCGTTTTTGGCTGGCATGCCCCGGTTGAAGCACAGATTGTCCCAGGAACAGGGCAGCAGCTGACCGAATTGGCGGACGATTTTGAAGACCCCAACTGGAGCTTCGTGCTGAACCTTCCCAAGGCAAGCACGAACATCGATAAGGTGGACAGGCAACCTGCTGGCTACGCAACCAACGGCCTCTGGTTCGAAAGTACTTTCCGTGGTACCCCTGACTTTGTGAAGCGAGTCGAAACGCCTGAGGGTGGATTGCCGGGAAGCAAAGGTGCCTTGGCACTTCAGACGCTCTACTCGGGAATTCCTGGTCAGTTGTCTCATAAGTTTCAGCAGGACGACTTGATTGCCAACGTCAGTCAGAAGCTCGGTTACATGCTTCCGGCGAACTGGACCCCAAGTTACGTGGTACGAGTCTATGTTCCGCCGTTTGAAACCTGGGAACAGCGAGTCGGCAGTTCGTTTGGATTCCGAGCCGATTGCCAGACCATCATCAATAAGCCAACCAAGGTTGGTAAGTTGTTCAAGACCGGGGGGACCTCTCGCGAAGTTGAACAGTACTGGCCCGGATTTTTCATTCAGTTCAACGGCAAGAACCATCCACAGCACACCACCGAAAACACGGCAACGATCCTGATTCGATCAGGAGAACGTGGCGAAGATATTCCTGGTCCCGTGATCACTCGACCAGGCTGGTGGACGCTGGGAATGACGATTACTTCGGATGGTAAGGTTCATTACTACGGTCACGAAGGAGTGGCAAACCTCACTTCGAAAGATCACCTGTATTCAAACTATCCCTATGGGTACAAGTGCCTGAATACCAGCACATTTTTCTTCAACGTCGTCAATCAGGACGACGGAAAAACATGGTCGACTCGATGGATCGTCGATGATCCGAAAGTTTACGTCGCAACGCGGCCATACACGGCACCTGTTCAGAAGACGGCACAGGTACCTGCCCAGCCGATTTCGCAAGTGAAGCCTCAGGAACCGGTTCAGCCACCAATGCCACCGGCACAGACTCCTCTTGCAGCACCATCGCAGGCACCCACCGCTCAACCCGCAGTTCCGGCAGTGACTCCAGCAGCCCCC
>CAXBSB010000245.1:0-10219 GCA_963977965.1 uncultured Schlesneria sp.
TAGTAGCAGCCGAATCTTAATTAATTAACGGGTCGATGACTCTGGCATCGCTCGTTCTTGTGATTATCCGTGACATCCGTGTTCAGCCCTATCGATTGAAAAGGCCGTTTAATCGGGCGGCAGTGGCACTTTGGCTCTTTCGAAATGGTCACTCTGCGCGATGCACCCAATCAAGCATGCTACGCGATGATCTGGCGATCTGTTTCACAGATGATGTGGTACGCCGAAACGCTGTCTTCGGCGGCTCGCAATCGTTCCAGAAACTCGACGCTCTGCAACATGCGTCCCAGACGCGCCAGAACATGCAGGTGAGTCCGCGAATCTCTGCAGACAACCAGGAAGAAGAGGTCGGTCAATGCTCGATTGGGGGCCCCGAACGGAATCCCTGACATCGTGCGGCCGAAAGCGATGACCGACTGGCCCAGAGCATCGGGCAGCGGATTTCGAGGATGCGGAATCGCGACACCATTTTCGAATGCCGTCGACAGGACAGATTCACGTTCCTGTATGGCGGTCAACAATGTCGCAGGCTGCCAGACCTCCCAGGTGCGACCTGCCAGTTCCACCAGGCTTTCCAGAACGGATCGTTTGGTTCGCGCCTCGAGCGGGACCTGGACGGTCTCGACTCGCAGTAACGCAGCAACAGGATGAGGATCATTCAATTCCACGGACCGATGCGTCTGTTCCAGAACCGCAAGTTCGCGATCCGTGTATTCGCGCATTTCCTGTTCAAGCCAGTGAGTGATCTCGGTCGGATGAAACTGCCATTCTCCGGCGATCTTGCGTCCTGGAATGCGACCTCGATTGACGAGCTTTTCGATTTCGCGACGATCCCGCCCCAATTGGCGGGCCAATTCTTCAAGGCTGTACCAATCGTGTGACATTCCATGGGTTCCTGGCTGATGTCAAATCAATCTACATCAGCCACTCTGGGGTGGGTTGTTCGCGGGAGGAGTGTAGCAGGTCGTCGGCGGTGTCTGGGCAGCGGGCTTTTGTCTCGGATCAAACGTCGAGTAGCTGAATCAAGATCCCCTGGCCCACAGGTGACACTTGCGTTCAGCCCCGTCATCGAAATCGACGTTTGCAATTGTGCTATATCGTGATCGTCTGTTCGGTCAGTCGCAAGACCGCTTCCCGGCATTTCGTCACGGTTTGGGAATAGTCGTCCAACCATCCGGTTGCTGAACAGACCTGAACATCATAGTAGCCATCAAATCCGGCAGCCTGGAAGGAGCGGATAATCTCATTCAGCGAAATCCCACCCTCGCCCGGCAGACAGCGATCGAATCGTGATCTTGGTGGTCGCTTGGCATCCGCGATCTGTACGACTCCCGTCATCCCGGCAATCGTTGGAATCCAGTCGATCAAACGAACTTCATCCATCAGTTGATAGGTGTCAAACGCGAGTCCCAAGGCGGGATGTCCGCTATGTCCAATCAATTCAACCGCTTCTTCAAGCGTATTCAGGTAAGTCCAGGTGCGGGCGAAATACTGATGCATCGGCAGCAGGCACAACCGGACGTTCTTGGCGGCTGCAAAATCGGCAAGCTCTGATAGAGCATTTAGCAGACATCGTCGGCTGTGCTTCACCGTGTGGCCGTTACGAGTCCCGCTGACAACGATCAGGTTTTTCGCACCAAGCGTCGCAGCATCAGTGATGGCGTCGCGGGCATCAGCGATCGCATCGGCGTAGCTGAAGTCATTTGTCCCGGTGAAACCACCGGCAAACGACAGCGACGAAACCTGCAGTCCTGAGTTACGAATCAGTTTTGCAGACTGATGGACACCCAGGTCGGCCACCTTGGGACGCCATAGTCCAATACCATCATACTTCGCCAATCGAAGGTGATTGACTTCGTCGATCAGCGACCAGCGCAATGTTGTCAATTGACTGAGTGACAAACGAAGTCTCGTTGCCGGTGTCAATTGTGGCTGGACGCTCTGCACGACTTTCACTGGTGGAATCACCCGACCCACACCTTGCGGCAGAGAAGATTTATTCACTCTTGCGATACCTCAAATACGACATGCTCGGGGGGAGCGGCGAATCGATTCAACAGGACGCGCAGACGAGTTGGACCTGAAGGGGGCAGATTGTGCGCAAGTCGTACACAATTGCCAAGAGCAGAAGCCATCTTTGCGTGTGATTCGAATTTCAATTCTCACTTGAAAAAGACCTCGTGTCTTCTTCAGGAGCGTCATCCATGTCACTCGCACATCATCACAATTCAATCAGGAGGGGCCTGTGATCAAGCCCCACGCTGATCGAAGTCGGCACAATCAACCGCGAGCGGTGATCGCAACGGAAGGATCATCGGCGATGTTGACCCACACATGAACGTGTGGCATCCCTCGATAGTGCCAGACGAATGACGGACCTTCCAGTCGCCAGTTGTCCCATTCACCATCGTCACCAAGATCAGCCTTGCCTGTCGCATCAGTGCGATAGAACGCCAGGCGGCACTTATCAAGCCCACCTTGAGCCATCAGGCACTTGCGAACTTCGGCCTGATCGGTATTGCGATACGGTTCCAGCAATGCCGTCAGGACTTTCTGAGCATGTTCTTTCTGGTCCGAGGTCAGGTCACTGACCATGATCCCTGCTGGTTTACCATCGGGACCACCAAAATGAACTTTCGCTTCAGCCGGTGCCTTTTCCAGCAATGCCTGTTCCCGCTGCTTTCCATCGAGCATTTTGAACAGGGCATTGGCCTTCTGAGCCTGGTACCAGTAGACGTTTCCAGGATGTCCGACAGTTTCGTTAAAGCCTGAGGCCGCATGGCCGTAAAAAATCGGACCGCCAAAGGCCGTGTGTTCGACACTGTCTCCATCACATCGAATCGTCAGGTGACGCCCCGTCATGACGAACTCGAACTTCCCAGTTCCCGGTTGTCCGAAGATGGCGATGGACTGCTCTTTCCCGTATCCCCCCGCATCATCCTTCAACTGCTTCTTGATTCGGTCATGCCAGTCGGGCGAGTACAGTCCCCAGAACAATGCTTCGATGATGTCCTGCTGGTCCTTGGTGAAGAATCCGCTTGCAACTCGCTTTTCAGTAATGTGCCAGTTGTTGGAGACGTGCATCCGCAGCAGACCGCGATCATCCTTGTAATCCCAGTCGAAACAGACTTCTTCCTTCTGAGGGGCTGTCAGCGAATCGAACAACTTCTTGACGAGAGACTCAGGAGCCGCCTTGGCAGGCTCATCAGCGCGCGCAATGGCAGGCAGCAACGATGCAGCGGCAACCGCCACACCCGAGGCCTGCACAAAGCTTCGACGCGATACGAGATTGTCATTGAGCGAATCACAATCGGGGCAATGGTCCATGACGGACTCCTTCGTACAACAGAATGTAAATCAACCAACGGCTTCCAGTATGCCGCCAGTCTCCAGAAATGCAAACGCCCTCATCGTGAACTCAGGTTGGAAGATTTGAGTTCGACTTGACAGTGATCGCGAGAGATGCACGCGCCTTCAGCGGACAATTGCCTTCACGATGTCAATTCAGCGTGAGTGCATCGCACAGACCAGTCCAGTAACCAGCGCAGCCCTCGCTCGCCGACAGAGCGACAGAACTCGATGTCGAAATTTCCTGTCCGCCCGCCTGCATGAAATGGCGCAGCTCTCACGATTGCAGATTTCCGCAACAAGAGGCATCCAAACCCCGTAAATGCGACGGACTGTAAATCGGCACGATCTGCGATTGGCATTAAAGTGTCGAGCGTTTCGCCACCGATGAGGTGCCCCAGTTGATACCTCGACGGAACAATCCCCGAGACAGCACCAACATTCGTGTCCATACCTCTCAGCAATCGATCGACAGCATCTGCAGGTGGAAGAACATCGTCCTCAACTATCATGATGTATTCTGTTGCCACATCGCGCAGGTGGCGATAGATCGGCGGCATCGCCTGTTGTACGGAACGATAAGTTTCTATCGATTTCGCACGATCTGCATCGGGAAGGCCATTGGAAGGACTACGCGAAACATAACGGAATGATTTGGCGGGCAAACTCAACAGTCGCGCCTTGATTCGCTCGCGAAACGATGAATCATCACTGGAATCAATTATCAGAACATCGCTGATTTGTGTCTGGCCCTCGATCCAGCCCATCAGCCGATCGAAGTACTTCTCACGGCACAGAGGAACCACCAGGGTTACAGGCTCAACATTCAGTCCTGCACGTTCATAATAGGAGCCCGTCCGTACCAAACCTGTGAGCGATGACGAGTGCCTGCGATACAAGTAATCGGCCGAGGGAACTGCCGTGACTTTCCAGCCCCCTCGAACAACACGTCGCCAGACGAACCAGTCTTCGTGAGCCGTGATCAACGGTGGTTGACTTTCATAAGCCTCGGTCATGATCAACGCGTCACGTCGAACCATAGACCCGGCGTGAATCCAGTTGCTCCACTCCAGTTCACGCGGCTCATGGTGCAAAACCCCTGCCGCGTCACCGAAGAGAGTTAAGTCAGTTGTCACAATCCCAAGTGATTCATCTGCCAGCAATGCTGCCAGACAATTATGAATGTAGTTCGTACCGAGTTGATCGTCGGCATCAAGGAAAACAATATGGGAAGCATTCGTCGCATGTAACCCCGCCCGGCGCGACAGGTACGCGCTGCGATGCTCAACCCGAATGTATTTGACTCCCCTGCTGACGTAGGAAGCCGCAATCTCCGCAGTGTTATCGCTGGATGAATCATCCACGACGACGATTTCCTGAGGAAGCGATGTCTGCTTGAGGACGGATTCAATACACTCCTGCAGAAACCGGCCATAGTTATGACTGGTGATGATCACAGCGACGGGTACTGTGACTTGAACGGGCGGCGTCGAAGCGGGTGGCGAATCGAGTGTCAACGACTTGACACCAACCTGCTTCAATGCCTGCGGGCTTCCCGTCACGGCGCGAACGGGTGGTTGTACTACGGCCTGCTGGACGCGACCTGGCATCGACTCAGGTTTGTATTTCTTCCAGGTCAGAACTTCATACGGACTCTCCCAAAGCATTTCGGGATAGAGCGCCGCAGATTCAGTAAAGCGAATCACTCGACTCGGAAACTGCTCCGTAAAAAAGCGATCAATCGCATCAGTACTCCAGCCACGCTGTCTGACAACATCATTTCGAAACCAGTAGAAACTGCCGGGGTAGTGCCACTGATACTGGCCTTCCGCGACTGGTTGCCCTGCAGATCGAATCAGACCACAGAATCCGTGCCTCGTCAGCATCTCGGTGACTTCGTTCGTCCGATCAAGCAGCGTATACATCAATCGTGCCCAGATGTCGAACACGACAGTTGCATTCCAATGAGTCACGCCTTTTGCATGCGCATAAAATGTCATCCCCGGCAGGTCACTCAGTCCATTCAATGCAGACAACAACGTGGGCGTTTCCCCAAGTTCACGATTGTTCTGAGTGAAATGGAGGCTGGCCTGAAGGCTTTCCAGCTCACGCTCGATCGTTCCAGCAGTCTCTGTATTGGCCCCCAGGGCAACATGGATGATGCGGCGTCCGTTAAAGATGTCGATTCGACGCTGAAGTTCCTCAATATTCTGCCGCCAGACCGAACCCAGGACCGGATGGAGATGATACACCAGATGCTTAGGCTGCTGAGACAGGGCACGAAAGCTGACAGGCGCAATACCCGTACTGGACGGCAGGTCAATGGCTCCACCGGACCTTCGAATCGTGGCTGGATGATTCAGCTTCTGCAGCAAGTTCATGCTGGCTCCACGATCAATGTGACGCTGGTTCGCGTGTTTCCAATTTCCAGCAAACCATGCAACAGGTTCTTCGAGTCGAATGCCCATTTTCTCGAAATCATGACCTGCGCCGGAAAGACACTTGAATCATTCATCCCCTGAATGGACAACCTCGCTTCGAACCCCATTCCAGAACGAAACACCCTCAGCATCCACCCTCCAACACCCGGTGGAAGTCCACCGTCCCGCCAGACAGGGCATTCCGGCGTTGAGGTCAGCGTATCGTAAGCGAGATAGACAGAATTCAACGCGAGAAGCCCGCCCGCCATTTTTCCATACGCAACGTCACCACTGAATTCCGGAGTAACCCGAAAGTAGCGAGGCATCATCTCCTCAATGGGAGTACTTGGAACCTTGCCTCCAATTGGCTGAAAATACGAGTAATACTGGCAGGCTGGATCTCCACTGATTCCGATGAATTCCCGTTGTTGCGTCAGGTCACTCTCTTCCATCGTCGTGGTATTGCGGAAGCGGATCCTGACGGTCAACGAGTGGTCAACACCGGCATAGTTCCAGCGAGCCCCTGCCACCCCCGAAACTGACCAGTTCTGACCGTCGGTACTACCTTCCGTCTCAGGTCCATCATTGATGCTGGCCCAGACCCGAAGCGCAACAAGTCGTGGGAAGTTGTAGATATCAACTCGCCCCGTCGTATCGATCAAACATCCTGCGGGAATATTGATTTGCTGCGGACCGTAAGGCGTCGTTGCAGGGGTGTCGATCAGAATCGGGTTATCGGCAAACGACTGGATGTGCTTTTCGGATGTTGAATCACAGTTGCAAGTCATTCCTGCTGGCCCTTGGAAAAATGAAGAGATGGATGGCGGAACCACGTGGTCGCACGCTGCGAATAGACGCCCCATGGACCAGCATAGTCTGCCGGGTTTGTTCGACGATTCAGACTGTCGGAGGTTATGGGCAAATCTTCACCATTCCATGTTGCCCGAACGAGTTGATCCTTATGCAGCTCAAACTCTAGACGCACGGGTCGAGAATCCTCGGGAAATCGCACATCCATGTACCCCAGATCTTTCACGGTCACGGTGATACCGGATCGTGCGGGAGTCTGTACAAGTCGGCGGACCACCCGATAAACGGGAACGCCATCAGGCGGGTAATGGCGAGCACCGGTAATAGACTGCCACTGCGCACCGCGACCTTCTTTCGCTTCAACCTCGTGGTAGCCCCAAAAAACGCCGGTGGCGCCGTTCCACACAGGTTGCTCAATCGTGATTCCGATGCGGCACGAACGCCCCTCCAACACACCCAATTGAACCAGGCGTTCCGGTTCGGAACTGACTTCAAAGGCCTGCAGATCGGGTCGGAATCCCAATGTGCCTCCAGCTCGGTAACCTGGCAGAAACAATTCGCGAGGTGATTGGCCAAGCTGATCCAGCCAGATTCGCTCAACGGGTGACGTCGTCTTCTCCGCTTTCGAAGATCCGTCTGCTTTCGGGTTTTCTGCTACCGCGGCCTTCTGTTCCGGTCTCGTGACAGGTTGCACCTGTGGCTCGCGATTCCTTCCAACGCTGATCGCCACAACGATCACCGCGACGAGAACAACTGCAATTGTGATCACCGGCCAGAGGTAAGCAGGGCTGGCTGTCGTACGATCTTTGACGTCGACTTCAGCGATCCACCGACGCAGTTCATGCGCAAGATCTTTGGCGGTCGAATACCGATCTGTCGGTGATTTGGCCAGACACCGCAAACAGATCCGTTCCAGTTCAATCGGGATCGTACCGTCGATCGTCCGCAGAGGACGAACGTCTCGTTGCAGAATCTGATTTCGATATTCAATTGCCGTTGTGGCAACGAATGGCAGGCGATTCGTCAGTAACTGGTAAAGAACTACCCCAAGGCTGTAGATATCGGCACGTCCGTCGACACGATTGCTGCTGCCACGCGCCTGCTCGGGCGGCATGTAGGCAAATGTTCCCAGGACCGCTTCAGACTCGGCCAATTGCTCCACCTCGTTGATGGCCAGGCCAAAATCGGTCAGAAATACAGTTCCGGACTTGTCGATCAGGATGTTGTTCGGCTTAACGTCCCGATGAACAATATCCTGCAGATGGGCACGATGAAGTGTCTCTGCGATGTCCGCAATGATTCTGGCTGACGCTCGACACGACAATCGATCCCGCTTCATCTGATCCGCCAGTGTTTCGCCGTCAACGAAATCCGACACGATGAAATGCGAAGCTCCATCCTGTCCGACATCATGAACTGCGACAACACCCGCAATCTTCAACCGGGCAACTCGTCGGGCTTCAACCAGAAAATCGTTCAGTTGCTCGTCAGAAAATACCCGATCCTTTCGAGGAAGTTTGACAGCGACAATTCGATCCAGTTGAGGGTCATACGCCTTCCAGACTTCTCCAAACCCGCCTTTTCCAACGATCTGCAGTAGACGATATCGACCTGTCGATCTGGCGATCACTTCAGTCGACTCACCTGAAGGATTTGGCTTGGATGGGATGCTTCCCGGGTAATCTGCCGTGACCACTAATTCATCTGGAACAGAATCTGTCGTCGAACTGAAGATCTCGCGGACAATTTCTGCATACTGCGGAAACCGGTTCAGAAGGTCCTGCAGATCAGCAAGCTTGTCTTCGTTTCCTGCAAACCTCAGCTTGGCCGCCAGTAACTCACGAAAAAGCGATGGGGATTCGTCCACGCCGACTTCTGCCAGAAATCGATCCAATGGAGTTGCGGGATTAACTCGCAACTCGGCAATGAACCGTTGGCAGATTTCCTGAATTCGGACGAGATCTGTATCGTCCAGAGGCGACATGAGGATGTTTCCGTACATACAGTTTCAGCGACATTTGTGCGGAGTCGCACTGAATCTAGCACTGAAGAAGTACCATACGGAAGCAGAAAAACCTCACGATTTCCCTGCGGAAAATCGCCAAGTCAAACCATCTGCGTCAACCGCCGCAAACTTCACCGACACGCCAGCGAAACGAATGCGACACCACCCATCACCTGTGGCGTGTTGCGCCGCCGCGCCGCAAATCACCACAACATCACCGCTGAGTCTTCTCGCCATCCAGCAGTTGTGAATTCGAGACACTGTTGCCGTACTTCGCGAACTGATCGAACTTCCAGACAACCTTTTTGGACTTCGGTTCTACTTCCACCAGCAGCGGCTGCCCCTCGCCCGCGTGGCAGTTTCCGATGACATAATTCCCGTTCGGAAGTACTTCCAGGGTTGTGACCCAGGCGAGCGTAATCCCGGGCAGATCCGATTGCTCAATCTTCCAGATCACCTCTTTCGCTGGTGTCACATCAATAACACTGTGACCATTCCCTGTTGCAATCAGAGTGTTGCCGTTTGCCAGGCGAACTGCCGCGAAACATTTGTTTCCAAATGCTTCGGGGCCGTGGCCACCCTTGGGCTGCTTACCGAACAGCGGCACTTCGAATTCCCAGACGACGTCGCCCGACTTCCCATCGTACTCGCGCACAAATCCGTCACCTTCGTGACAGACGAGATAATTACCGGTCGCGAGCTTTCGGGCCAGTCGCGTATCTGTATGAGGATGCGGGCGATTTACCTTCAGCTTGACCTGCTTCTGAATTTTCCCGTCACGGTCAACTTCAATGATCCTGCCGATACCTGATTCCGCGATCATCAGGTGACCATTCTCCAACGGTTGAAATGCATGAACTTCAACGGGCTTCCCTTCGTTACCATTCTGGCGGGCAGAATCGTATGACCAGACCACCTGCTTCGTCTTCGGATCAATTTCAGCAACTTTGGCCCCACCCTGTTGAACAAGGATATTGCCGTTCTTCAGGACATGAATGTCATGGATTCCTCCCCAATTCATCTCCCATTCGGATTTTCCTTCGGCATCAACAATAGCCAGTTTCCCGTTGCCTTGCGTGATCAGGCGATGGCCTGCCAATACCGGGGCAGCAGAAACAAGAATGAGAATTACGCAAATACTTCGATGCAGTCGAATCATGGTGGATCCTGAAGGTCAAAACACGAAATGAAGTTTTCAATTTGCAGGACGGCGAGTGTTCCTTGTCCCGCAATGCGATGCCGTTGGATTCTACTGACTTTCTTCCACCTCGTCATCGAAGTGTGGATCGCATCGCCAATTTGCATCGAATCCAATTGCATCGAGACGGCTCGTCGACGTATTGAGGGGCCGTGCTTCTCAAGGCCAATGTCTTTTTGAATCTGGGCACGAAGTACAGTCGGACATGCAGTGCTGCGTGTGAGATTGGCGCATCGAATCTGCATCGTCCGAACTCTCACGAGTCCGGCTACTGCGTCCGGTGTACATTTCGCTCTGAGTTCGTGCTCTCCATACCGAACGAAACGTTGCATCGCGACAATCAAAACCAGACAAAAGGATGGCAGTCAAATGGATTCCTCTCCCCTTTGCGTCTTTGCGCCTTTGCGTGAAACTTTGATTTCTTCATACGAAACTCCG